>JAFGTC010000191.1 GCA_016934335.1 Candidatus Omnitrophota bacterium | reverse complement strand
TACCGCAAATCGTGAATCACCGGCGCGGCGAAGACGACCGCCAGCGCCAGCAGCCCATACGCCGCCCAGGGCTTCAAACGATCCGCGGCCAGCCCGAACGCCAGCGCCAGCAGCGGAGAAACATAGAAAAGCGTCCATAAATGATTGTGCGACGCCCGCGAAAATCCCCCGATATACGCCGCGCAGAACACAAACAGCGTCAACGCCCAATGCCCCGCCGCGCGTCGCGCCGCCCCCGTCCGGCATCCCCAAACCAGCCAAACCGCGCCCGTCAGACTGAACACCGGCGTCGCATAATGCATCAAACGCCGAAACAACAGACTCCACCACTCCCAGCGAGTCAAGAAGGGCGGCCATTGAAACCCCGTCTCGGCGTTCATCGCCCCCGTCTGCAGTTGAGCGTGCTGCGCCATGTTTTGAATCACCCCGGCGCCGTAAACGACCATCACATACAACGAAGCGGCCGCCATCGACGACAGCCAGGCCGCCCAAACCGCTTTTCGGTATTCATTCCCCCGGTCGATTCGCAGCCAGTGCGTCAGAAGCAGGCACATGACGAACAAGGGATACGGCCAGTCGATCAGCGTCCCCCCGATCGCCAGAACAATCAGACCGGCCCAAACCCGCGCATCGCGGCGCCGATTCAGCGATTCGACGCAGACCATCGTCAAAACGATGCAGGCCAGCGTCGGCGCCTCGAAATTGACGATGCGCCCCACATAAAACGACAGCGGCAGCACGGCGCCCGCCCCCAGCGCCCCCACCCGCGCATGATTCGACAATCCCCGCGTCAAACGCCAGATCCCCCACAACATCGCCCAGAAGCTGACCGCCGGAATCATCCGGGCGGCCGCCTCCGATTCCCCGAACAAGCTATACAGCCCGGCGATCGTCAGTTGCAGCAGCGGCGGATGTGTGGAATGGGGCGTCGCCTCCGGCCCCAGATTATTCAATGTCGACAAACCGTGCGTCATCGACAATCCCGGATCGATGTGCCGCCGCGCGATCAACTCCTGGAATCCGGTTTCAAACGCCAGCCAGTACGGATCCCCCGCGCACCACAACGGCCCGATCACGGCGAACAACACAATCGCCCCCGGCGCGACAATCTGCCAGAGAGTCCATCGCTCGCTTCCACGCAGATCTTGCGCTTCTCTGCAAAAAAAAGAACGCAGTCTATTCATCGATTCCAACCGCCGTCATCCTCTCTCACCGTTCTCGCCGCCGATCTTTCGATTCCCTTACTTATGAATTGACGCCTTCGACCGCCTCGGGCTACAATGAATGCAGCTATTATAAACACATTTCTTCCCATTCACTTAGACGCCGGTCCTTGGAACGCCCTTGGGAGAGGAGAAAAATCATGAGCGATCCCACCAAAGCCTTAAATCGACGATCATTTGTTCAATTGGGCGCAGGTTTGGGGCTTGCCGCCGCCGCCCCCTTGCAATCCGAAGCCGAAGAATCCGCCCCGGCGCAGAAAATGAAATACCGCACGTTGGGCAAAACCGGCTTGAAAGTCTCCGAAGTCAGCCTCGGAACCTACGGCTTCAACAATTCCGGCCTCCTGGAGGAAGCCCTCGACAGCGGCATGAACCTCATCAATACCTGCGCGGATTACCAGCACGGCGCCGCGGAGGAAGCCGTCGGGCGCGTTATGAAAACCCGCCGCAAAGACGCGATCCTTTTCACCGGCTGGTCGTGCAGCGACCGAACCTCCAAAGCCGATCTTCTCAAAAGCATTGACGCCAGCCTCAAACGACTGCAGACCGATTACATCGACATCGTCAAAACCCACTGCGTCAACGATCCCGCCGTACTCGATAACGGCGCGCAGTACGAAGCCTTCGAAGAAGCAAAAAAAGCCGGCAAAGTCGGCTTCCTCGGCATTTCCGCCCACGGCGGCAACCGGGATGAAATCCTTCTCAAGGCGCTCGAAAAGAAAGTCTTCGACGTCTTTCAATTCAAATTCAACTTCATGGAGCAGCCCTCCCAGGAAAAAATGTTCGAAGAAGCCCAAAAACAGGAAATCGGCATCATCACCTTCAAATGCCAGGCGGGCAAACGAGAAAAAGAAATCAAAGATCTCGAACAGAAAGGCCTGACTCAATCCCAGGCCGCCGTTCGCTGGTCCCTTGCCCAGCCCGGCGTCCACAGCGTCTGCGTGGCCGTCAACAATTTCCAGGACATCAAGGTATTCAAAGAAGCGGTTCTCAAACAATTCGGCCGGGCCGAAGACCAACTCCTGCGCCGCTATGCGCAGGCCGTCGATCACGACTACTGCCGCTATTGCTCCACCTGCGAACCCTCCTGCCCCCACCACGTCGCCGTCGCCGACATCATGCGCTTCTGCATGTACTTCAAATATTATAAAATGGAAAAAGAAGCAATGCGCCTCTACGCCGACCTCCCGGCCGAACGCTGCGCCTCCGTCTGCAAAGACTGCCCCGGCCACTGCTTGCAGGCCTGCCCCCACCAGCGGCCCGTGCGCGACGGCCTGTTGGAAGCCGATTATCTCTTAGCATGAAAACATTTAAAAAACTATGATGAAACGTTTCTTCTTTTTTCTTATCTTCCTGACCCTCGGCGCCCTGCTCGGCGGCGCGCCGGGGGCCTTCGCCCAAAACGCCTCCGATTCGCCGGATCTCCAAACGCTCTCCGCCCGCGACCTGCTCCCCCCTGCGGACGCAATCGAACCGTGGTCGCTGGTCGAGGGCCCCGAATTCTATTCGCCTGACAATCTCTTTGAAATTATCAACGGGGCCGCCCCCTTCTACCTCAACCTGGGATTTCACCAACTGATGCACGCCCGCTTTCAGCATAAACAAGACGAATCTCTCAACATCGCCCTCGACGTCTACGATCAGGAAACCGTCGAAGGCGGCTTCGGAGTCTACTCGTCCAGCCGCCATCCCGGCGAAGACTTCCGCCCCTGGGGAACCCAGGGATACCGCGTCGGCCCCCTGGTCGTCATCTGGAAAAACCGCTTCTACATATCCCTCATGGGCGACGATGAGAAGCCGCAAACCCTGCAAGCCCTGGAGCGCTTCGCCCAATGGCTCGACCAAAAACTGGCCGGGCCGGACGCCTACCCGAAACTGCTCGATAAGCTGCCCGTCCAAAACCGGATCAAAAACACCGAACTCTACACTGCTCAGGATTTCTTAGGCTACCGCTTTTTAGACGACGTTATGAGCGCCCAATACAACATCGCCTCCTCCACCGCCTGCCTGTTCGTAGTAAACCGCCCCGCGCCCGATCAAGCCCGCGCCGTCTTCGATCAATTCACCCAAGCCGTCGGCGGCCAAGCCTCCTTCCCATGGCCCGATTCCATCCCGGACAACGTCGAGCGCTTCGCCGGCGCCGATAAATACCTTGGCAAAATGCTGATTCTTTCGTTCGACTCTTTGATTTACGGCGTCTACAACGACAAAACCGCTATTGATTTTCCCCGCCTGCTCCCATTCATCGCACCCGTCATCCCCTCCAAAATTCCCTAACCAAAAACGTTCCCCTCGCAATCCAGTCAAGCAAGTGTTATGTTTACTTAACAACGATTAATACAAGAAACATTTTACTTTACATGGGATAAATAGGTTGAATCTAGTAAACTAATTCGGATAGGATTCACTATCCCGAGAAAGGAAAATTTTCCATGAGCCAGATGACCAACGATTCAACCTATTGGCGGGCGTTCGACGAGAACAAGGTATCCCATTCCGTCGCTCATTACCTCATGGCCATCGACCATTTGCGCAGCGAACTGGGCTACGCCCGCGTCACCGATGTCGCCGGCTTGATGAACATCTCCCGCGGCGCAGCTTCGCTGGCGCTTTCTCATCTCAAGGAAAAAGGTCTTGTCGAAGAAGATCCCAACCGCTTCCTGCTGCTGTCCGAAGAAGGCAATTCCCTGGCCCGCACCATTGAACACAACTTCGTGCTGCTGACCTGCTTTTTTGAAAACGTACTCGGCATGGATCCGGATATCGCGCGGGCGGACGCCTGCAAAATCGAACATCTCCTCAGCGAAGAATCCTCCAAAGCGCTGATTCGATTTTTGCGCATCCTGCTTTCCAAAAAAGATTTTATCCAGGAATTATCCCAAAACATCAAAAACGCCGGAGACGTCTGCGAAGGGGACGCCCCCTGCCCTCTCTGCGAACCTTCCGGCGAGTGCCTGATGCCTCATACGGACGCGCTGAAGTCATGCCCGCTTCAAACCCGAACCGACTGAATCAAGAAAGAAAAGATCAACAACCCGAAAAGGATAACGATCGCGGCGCAGACGGATCTCGAAGCGATAGCTGTCCAAGGGGCGCGACCCCGGCCGCCATGAAACGCGAAACGAATTTCTGGGGCTGGGCCTCGTTCATGTTCGTTCACATGACCGTCCCGGCCTATGGAGCAGTGTTCCTAACCTGCCGGATTGGCTGTATAATCGGCTTGGGGTAAGGAGAGATGCCATGGATTGGCAAATGATCATCGTCATTCTGATCGTCGCCGCCTGCGCGCGCCTGGCCTATCGCCAAATCAAAAAAGAATTGACCGGCCAGAGTAAATGCGCCAATTGCGCCGAAGCCCAAAAAAAGCGAACCTTCGTCCAAATCGATCCCCCGATCGAAAATCCTAAGGACAAAGATTAACCCGCCGCTTTCACGCCGCTCTGATTCTCTTCATCGCCTGCTCCCGTTCATACAGGGTTGGATGCGAATAGTAAAAAGCGCTGTACCAGGGGTGAGGCGTCGGATTGCTCAAATTTTCCTTATGCAGTTTGTGCAGCGCACCGATCAGCGGAGACGATTTTTCCAAAATTTCCACTGCAAACCGATCCGCTTCATATTCGTACTTTCGGCTCAACGAATTCATTAGGGGATTCAGCCAAAACAAAATCAGCGACGCAAACACGCCGATCATCAACAAGGCGGGCCCCAGCTGGCCCGTTTGAAATCCGAAAGGCTCAACCAGCCAGGATTGATTCAACAGAAGCGAGACCAGATAAAGCCCCAGCAGACTTTTGACGCTCGAAAAAAGAAACTGCTTCACGATATGCTTCTTTCGCAAATGCCCCATTTCATGCGCCAAAACCGCCTGCACCTCTTCATGGGCCAGCTGATCCAGCAGCGTATCGAACAGGGCAATCTTGCGAAACCGCCCGATGCCCGTCATGAAGGCGTTGGAATGCGTGCTGCGCCGGCTGCCGTCCATCACCTCGATGGTTCGAAATTGAATCCCCGCTTTCCGCGCGAGCCGCTCGAGCAAATCGCGCAAGTCCCCCTCGGGCAGCGGCGTAAACCGGTTGAACAGCGGCAGAATGAAAATGGGAGCGAGAATCGAAACGACCAGCGAAAAAACCGTCAGCGTCAACCACGCCCAGATCCACCATGCGGCGCCCGTCCATTCGACGATCTTGAGCACCAGAACGAGCAGCGGATACAACAGGATCAAACTCAACAGAAACTCTTTCAGCATATCGAGCAGCCACAGCGAAATCGTCGTCTTGTTGAAGCCAAAACGCTCCTCCAGCCGAAACTGGCTGTACCAGTCCAGCGGCAGTTCCGCCGCGCTCAGCAGGATTCCCGCGGCGAACAAAAACGCCGCCTCCGCCCACGCCGATTCGCCCAGCGCTCCCAGGCTCGTTGAATAGATCCACGGAAAAACGCCCACCGCCAAAAAAATGACCAGAACCGCATCCGAATAGGTCGTCGAAATCTGCGAAAAGACGCTCTTGGCCTCCGTATACTTTACGGTTTTAGCGATCTCATCCGGCGTAAAATTACCGGCCGGCGTTCCCTCGGGATGGGCCGCGGCCGCCGCCAGACTTCGCCGGTTGAGCCATTCCAATCCATGCGCCATGACCAATTTCAACAAAACCAGACTCAAAAACAGAAGCCATATCCATCCAAAACCGCTCAATTTGACATCCTTTCGGCCAACAAAATCAGTATGCCTTATTATCCACCCAGCTTATTGCAATTCATCTCGATTCCAAGTCCGCGGGCGTTTCTCCGCCCATACACAACGCCGCTCCATATCATTCCTTTTTTTACGCGAACATCCCAAATTTCAAATTCTGTCGCCTTACTGGCAAACCGCGCCGCCCTATGAAATAATAACTTGATCGGCGCGCATCCGCGGCCGGCGTTTTGAACATTCTTGTCATAATGAAAAAAAAGCCTTGTCACATTGAAAGAAAAGCAATTGTTCCCGACAATCATCATCATAGCAATCAATTGAATCGCCTAAACCAAACGATCCGGGGAGGAACTCCAATGCCAGCCAATCCATTCAACCGACGCAGTTTTCTGAAAAAAGCCCGCCAATCGGGCGTTGCCCTCGCCGCTGCCGCGCTGACCCAGCCGCGCCGAATCCTCGCCGCCAACGAAAAAATCCGCATCGGTCTGATCGGATGCGGCGGCCGGGGCTGCCATCTCATGGCGCTCACACAAAATATTGAACCCAACGCCGAGTTCGCCGCCGTATGCGACGCCTACGAACCCAAACGCAACCGGGGCAAGCAAATCGCCGGCGAGAACGCCCAGGTATTCGTCGATCACCGACGCCTTCTCGAAATGAAAGACCTCGACGCGGTCATCATCGCCACCCCCGAACATCTGCATGGAACGCAGCTGATCGACGCCGTCGCGGCCGGCAAAGACGTCTACGTCGAAAAGCCCATGACCTACTCCATCGAAGAAGGCGTCCGCATCATTCAGGCCGTCCGCCAAAGCGACCGCATCGTCCAGGTGGGCATGCAGCGCCGCAGCGCCCCCATGTGCATCGAAGCCAAACAACTGATTGATCAGGGCGTCTTGGGCGACGTAACCCTGGTGCGCGCGCAATGGTACTGGAACGTCGCCCCCTTGAATCCGAACGTCACGATTCAAGGCGAACTCGATTGGGATCTCTTCCTCGGCCCCGCCCCCAAACGCCCTTTCGATCCCCGCCGGGCCATTCAATGGAACTGGTACTGGGACTACTCCGGCGGAATGGTCACCGGCCAGGGCGTCCACCTGCTCGATCTTCTCCAATGGTTCATGGGCAAGGGAACGCCCCTCTCGGCGGTCATGCAGGGCGGCTCCTACAAATTGGGCGGCGAATGCCCCGACGTCTTCAGCGCCAGCTACGAATACGACGGCTACACGGCGTCCTGGATTCTCTCCTACAACAACTGCTTCGACAACGGCTGGAAAGTCACCTTCCACGGCACGGAGGGAACCCTGGTCATCGGCGAGCCGATTTTCGCCGAAGGTGAAACCGGCTACCGCATTTACAAAGAGCCCTGGCGGGACATGGAAAACCGCAAGCCGATCTACAAGAGCGAAGAGGGCCTTCCCACCGAGCCGCACATCGTCAACTGGCTGGAGTGCATGCGCAGCCGCAAAGAGCCCAACGCCCCGGTCGAAGTGGGCCACACCGCCGCCGCACCCTGCCACCTGGCCATCCAGGCCTACCGAAACAAAACCATCGCCCGCCTCGACAAAAAATGCACGAAATTGACGCTGGGGTGATTGAGAGAGAATTTGGAGTGAAAAGTGAATAATCTAATTGACATTTCTTAATCTTTGGAGATATTAATAAAATATAAGATGAATCCCATAGCACGCAGAGAATGTGCTATGAAGAAAAACCCGGCATTGCTTTTAATGCCGTATGATAATCCCAGGCGGCCGGTAACGGCCGCCTGCATTTATGATGGGGATGATTATGGAGATGGAGAGAGTACGCATATTTATTGATTTTTGGAATTTTCAAAAAAATTGGAACAACTAGGTAGGGGACGATAAAATCGACTGGAAAAAACTTCCGATAGAGCTTATTACGCAATCAGAAAAAATCTTGCATGATGCGGGGATAAACAACAATCTACAATTACTAGAAACGTGCGTATATACATCCATCAATATTGATAAACCAAATATGAAAAAGCAAAAACAATGGTTAAATAACACTTTGGATAGATAGCAATGAATATAAAATTTAATACAATGCGGCCTCATCAAATTTTATCAAATATCGTTTAAGGATCCATTCATGATTATCGGCGTTCCGAAAGAGATTAAAGATCACGAATACCGGGTGTCGCTTACGCCGGCCGGCGTGCAGCAGCTGGTCAGTGACGGCCACAAGGTTTTGGTGCAGATCGGCGCGGGAAAAGGTTCGTCGCTCAGCGACGACGACTACCGGCGGGCGGGGGCGGACATGGTCAAATCGACGCCCAAAATCTACGAAGCCGCCGACCTGATCGTCAAAGTCAAAGAGCCCCAGCCCGGCGAATACAAATTCCTCCGCGAAGACCAAATCCTGTTCACCTACCTTCATCTCGCGCCCGAGCCCGATCTGACGCGCGAACTCCTCAAGCGCAAAATCAACGCCGTCGCCTACGAAACCGTACAGCTGGACGACGGGAGCCTGCCCCTGCTCACCCCCATGAGCGAAGTGGCGGGGCGCATGGCGGTGCACGAAGGCGCCAAATATCTCGAGAGCGCCCGCGGCGGCAAGGGCGTCCTCCTCAGCGGCGTCCCCGGCGTGCGTCCGGGAGTGGTCACCATCCTGGGCGGCGGGACGGCCGGCCTCAACGCCGCCAAAACGGCGGTGGGATTGGGCGCGCGCGTCAACATCCTGGACATCTCCCTGCCCCGCCTGCGCTTTCTGGACGACATTCTGACGAACGTCACCACCCTGATCTACACCCCGCTGGCGTTGGAAGAACTCCTTCCCTCCACCGACGTCCTGATCGGCGCGGTGCTGCTTCAAGGCGCCCGCGCCCCCAAACTGATCACGACGAAAATGCTCAAACTGATGGAGCGCGGATCGGTCATCGTCGACGTCTGCATCGATCAAGGCGGCTGCCTTGAAACCAGCCGCCCGACCACTCATTCCGATCCCACCTATATCGTTGAGGGCGTCGTACACTACTGCGTAACCAACATGCCGGGGGCGGTCGCTCATACTTCCACTTTCGCCCTGACCAACGCCACCTTCCCTTATGTGCAGAAATTGGCGTCGCTCGGCTTCGCCGGCGCCGTCCGGCAGGATGCGTCGCTCGCCCGGGGCGTCAACATCCGCCGGGGATGCTTGACCAACCGCGCCGTCGCCGAAGCTCTCAAGCGAAAATATACGCCCCTCGCCGACATCCTCGCCGGCGAGTGAAGCCGGCGCATCCATGCTTGCAGGAAAAAAACCGGATTCCCCTCGTTTCTCCTCTTGCGGCTCTGGAATTTCCCTGCCTATTGGTGTAAAAAAACTCAGAGATCCGGCAGCCATTCACGCGGACAGGACGATGAAAAAAACGCCCTCGCCTCAACCCGCCAAAATCGAAAGTTTCGACCTCCCGCCGGGCCGCATCCTCGCCCGGAAATATGAGATTCTGGGTTTTGTCGGATCGGGCTGGCAGGGCGAGGTGTACATGATTCGCGAGCGGGCGACCGGCATCGAACGCGCCGTCAAACTCTTCTTCCCCCATCGCAACGCCAACGACAAAACCGCCGTTTTCTATGCGCGCAAGCTGCACAAACTGCGCTCCTGCCCCATCCTCATTCAATACCACAATCAGGAAAAAATCCGCTGCAAGGGCCAGGACATCACCTGCCTGATCTCCGACTTCGTCGAAGGCGAACTGCTGAGCGAATTCCTCCTTCACCAGCCCGAAGAGCGGCTGCCGGTCTTCGAAGGCCTCCATCTTCTCAACACCCTGGCGGCCGGCGTCCAGCAAATTCATACGCAGGGCGAATACCACGGCGATCTGCACGCCGACAACGTCATCATCCGCCGCTATGGATTGGGATTCGAAATCAAACTGGTCGATTTATTTCATTGGGGCGGGCGCAAACGCGAAAACATCCAGGAAGACGTCTTCGATTTGATACGGCTTTTTTACGACGCGATCGGCGGAAAAACATACTACGCCGGCCACCCCCCCATCGTCAAACAGATCTGCTGCGGTTTGAAAAAATCGCTGATCGCCAAAAAATTCAAAACCGCGGGCCATCTCCGTAAATTCCTCGAAACCATGGAATGGGACTGACCCGCGATTTATACGTTCTCATTTTATGTTATAAATATTCCGGCGCCTTATTCCGGAAGCGACGCCAATTCATCCCGCACCGCCTGCATGAGGGGCTCGATGGTTTCCCGGGAAAAATCGAACCGAGCGCCCGCCGCCTCAAACAGCTGCGGAAGCGGCCTGGCGCCTCCCAGCGCCAAGGCCTTGCGATAGCCGCGAACGGCCTCCGCCTCGTCCCGCTGATAGATCTGCCACAGCTGCAGCGCACCCAACTGGGCGATGCCGTATTCGATATAATAAAACGGGTGGCAGAAGAGATGCAGCTGGCGCTGCCAGAAACTTTCCCGCACCGCCTCGTATCCGCTCCAATCCAACCGGGCGCCGAATCGCTCGTCCAGCGCCAGCCAATACGCCGTGCGCTCCTGCGCCGTGTGCGCGGGATTCAGGTAAATCCAATGCTGAAACGCGTCGATGCGCGCGATCCAGGCCAGCACGTCGATCACGCTTTCCAGATG
>JAFGTC010000190.1 GCA_016934335.1 Candidatus Omnitrophota bacterium | reverse complement strand
TTTATTATGCGCGGCCTTCGGTTCGGCGGACGCCTTGGCGGAGCGCATGCAGGCGATTTTTCCCGATCTTCCCGCCCGGGCTCTTTTAGCTTTTCCTTTCATCCTGGCCTTGGTTATTCTCTCGCTCAAGCGTCATATCAGCCGCCAACCCCACGCGCTGGGCAGCGTTTGATAAGCGGCGCCCTTCTCCGCTTAACGAAAGAATAGCGCGAGTATCAAAAAGTTCATTGATTCAATCCCTGGTTGAGATCCTCGATAATATCGTCTGCTTCTTCAATACCGACCGCTAAACGAAAGAGAGTGTCGCTGATCCCCAATTGTTCTCTTTCTTCTTTGCTGAAATCATAATAACTCACCATGGCGGGATGGGTGATCAACGTTTCAACTCCTCCCAGACTGGGGCCGATGGTGCAAAGTTTCAAGGAATCGAGAAAACGCTTTGCCGTCTGCAGATCGCCTTTGATTTCAAAACTGACGACGCCGCCGCCGCCGCTCATCTGCTCCACGGCGATCTTGTAATGAGGATGACTCTCTAGGAAGGGATAATAGACTCGCTTGATTTTCGGGTGATTTTCCAAAAAGTGAGCGATTTTTAAGGTGGATTCGTTCTGTTTCTGGACGCGCAGGGGAAATGTTTTCAATCCCCGGATCAAAAGATAGCACGCCTGCGGATCGAGGATGCCTCCCATGATTTTATGCAAATTGCGGATTTGATCGATCATCTCCTTCCGCCCCAAGACAGCGCCGGCCAGGACGTCATTATGTCCGGCTAAATACTTTGTCGCGCTCTGAAGGACGAGATCAATACCGAATTCGATGGGCCGCTGGTTGTAAGGCGTACTGAAGGTGCTGTCGATAAGAGTCATAACGCCATGCTTGTCGGCGATGGCCTTGAGTTTGACCAAATCAAAAATGTTCAAGTATGGATTGGTCGGCGATTCAGACACGATAAATCTCGTATTCTTTTTCACAGCCTGATCGAGCGCATCGTAATCGCCAAACGAAACGATCGTACATTCCACTCCGAATTTCTTCAAAAAGCTGTTGCAAAATTCCAGCGTCTTCTTGTAACTATCGTCTGTGAATACGATATGATCGCCTGATTGAATTAAAGCAAGAATGGTTGTCGTGATGGCGCTCATCCCGGAGGAAAAAACAATGCAGTCCTCTGCTCCTTCCAAATCGGCGAGTCGGCGCTCGGCGACTTGCGCAGTGGGATTGCCGTATCTCCCATATTCGTAATGCTCCTGGCCTTCTTGAGTATATTCCTCGATATGTCGGCTGTTCTTGAAAGTGAAAGTAGAAGTTTGAAAAATCGGGGTCGTCATAGAATCCGCACATCGAGATCGGGATTCGCCTGCATGAATCGCTCGGGTAGAGAAAGATGGGGGAGTTTGAGAGCGGGAAGAACTGTCCGAAGAAGACTTTTCCATTGATTTTTCCTTTTGATGTAAAAATAAAACCGATACAAATGAGTATCTCATATAATCATAAACAGTTCATTCCTTCTATGGAATGACTGCGAAAGACAGTGATGATCAATTTAGAACGCTTCCATTAAAATTCCCGCCAACGGTAGAGGGCGGTTGGATTGCTGACGGCGTAGAGATTGCTGTCGTACGAAGTGAAATAGAGAACGCCGTTTTTACCGATAACCGGGGCGGAGGCTATGTTGGCCTCGGCGGCGAAACGCCAGAGTTCTTCACCGGCGGGATTCAGCGCATATAAGACCCCGTCGCTGTCGCCGATGTAAATGACGCCGTTTCCATCCACGCACGGCGAGCCGAAGATAAAATAGCCGTCCGTTTGAAAGGTCCATTTTTCATCGCCGGCCTCGGGATCGAAGGCGTAGAGAAGCCCGAATTCCTGTTTTTCCAAACTGTTATCCTCACCGGTTTCCGCACCTCCCAAGCAGCCGACATAGACTGTCCCGTCATGGCCGATGGCGGGAGAGGAGAGAACGCCTTTGGGCAGATTGACTTGCCATTTTGTCGTATGGTCGGAAAGCCGAACGGCATACACAATTCCGGACATTTCTTGGCAGGCCGCTAGAATGATATGCCCGCGTTCAGCATCGATGGCCGGATTGCTGATAACACGATTGTTTGAGATATCCAATCTCTGCTGCCAGGTCCATTTTTTGGCGGAAGAATTGGGTGCGAATTTATGAATATATAAGGTGTTGGCGCCCCCCCAAGAACCGCCGCCTTGCTCGACGATGTAGATGTTCTCCTCTTGATCCAAAACCGGAGAGCAGGAGTGAAATCCGCCCAGCGTTGTTTTCCAGCGATAGAGTCCATCCGGATCGATCGCATGAATTTCCTTGTTCCATGCTCCGATATAAGATTGACCACTGCCGTCGACAACCGGCGCGGAAACGATGCGGCGCTCGCTGCCGCTGAGGAAGCGATACAGCCATTTTTGAGTTCCATCCGGATTGACGGCATAATATCGGCCGTTCAAATCACCGAACAAAATGCTGCCGTCCGGCGCAATGGCCGGCGTCCCAAAAATCGATTCTTCCGCTTCAAAAGCCCATTTTTGCGAACCGTCCGGATTGATGGCGTATAGGTTTTTATCGGTCGAGGCTGCATAGATGACGCCGTCATCTCCGATGACAGGTGATGCCGTAAACGAAGCTTTGGCTTTGAAAGCCCAAAGCAGTTGCGGCTGCGCCGGTCCGATCTGATCGGTTCGGCCGGTTCGCTGATTATCGTTATGAAAGGTTGGGACGCTGTCGTCGCTCCAAACCGGCCATGCCAAAAAGATAGAAATCAAGAGAATATTTAAAAACTGTTTCATGACCCTTCTCCGTTTTTTACAGTTTCATGCCGGGAATATAGGAATAGCGTACATCTTCGATGGATGATCCAACCACTTCAATTTGAGAAAGATCGTTGGCGCCCAGCCAGCGATCGGCGGCTAATTGCAGCATGTTTTCGGCCCGGTAAAAGGGTTTGGCCCATCCGGCGCCTTGGGGATCGTAGCCCATGATCGAAGCGCCGACGGCGTCGGTGCAGACGCAATTCCGCCCGGCGATTAACAGGCCGGGGCAAACCGGGTTGACATACAATCCATTCCATTCCCCTTCTCCGCCGGACATGGAAATAATGCCGTCGATGATGGCGAGATCGATGGGTCGCGCTCGGCAAATATCGGCGATGATATAGGGAATCCGCCCGCCCGGATTACCAGGATTCAACGTGGGAGAAATGTAACCGGGCATTTGGTTGTTTCGGTCTCCGTTATGAAGCGCGCCCTTCGCACTGGTTGTGCGTTCATTTCCCGGCTCCGCATAAATGGCGTTGGGGGTGGCGCCGAACATATTTTTCATGGAAAGAGTGATCCCGCAGATCTCATGATTTTTCATTTTGGCGATGGATACCATAACGTCGGTGTCATAATAACGATGATTCATATCGAAGGCGCTGAAAGCATAAGGTTGATCGCCCACCGGCATGGTGTAATAACGGCTGCCGGTTCCTACATTTTTGGTGTTTTCAAATTCGATAATGGGCGCCATCGATTCGAACAATTGAGTGTCGTATCCGCAGTCATTCAGGATTTCTTTGACCGGATCGTTGCGGGTCATGCTTTCGACCAGATGAATTTTTTGGGCGCCGTATTCATAAAAAAGCGTGCAGGCGGCCAGAGTGACTAAGGGATGCGTGTAAATCGTCTCCGTAGCGTCTAATGTATAAACCGGATTGGGCCGCACATTGGTGAGATTGATTTTAATGGTGACTGTTTTGCCTTTTACGAGCGATTGGACGCCGCCGATTTTATCGAAAATATCGGCGAGAGAAGCTTTGATGTCTTCGAATTTGTAGCGGCGGCAGCGAGCGATTCCAACGCGGGGATATTCCACGATTTGCGTAGGCGACGCAGCCAGGACGCTTCCCCCCTTGGCCATCACCATACTCATGGTCGTGGACTTCAAAAAATGCCGGCGAGTCATTTTAAGTGTTTTCATCTTATGCCTCATTTAAACATGCCTTCTCCATGTGCAGAATGTTTTTTATAGTTCTTTTCTCAAGAATCATATTTATGAAACACTAACAGATATGGCTTTGTAAATTGCTGCAAAAAAAGAGCGGATTGGAATATAGTCTCCTATATCCATCCGCTCTATATCAGGCTTTTTGTTCAACAAACTGTAATTCATTGCCGTTGGAAATTGCGCATTCGCTCTCGAATTTCCTCCAGTTCCTTATTAATTGCATCGACTTTTTCTTTCCAAAAACCTTTTTGTTCTTCCGTTAGAATTTCACTGACTTTGGCCATTAAGACCGCTTTTTCGTCATCGAACGTTTTTTGAGCTTTTTCACGCTCCGCCTCGTCCATTTGTTCGCCGAAAAATCCAAACTGGCTGGGAACCATCTTTTTGCTCAACGACAACGACATGGGTTGGATTTTTTCCCGCTGTTCGTCTTTTAAATCGATTAGTCGCAGTCCGCGCAATTCAGGATCCGGAGAAAACGCCCGTATCATCATAAGAGTTTCAACTTCATTGATTTCTTGTTCGGATAAAATATCCGCCAATTCTTTTTTCATATCGGAGGCGACATTTTTCCGATAGTCGTCAAAAAACTTCCGCCTTTCTTCATCGCTCATGTTTTGAAAATCCACGCCGCTGTTTTGCCAGTCCTGGCGTCTTTTTTCCCCGATCGCTTGATATTTCTCCACGACTTTATCCGATAAATCCTGATTCAGCATCAGCGCATCCGACAGGATCAAAGCCGCCTGCGTCCTGAAGTCTCCAACTAACGGAGTTGGAGCCGGCTGAGCTTGAGTAAGACCTGCTGCGAATACGATTCCCATGAGTAATGCAATTTGCAACAATCGTTTCATCCTCCATTCTCCTTCACTATTTGATAATGGTGACGCCAATAGATATATTATGTGTCATTCAATATGTCTAAAAGGTTCCTCCCACATGATTTTTTCGATGGAATTTATACTTCATACAAATAAGCCGCTGCCCATCAAAAGAATCAGAGTCCAGATGTTTTTGCATCGATGGTGAATGCATGCTGCGGATTATGAATCAGCAGTTGATCGATCTCCTGCTGCGTAAATCCTGTTTCTTTCATAGATGGGATTAAATTTGTGAACAACGCATCAAACGCCCGAAAGTCGCCGCCGTTCGGTTCGCCGGGCGAGTACCATCCCGCATCATGCGAAAGAAGGATTTTGTTCAGACAACCCGCCGCTTTCATGTCCATTATTTTTTTAATGATCGCATCGCTGTTGTTCGTATTCACATTATCGATCGAAATCCAAACGCCCATGACGGCCGACTCAATCCGCCGCATCAACTGCCAATCATTCTGCGCATGCACCCAAATAAACGAAGTTGGATCGACGCCTTCTTCTTGCAGAATCTCCACTTGCTCCAAACCGGCTCGCGTATCGCCCGTATGCGAAGCTATTGGCAGTCCGCTCTGCTTACAGGCCAGTGCGGCGGCTCTCGCCAGTTTAGCGTCAATGTCCGACAACGGGCCTGAATCGACGCCGATTTTGATGAAGCCCGGCCGTATGCCGGTCTCCTCGATCCCCTCGCGCCATTCATCGAGCCAGCGCTCGGCCAACTGTCCAGCGCTTTCTTCATAAGCATGTTTTGGAACGAACTTGTCATTGGCCGCTCCGTAATAGCCGGTATTGGTCAAGATATGCATGCCGGCCGCTTGGGAAAGACGCTGCAGCAATTTCACATCGCGCCCGATATAGGCGGGCGTACATTCGATGAACGATTGACACCCCAAGTTCCGCACTTGCCGCAAATAAGGAAGGATGACTTTGAACGCTTCCTCCGCGTCATAGCGATCCGGATTTACTTGCTCCGCGCCGATGAAATCCACCAGGACATGCTCATGAGTCAGAGTCACTCCTATCTTCTCAGGAGAAATAGGTCCGTTGACGGTCATGACGATCCCGTTGCCTTGCGCCGATATTGCCGGCGCATGTATTCCAAATAGCGAAGCCCCGGCGGCCGCCAGAAAATTGCGCCTTTTCATAGTTTGCCTCTCCTCGCTTTTTTCTGAATTATAACAAAGAAAGGCTTTTGAGAATATTCTTTGTTATTTCTTTCGCCTGGATGCCAAAGGCGTTTTCTTTGGCTTCGATATGGGTCGCAAAAATGAAGACGTTCTCTTTTCGTTCTATGTAACCGACAAACCATCCCCATGTCCGCTTCCCTTCCTCGAATCCAGAGCCGGTTTTCCCGCGAAAAATCACATCGTCCGTTCGGGAGAGGATTGTAATTTCTTTGACGATGTCGATGGATTGTTGCAGGAATGGGAGATCGTTTCTATACAGCTTCAGCAAAAAATCGATTTGTTCATTGGCGGAGATTTTAAGAGAACTGCCCAGCCAGAATTGCGTCAATCCACCGGAAATATCCATGTTGCCATAATTTAATTTTTGAAGGTACTCCTTCATTCGCCGCTCACCGACTTCTACAGCTAGCTTTTGATAATACCAAACCACCGAATTCGCGATCGCACTGCGCAAATCGTGATCTCTATTCCACGATTTGATTTGACGTTCGATGCCATCCCAGGGAAACACATGACTTTCATCTGGAATAACGCCCGTTTCGAGGCCGATCAGCGAGTTGGGAATTTTGAATGTGGAACAGGGCGAGATCCGTTCTTGACAGCGCTTTTCATTATAGCGAATCACTGTATCGTTCTTGACGTCATAAAGAACAAAGCAAGCCTTATATCCTTCAAAAAACAAAGCGATATCCGGCCATCCCTGCGCATAGGCTACAACGCAGGATAATCCCCAAAAAATCACGATGAGGGAAAAACGATGGATATTCATAATTTTCATTCTCTTTCTGTAACAGGTCACGCTCCTGAAGTACAAAGAATCAAAGAAAATTAAAGATAGTGTAATTTCCCCCTTTACAAATCCCTTCAATCCAG
>JAFGTC010000189.1 GCA_016934335.1 Candidatus Omnitrophota bacterium | reverse complement strand
TCCAGCCCGAAACTGGCGAGAAACACCAAATGGCTGGCGATGCGGTTGAATTCCCCCACAAACAACCGGATGTATTCCGCCCGCTCGGGAACCTCGATCCCGCACAACTTCTCCACCGCCATCGACCACGTCCAATTGGTGTTCATGGCGGCCAGATAGTCCATGCGGTCGGTATAGGGAACATAGGCGTGATACTCGACCGATTCGCCGATTTTCTCTTTGCACCGGTGCAAAAATCCAATGTTCGGAACAGCCCGGTGCACAACTTCCCCGTCGGTTTCCAGCTGCACCTGCAGAACGCCGTGCGTACTGGGATGCTGAGGGCCCATGAAGATCTTCATGAGCTCGCCCTTCAGCGGCTTCGGTTGAGCGGCTTTAACCATCGGCATTTTTCGACTCACTCAAAAAAAACAGCCATGCGATGACGGCTGACTTATAACCCTAATTCACGGAGGCGCTCATGCTCCGGCATCACATAATCCTTGCGGAGCGGATGCCCCTCCCACTCCTCCGGCAGCAGGATGCGCCGCAGATCGGGATGCCCCTCATACACGATGCCCATCAAATCGTAGGCTTCGCGCTCGTGCCAGTCGGCCGCCGGCCAGATCGGCGTCACAGAAGGGATGGCGGGGCTGATTTTCGGTGCGCGCGCCTTCAAAATTCCCCAATGACAGTGCTTCATCGAATAGAGATGATAGACGCTCTCCATATAGTCCGGCCAATCGACGCCGCTGATGCAGTGAAGCATGTCGAAGGCCGTGCGCTCGTCATCGCGCAGGAAGCGGCACACTTCGGGGAGCGATTCGGTTTTCACCAGAATGAAGGGATCGCGCTGCTCGGCTTCTTCTTCGCCGCCGGTGACGACATAGTCCAGGATTGTCTCGTCGCCGAACGTCTCCAGCAGCAGGTTATAAATATCTTGGTGCTCCATATCCAAACCACCAGCCGGCCCGCGGGCCGGGCATTGAATTCTCTCGCAACACTCAGGCCGCCGGCGTCTTCTGCTTTCGCAGAATCCGATCCTGGCGGATTTTCTGCTGCAACTCCATCAACCCCGCCAGCAGCGCCTCCGGACGGGGCGGGCAGCCCGGCACATAAATATCCACCGGCACATACAAATCCACGCCCTTGACCACGTGATAGCCGAACTCGTAATAGGGCCCGCCCCCGATCGCGCAGCTGCCCATCGCCAGCACCCAGCGCGGCTCGGGCATCTGATCGTAAAGCAGCCGCAGCCGCTTGGCCATCTTGTACGTCACCGTCCCCGCGACGATCATCAGGTCGGACTGCCTCGGCGACGGGCGGAACACCCCCGCCCCGAAACGGTCGATATCGAAGCGGCACGCCGACGCATGCATCATCTCGATCGCGCAGCACGCCAGCCCGAACGTCATGGGCCACACCGACGACAGACGCGCCCAATTGAACACCGCGTCCACCGATGTGATGATGACATTCTCTTCGAATTTTCCTTCCAGATAACCCACAGCCAATCACCTCACGCCCGCTCGATCTAAAACAAATTAATTACTGACTTAATATATCTATCGAGTCAATTTTTAAATGCGCGGACATACTTTACTATACATGATTACCCGAACGATGACAGTGTCAGATCGGATCATCGCTTCGGAGAGATGGATACTCGTCCCTTATTCCACAAAAAATATCCTATCGCACAAATAATTCCAACACAAATCGCTATATCGACTAATGGAGAATACGCAAAACTCGCTTGAATATGATTAACTGAAGCATCCATGTTTTTTTACACCCTCAACAATCTGTATCTCGTTTAAATGCCAGGATTTGATCCGGCCGCTTTGCGGTCTTTTAACACCCATTCAAGATGGCCTTTCACCCAGCAATACGCCAGGCCAAGCCCCAGGATCAGCAAAAAAACGAACATTTCAAAAAAAGCAAGAATCCCGAGGGATTCGTAAAGTTTCTTAAATTGGACGGCCCAGGGAATAATGAAGAGCACTTCGACGTCGAAAATCAGAAAGAGAATCGCGATGATGTAATAGCGGATATTGAACCGGATCCAGGGCGAGCCGACGGAATGTTCGCCGCACTCGTAAGTGGAGTTTTTTTCCGGATAGGGATTCCGGGGTCGGAAAAGCCGGTTCAGAATCAGGTTGCCGCCTACAAAAACAACCGCTGTCAGGATGAAAATCAACGCGATTGAAAACTCGAGCGATACCGAAATCTCAGAAGGAGTTTCCACTCTATCAAAAGCCTCCGTTCCAACTCTTCCAAACAACGCCCGGCGCCACAGCCGGGCGGCGTAATTGAGCAACGAGATATAGTTGTAGCACCTTGCCGCCCGCAAAGCAAGAGTCTATTCGAGAATAATCAAAAGAAAAATATCCGGCCATTTTCCAGGCGTTGCTCCGCATCCCCCATCCCGGCGACGGCGTCTCCGCTTCCCCCTAATCCCAATAAAGCAAGATCGTTACAAGCCTCATCGGCCCTCTTATCCTCCGATGATCCCCCTCGATGCGGCGCGGGAAAAAGCCGGGAAATTTTGTAGAAATTGTGCTGATGATCGGGCTGGTTATTAAAAAAAAATTGGGTATTTCCCGGCTTCCGATGCTCCTCTAGAAAATAATTTATCGGAAAAGACGAGAGAATACCCAACTTTTCATTTTCAGAAATGTTCGCTTTTTCTGAAACGATTCCTTGAAATTCTGATTTCCCGCTCAAATCGCAACTGCCGGCGCGTCCGATCTCCAGCGGCGCGGATGCGGGCGGCCTTCCATCTTCATATTCAATATATCCAACTAATTATAGCCTCAAAAAAATAATTTATCATTCCATTTTTTCAAGAAACGCCAGAATCATACCCAATTCCCGCGGCTTTGTTGAGAGGGATCGGGCGCCTTTCATTTATAAATAGACGCCGCGAGCTTCCTTTTTCCTAAATAGGCTCTTTCCAAAAACTTGCACGCTCCGGTCTCGCGCTCCGGCCCCCCAAAATACGATTGAATTTGTCGAGAAAATCCACTCTCATAACCCTACAATGCCTTCCGGAATCGGCTAGAATATGTCGTCTTCAATGGAGGGGTGTCCGAGTTGGCCGAAGGAGCACGACTGGAAATCGTGTAAGCCCCGTAAAGGCTTCGTGGGTTCGAATCCCACCCCCTCCGTTCTTCCCGCTTTCTCCAACCACGCTCCCGAAAATCCTGTCTCATTCCAAGTCAAAACCGCCAATAAAATACCACCAACTCAAAACCGCCGATTTCACAATTCCGGATTGATCGATCCTGGCGCATCCATTCTTAATTACTGAAAAAATGAGAAGCGAATCAGGGCCGGTGGGACGGTGAATCGGCTTTTTCAGGGCAGCCAACGACGGATCACATCGAAGAGAAGATTCTCATCGATGATGGGCTTGGTTAAATAATCGTCAAAGCCGGCGTTGAGAAATTTTTCCCGATCGCCGCTCATGGCGTGCGCCGTGAGCGCGACCACCGGCACGGCGCGCAGCGATTCATCTTCGCGCATCTTTTGCAAGACTTCCGTGCCGTCCATCTCCGGAAGAGAAATGTCGAGCAGCACCAGATCGGGCCTGCTGTCTTTGAATCCCTTCAAAGCCTCCACGCCGCTTTCATATTCAATGACCTCGTACGAATCCTCCAAGATCACATGAACAAGCAGGCGGTTGTCCGGATTGTCCTCCACAAGAGCGATGCGCTTCATTCGTTGATCCTTGCCTTCTCCCGCATCAGAGCCTTCAGCACCCGATCCAACTCGATCTCCAGCGAACGGAGGTTGGAGGATAAATCGTCCGTCCGCTCATGGTGAATCCGCTCTTCAATATCGACGCAGAGACGAAACAGCGAATGCGCGCCGAAATTGCCCGCGCTGGATTTCAATTTATGAACCGACCGGAAGACGCCCTCCCAATCTCCCGCCTCTTCGAAAACATGGATGTCGCTGATTTGCCGGGGAGAATTTTCCTCAAACAGTTGAATCATTTTACCGATGAGAGAATCCCCGCCGATCTCGTAAAGCCGCGCCATCTGTGCGCCGTCGATCGGCGTCGATTCCTCCCTGCTACTTTCGTCAAAGCGTCCTGATTCCATTTCACTATCCCAACAGAATTCATAATATGCTTCTCCAAAGACGCCCAAACATGAATGCCAAGCATTTCAACAATCCATGCTAGTATAGATCAACATCCATTAAATAGGAAAGAAACCTGCCTGCGAGGAGCGAATTTCCGATTCAAAATCCACTCCCCATCCACTGCACTATAACCTCACACTTGACAAACAAAAATAAATCCCCTAAAAGTAGTTCCACATATAGAACACCCATATAAAAATGTTCCACATATAGAACAAGACAAGGTGCTCCATTTTGCTTTTACAACAGCGCATATCACCCCAAGGGTGGTTCGCAATTAAATATTATTAAATATATAAGAGAAAAATAATGTCGCGTTCCCCCAAAAAAAGATCCACTCCGCCCAAACAGCGCCTAATGACATCCACCTTCGATTACTACGAATTAGCGCATCCCGGCGAGGGAGTGTCCAGCGGCTTCAAATACAAAACTTTCCCCCACGTCACCCTAAAATCCATCGCCAACAATCCCGAAATCCGCGAAGGGATGACCAGAGAACAAATCGACGCGGCCATCCGCCGCTGCGCCGATCAAGAAACCAACTACGACCAGCCCTTAATCGATTCAAAACGGGTGCGGATTTCCGGTCCCTTCACCGTCGAAGCCGTGCCCGCCCCGGCAGTCTTCCCCATGGCCGGAAAAAAAGATGGATGGGCCAAACTGGCCAAAAACCTGAAAGCGGAAATCGACATAGACCGCATCGAAGCCGACCGTGGAACGGCCTCCCTGCCGTTTCACGCCGGAATCCATAAACGGATCGCCGTAAAAATCATCGACGACCGCGGCATCGAAAGCTTGAGAGTAATTAATTTAGGAGGTTAGTGTGAGCAGTATTTATCAGAATTTTTGCGCAAAAAATAATTATTCAGAAGAATTGCAGGATTGCATTATTTCAACGGTGAACAAATTACTGAAAAATGATACTTCAGTTCAGAAGCCGGGCATGCTGCTGGGAAAAATCCAAAGTGGAAAAACTCGCGCTTTTATCGGAATCATCGCCTTGTGCTTCGATAAAAATTACGATATCGCCGTTATTTTAACCAAAGGCACTAAGGTTTTAGCCAAACAAACCTACGAGCGTCTTTTTGCTGAATTCGAAAATTTTATAGATGACGATAGAGTGCAAGTCTACGATATTATGAACATGCAAAGCGAATTGACGCCGTATATTAGAAATCAAAAACTAATTATCGTGGCGAAAAAAGAAACGCGTAATCTTGATAAACTTGTTGACTTTTTCACGAAATACAGCGATTTGAAATCCAAAAATCTCCTCATTATCGATGATGAAGCAGATTATGCTAGCGTCGGTTTCAAAAAAGATAAAAAACAGATCGATGAAATATCGATGAATGTGCTTGCCCGTAAAATCGACGCAATACGCAACTATGGCGTAAAAACAGATTTCCTGCAGGTCACCGCGACACCCTACTCTCTCTATCTCCAACCCGAAACCTTCTTCTTAAACGGCGAAGAATACAAACCGGTCCGGCCTGTTTTCACTTCCCTGGTTCCCATCCATGATAAATACATCGGCAGTGAATTTTATTTTGAATGCAGCGAAGATCCCGCCTCTCCTGCTTTTCATTTGTTTATTGACGTTCCGGATAAAGAACTGAGCGTTCTCAGAAAACCCGATCAGCGCTATATTTCCAATATCTTAACCACTCCAAACTTGGCCGTCTTCCGCCAAGCCGTCATCACGTTAATCACCGCCGGTATAATCAGAAGGCTCCAAGAATACCCGCGCAACTATAAATGCAGCTGCATTATCCATACCGAAACGGGTAAACCCTTGCACCAGTGGCAGGCGGATTTAGCCGAATCCTTGATCCAGCGCTTCAGAGATAAAGCCGATCATGACACCCCTTTTTTTAGTAATGAGATCAAAAAATCCTATAACAATTTAGCTAATTCGATCCCCGTGTCCGATATGCCCGCATTATCCGAAGTCATCGAGTCTGTAAGGCAGGCTCTTCGTGATGGATATATCGGCATTTACAAAATCAATTCCGAAGCCCAGATCGAAGCCTTGATCGATAAAAAAGCTCAATTGCGGCTTGATAATCCCATCAATATTTTCATCGGCGGCCAAATCTTAGACCGCGGCATTACCGTCGAAAATATGATTTGCTTTTTCTATGGCCGCAATCCTAATAAATTTCAACAGGATACCGTCATGCAGCATTCCCGCATGTATGGCGCTCGCTCAGAAAGAGATATGAATGTTACGCGCTTCTACACTTCCCCCCGCATTTACAACGCTATGAAGCGCATGCACCAACTTGATTCCGCTCTCCGTGAATCCTTCGAATCCGGCCAGCACGGCGATGACGGCGTCGTCTTTCTCGAAACGGATCAATCAGGCGAAGTAAAGCCCTGCGCCCCGAACAAAATTATCATTTCCTCCACTGAAACGATCAAAGCTTATAGACGCTTTCTTCCGCGCGGCATGCAAACTGTTTCCCGCACTAAAATGAACAAAATCCACATTCAAATTAATTCCATTCTCAATAACTATTCGTATGAATATGGAAAACCGTTCTTAATGAATTGGGAGGATATGGCTGATATATTCCGTTTGATTCGCAACTCGTATGAATTTAATAAAAAATGGGATAATGTCCATTATGAATGGAGCCCATCTTCCTTCATCGCTATTATGCGCCGTTTATGCGTCGGCAATAAAGATTTTCAAGACGGGCGTCTCTTTTGCGTCATTAAGAAAAATCGTAACAGCAGCCGTGTAAAAGGTTACGGAGCATTTAACGATGCGCCTGATGATGGTCAAAGCGACCGCCCTGAAGCCAAAAAAATTGCGGAATGGAAGCCGGTCGTCCAACTCTTCATAGAAAACGGCTATGAAAAACAGGGATGGCGCGATGTTCCATTCTGGTGGCCAGTCTTAGTTTGTCCCAAAAATACCAAAGTATCCGTATTCACTTCTGAAACGAAAAACAATCATGACAAATAGATCCATTGACCGCCTCATAATCAATTCCCCTTACGAAGAATCCCGCCATTACTGGGGCTACGACCGGGAAGCCAAAACTTTTTCCCTCCATGATGGACGAAGGCCCGCTGGCTATGTAATCGCCTCGCCCGGCTCTCAATCCTTCAATGATCCCGGCGTCTTTGTCGAAATCCCCCACTCTCACTCCCCACTCTCACTCCCCACTCCCCACCATCCACTCCCCACTATCCTTTAGCCGCGCAGCCTGCGCGAATTTCCTCCCCGGCGCGCGGATCGCTCTCCGAAAAAAAAATGCGCCCGTGGACTTTCCCGCCCCTATCGTGTAGGTTGTTTACCGTGGAAAATAGCAGAATCGACGGGCGGCATACGGAAAAAGACACGCTCTTATTCCCGGCGGCCGCCGAAGCCGGCATTCCATTTTCCAATGCCATGGGAGAAAAGATATGTCAGAATGGAATTCACTTTACGACGCCATCTTAACCGGCGACGACAAGACAGCCACCGCCGTTACGGAAGAAGCGCTCGAGAAAGGCGCCGAGCCGCTCGAGTTGGTCAACCAATATATGGTTCCCGCCATGGACGAAGTCGGGAAGCGATTTGAAGAAGAAGAATACTTCATTCCCGAGATGCTTCTTTCCGCCCGCGCAATGGAAAGATCGCTCGCCTTGATTCAACCTCGCCTGGCGGCCAGCGGCGCCAAGCCCATCGGCCGCGTGGCCATCGGCACTGTCAAAGGCGACCAGCACGACATTGGAAAGAATCTAGTGCGCTCCATGCTCCAGGGCGGCGGCTTCGAAGTCTACGATTTGGGCATGGATGTCCCTCATGAGAAATTCATCGAAGCCATCCAGGAAAAAGACGTCAATATCGTCTGCCTTTCGACGCTGTTGACGACGACTATGCCTTCCATGAAAACCATTATCGACAATATTCAGCAGGCGGGTCTTCGCGATCGAGTCAAAGTCATGGTCGGCGGAGCGCCCATCACGCCGGAATTCGCCGATCAGATCGGCGCCGACTGCTACGGCGACAGCGCCTATTCGGCCGTCAAACTGGCGCGCAATTTGATCTCCGCTTAATTCTGGAACCGTTTTTTTCAGTTCATAAAACAAACAGGCCGACTATTATCATGCATGACGTTTTGACCGATTTATTGAAACAAACGCCCGTCATTCTCGACGGCGCCTGGGGCACGCAGCTGCAGGCCCGCGGGCTGCCGCCGGGCGAATGCACCGACGGCTGGAACCTCAGCCATCCCGGCGAAGTGGAAAGCGTCGCCCGCGAATATGTAGAGGCGGGAAGCCAAATCATCTTGACCAACACCTTCGGGGCCAGCCGCCTGATGCTGAACGGACACGGCCTGGGCGATAAAGCCGCGGAGATCAACCGGCGCGGCGCAGAAATTTCCAAACGCGCCGCCGGCGGCCGCGCCAAAGTCTTCGCCTCCATGGGCCCCTCGGGCAAGTTGATCATGATGGGGCAGACCACCGAAGACGAACTGCTGGAGGTCTTTCGCGAACAGGCCGCCGCCCTGGCCGAAGGGGGCGCCGACGGACTGGTCATCGAAACCATGTCGGATCCCCAGGAAGCCGCAATCGCCGTGCGCGCCGCGAAAGAAACCGGCCTGCCAGTCGCGGGCTGCATGGTATTCGACACGGGCAAGAACAAAGACCGAACCATGATGGGAACCACGCCCGAACAGGCGGCCGAAGCCCTGGCGGAGGCGGGCGCCGACATCATCGGCAGCAACTGCGGGCAGGGCGTTTCCGGCTTCGTCGCCATCTGCCAACGCCTCAAAGCGGCCTGCGGCAAGCCCATCTGGATCAAGGCCAATGCGGGCATTCCCGAAGTCGTCGACGGGCAGGTGGTCTATCACACCACGCCCGGCGAGTTCGCCTCCTACGCGCCGCAGCTGAAAGAAGCGGGCGCGTCGTTTCTCGGCGGATGCTGCGGAACGACGCCGGAATTCATTCGCGTTCTCAAGCAGACCGTGGATTCCCTGTAAAGCCGCCGCCGCCCGCATGACGGCTTTTTAAAAACAATCGAAATGGCATTCGATTGAAATCGATGCGGACCGCTTCATGCACAGTGGGCGGAGACCTTTTAAATTCAATTGCGAATCGATGCGCCTGAAACTGATTAGCTGCGAAATTTTTTATCGGGAAATCTGTTATGCGGTTTCACGATCCATCAACCAAGTCGACGTCGAATTTTTCCCCAAGGGGCTTCATGACATCGGCGCCGAGAAGATGCGCGGGCGGCTTCAAGACGCTCTGCAAAACGTCGACGGCGCCTACTATGACGCGGTCCTGCTGGGATACGCCCTCTGCAACAACGGCGTCGCCGGCCTGCAATCGAACGGCATTCCCCTGATCATTCCCCGCGCGCACGACTGCATCACTCTGTTCTTGGGAAGCAAAGAACGCTACCTGGAGATTTTCAACCAGAACTCAGGCGTCTATTATGAAACCAGCGGCTGGCTGGAGCGCGGCGAAGAATTATCCCGCGACCTGCAGCCCATCTCAATTCAGAACCAACTCGGCCTGAACATGACCTATCAAGAATTGGTCGAAAAATACGGCGAGGACAACGCCCGGTATCTCTATGAACAATTGGGCGATCTCACGCGCCATTACACAAAATGCACGTACATCGAAATGGGCGTCGAGCCGGACGGCCGCTTCGAACAATCCGCTCGAAAAAAGGCCGGAGAGCGGGGTTGGGAATTCGAGAAAATTTCCGGCGACATGGGGCTGATTCAGCGCCTCGTCGACGGGCCGTGGAACGGTGAGGAATTCCTGGTCGTCCCTCCGGGCCACCGGGCGGCCGCCAGTTACGACGCCTCGATTTTAACTGTGGAGAAAATTCAATCATGAACGGACGTGAACGCATATTCGCCGTCATTCAAAACAAAGAACTCGACTGCCTGCCGCTGATGCCGATCACCATGATGTTCGCCGCCGACCGCATCGGCGCGAAATACGGCGACTACGCCTCCGACTGCCGCATCCTGGCGGAGGCCCAGATTCGCACCGCCGAGGAGTACGACTTCGACTACGTCTCCGCCATTTCCGATCCCGCCCGCGAGGCGGCCGACCTGGGAGCGAATATTCACTATTTCGACGACCAGCCGCCCGCCATCAACGAAGCGAACGCGCTGCTGGCGGATAAGACGCGGCTGGCCGGCCTGAAGCCCATCGATCCCAGCCAAGGGCGGCGCATGTCGGATCGCGTGCAGGGCGTCGCCTTGTTGAAAGAGCGCGCCGGTTCGGACAAACTGATCGAAGGCTGGGTGGAAGGCCCCTGCGCGCAGGGCGCCGATCTGCGCGGCATCAACCGGCTGATGATGGATTTCATGGACGATCCAAATTTCGTGCGCGATTTGTTCGCCTTCGCCATCGACCTGGAATTGAAATTCGCGCGCGCTCAGATCGAAGCGGGCGCGGATCTGATCGGCGTCGGCGACGCCGCCGCTTCGCTGGTCGGCCCGGCGCTGTACAAAGAATTCGTCTTTCCCGAAGAGAAGCGGCTGGTAGACGGCATTCATGAAATGGGCGGGATGGTTCGCCTGCACATCTGCGGAAAAACCAAAAAGCATTATGAAGGCATGGGAAAACTGGGATGCGAGACCGTGGATCTGGATTGGATGAATCCCATGGATGCGGCCCGCGAGGTAATGGGGCCGGATCAGGCGCTCTGCGGCAACATCGATCCCGTTGAAGTAGTAAAGAATGGAACGCCCGAAAAAGTCTGGAATGGATTGGCCGAATGCCACCGGCAAACCGGCCCCAAATATATCGTGGGCGCCGGATGCGAAATTCCCCGGGAATCCCCTTTGGAGAACGTCCGCGCCATAACCGAGTACGCCCGATCCAACCAGCCCGTTGCCATGCCGTAAAAACTCTATCCCGATACGCCTTTTCATCATGACGAAACCGATTCGCATTCTTTTGCAGCCGCTTGGAAAAACATTGGAAGTGAACGAGGGAACGCCTCTCCAGGACGTTCTTTTCGATTACGGCGTCGAATTTCCCTGCGGGGGGCGCGGCGCGTGCCGCGGGTGCCGCGTGCGGGTGCTGGAAGGAACGGCGCCGATCAGCCCCGAGGAAGAAAAACTATTCACGCTCTCCGAACTGGAACAAGGCTGGCGGCTGGCCTGCCGGATGAGCGCGGCGTGCGATCTTACGCTGGAACTGGCCCAATGGGAACTTTCCATTTTGGCCGACGAGTCGCCCTTTCAATTTACGCCGAGCGAAGGATTGGGCGTCGCGGTGGACGTGGGCACCACCACGGTTGTGGCGCAGTTGATTCACCGGGGAACCGGTCGGGTGCTGGGAGTGCGCTCCGCCTTGAATCCCCAGGCGCAGCACGGAAGCGATTTGATGAGCCGCATCCATTACGCGATTGCGCATCAGGGGCAGGCCAAACTGACCCGCATGATCCGCGAGACTGTGGGGCGGCTGATCGCCGAGTTGGCGGCGGCGAATGAATCCGGCGAGAAAAACCTGCGCCTGGTCACGCTGGTCGGCAATACGGCCATGCACAATCTGTTCTGCGGCGTGGACGTCAAGCCGCTGTCCGAGTTTCCCTTCCAATCGCCTCAAGACGACTTGATGGAATTTACCGCGAACGATCTGGGCTGGGATTGCGCCGGCGATCCCGTCATCCGCTTCCTGCCCTGCCTGGGCAGTTTCGTGGGCAGCGATCTGCTGGCGGGAATCATGGCGACCCGGATGCACTGCCGCGAAAATTTGACGGCGCTGATCGATCTGGGAACCAATGGAGAAATTCTGGTCGGCGGCCGCGAGAAGATCCTGTGCGCGTCGACCGCCGCCGGACCCGCGTTTGAAGGCGGCCGCATCTCGATGGGGATGCGGGCGTCGTCGGGGGCCATATCCAGCGTGGTCGCTGAGAAAGGCGAACTGCATTGCCATGTCGTCGGCGGAGGCCGGCCGTGCGGAATCTGCGGCAGCGGCCTGGTGGACGCAGTCGCCGCCGGGCTCGATCTGCAGCGCATCGACGCCTTCGGGCGATTGGCGAACGGCTCTAAGGCGATGGATCTACAAACGCCCGTGAGCGTATCGCAGAGAGACATCCGGGAACTGCAGCTGGCCAAAGGAGCGATCGCCGCGGGCCTGCATGTATTATTGGACGACGTTGGCGCGAGCGCGAACGATCTGGAATCATTCTTTTTGGCGGGCGCCTTCGGCAATACGATCAACAGCGAGAGCGCCCGGAGGATCGGGCTGTTCGACTGCCCGCTGGATCGCGTGCGCCCGGCGGGCAATACGGCGCTGCTGGGCGCCAAGATGGCGCTGTTTCCCGAATACGATTCGGCGGATTCGATGCAGGCGATTCTGGACCGCTGCGAGCATGTGGTGTTGAGCGGAAATGCGCTTTTTCAAGAAAAATTTGTGGATGAAATGGTTTTCCCCACATCCTGACGGATTCCTTTTTTCATCATTTTATCTCATAATGCCTTCATGTTTTTGCATGGCGCCGATCTGTTTTGGAAAGGAATGGGAATGAAAAGCGATATTGAAATAGCACGAAGCATTCAGCTGCGGCCCATTGTGGATGTGGCGGCGGACGTCGGATTGACGGAAGACGAGATCGATTATTACGGGCGCAATAAAGCCAAGATTCATCTCAACGTCCTCGACCGTCTTTCGGAGCGGCCGGAGGGGAAGTTGATTCTGGTGACCGGCATGACGCCCACGCCGGCGGGCGAAGGCAAGACGGTGACCTCGATCGGGCTGTCGCAGGCGTTGTGCAAGTTGGGGAAGAAAAGCATCGTGTGCATCCGCGAACCGTCGCTGGGGCCGGTGTTCGGCATCAAGGGGGGCGCGGCGGGAGGCGGGTTTGCGCAGGTGCTGCCGATGGATGAGATCAATCTTCATTTCACCGGCGACATCCACGCCGTGACGTCGGCGCACAACCTTCTGTCGGCGATCATCGACAACCACATCAATCACGGGAACGAGCTCAACATCGACCGCAGCCGGGTCATGTGGCCGCGGGTGATGGACATCGCCGACCGGCAGCTGCGGACGGTGGTGGTGGGGCTGGGGGGGCGCGCCAACGGCTTTCCGCAGGAGACCGGATTCATCATCACGGTGGCGTCGGAGATCATGGCGATCCTGGCCTTGTCGGAGAATTTGAAGGATCTGCGCACCCGGCTTTCGAATATTCTGGTGGCTTATAACAAAGAGAGGAAGCCGGTGTTCGCGCGCGATCTGGGGGTGGTCGGTTCGCTGATGGTGCTGCTCAAGGAGGCGGTCAAGCCCAATCTGGTGCAGACGCTGGAGGGGACGCCGGCGCTGATTCACTGCGGGCCGTTCGCCAATATCGCGCACGGCTGCAGCAGCGTCATCTCCACCAAGATGGGATTGAAACTGGCCGACTACTGCGTGACGGAGGCCGGATTCGGGACCGATTTGGGGGCGGAGAAATTTTTCGACATCAAATGCCGGACTGCGGGATTGTCGCCGGCGGCGGCGGTGATCGTAGCCAGCATCCGGGCGTTGAAGATGCACGGCGGCGTTCCGCTGGCGCAGGTTACCGAGCCCAACAGCGACGCGATGTTGAAGGGCTGCGTGAATCTGCGCGTGCATGTTCAGAACATTCGAAAATTCGGCGTTCCCGCGGTGGTTGCGATCAACCGCTTTCCGCACGATACGGAGGAGGAGATTGCGGCGCTGGTCGATTACTGCGCGGATCAGAACGTACCGGCGGCCGTGTCGGAGGTTTGCGCGAAGGGCGGCGAGGGCGGCGCGAGTCTGGCGGAGGCCGTGTTGAAGACCATCGGCGAGCGGCCTGCGCAGTTTGCTGCGCTGTACAACTGCCAGCTGCCGATCCGGGATAAAATCACGCGCATCGCCAAGGAGATTTACCGGGCGGGCGACGTGGTGTTTGCGGCGCGGGCGGAGCACAGTTTGAAGCGCATCGAGAACGCGGGCCTGAGCGAGCTGCCCATCTGCATGGCCAAGACGCAGTCGTCGCTGACGGAAGACAAAAGCAAGCTGGGGGCGCCCACCGGCTGGACGCTGCACATCGAGGATCTGCTGCCGCGCGCCGGGGCGGGCTTCATCGTGGCCATCACGGGGGACATCATGCTGATGCCGGGGCTGCCCAAGGCGCCGAGCGCCATGAAGATCGACCTTCTGGAAAGCGGGGAGATCGAAGGATTGTTTTAAGCGCGCTTCGGGATGACATCCCCGCCGCAAGTCGAAAAGAGGCGGGCGGCGGTGTAAAACTAACATAAGCGATGCCCTAAAGGGTAGTGGATAGTGGGGAAAAAAAACTGCGCACTACACACTACTCACTAGATTCCGTATATTTTCTAACGAATATGCATAGCACCCTCAGTTCAATCCTAGAAAAAAATCAATTGTTTTTCAAGCGAATGTCAGGCGGCCATATTGTAATCCTCTGGGTCGGTTGAGAAAAATACTCAAATTGAATGATATTTCCTAGTTGAAACCAAAAAAATGCAGGACCCATTACACGTCCCTCGACATAGGTAGCAAATGTCTCCAACGCATCCGAATTCTTATAAAAAGAAAGTTCCAGGCCCTCTTTTTTTCCTAGCACTACTTCTCGAATTATAAGTGGCTTTTGGTTGTAAAAATTAATGTAATAGCCATCTTTTTGTTTATCTTTCATCTGAACGATTCGTCCGTGACCCATACCATTCAATCGCATTTCAACGTACGTATGAGTTTGATTGTTTTCTAGACTTTCATTTTTAATTTCCCAGACCCGTAATTCATTATATTTTTTGTTTTTTGTCTTTGCATATTCCGATCTAGATTGCCGTATGGCTTCATCCTCACCGGGCCAGGAATTCTTTTTACCGTCCGCCATACAGTATTCTATAATATTTTTAACGATCGGCTTGAATTCGTTGTAAATACCTTTGCATTGATTGCGTAAATCATGATAGACAGAATCTGACTTGAGTTTTTTTACACTATCCAAGTGCATCAGAGAGTCTTTGACATCACCAAGACATTTTTTTATGATCTGATCGAGCTTCGAGGATTCAAATATCAACTGTTCGAATATCAAAGGATCGTCTCGTTGTTGTGGAGTCGCACTCAATTCAGCGTTTGTTATTTCCTCATAAAAATGCAGTGGTGGAGGGGTCTCACTCAATTCAGCGCTTGTTATTTCTTCATAAAGATATGGATTGTCATCAGGAAAACGAGACAAAATATAACCGATATAACCGCCAACGAGAACAAAAATCAATAAAGTAACACAAAGGATATAAAGTAAAATAGATTTTCTTTTTTTATTCATTAGAATCCACCTCCACTTATATATATGTTGTATCCCATTATACCTGGAAATGAAACCCAATATCCGCTCCACCAACTTGTTGACGCCGGTAAAGAAACATCCGCTTCGCTTGCCCCGCCACGCTCTCGGTGAAATCGACGCAATTCGAAGAGTGTTACGAATAATATCCGGGACTATCTATTTCATCTGCTATATACGTCATTGCCGCTGCATAATTGGCTCCGCTTGAAATAGAGTATTCTTTAGCAATTGGATTATCACCGAAGGCATCTACCAAGCTGCGCTGCGCTTTTATCCCACCCTATCAGGCTGTTAATTCAAAGGTTCATGAAAAGTAGAGAGGCCGTCCGTAAATGGATATCCGACAGGGTCTGAAAGCACGCAAGTCCATAGGTCGCCAACGGAGTGGAGACCGTTGCTTGGCGAATAGGTAATCATATTATTCAGAAGATATTCAGTTTCAAGATTAGGAATTTCTTTCAGGGTAAATTCCTCCTTACAATCCGGACCGGGAGACCAAACAAACGCATCTCCGTCTTTGCTGAGCGAGTAATAAAATGTGCGATTTTTATCGGGAGGAGAGATCATGCGCAGATTATAAAATTGAACGGATGGATATTTTTTATCATTCAAAAAGTACATTAAGCGACTGATATTAATCAAATCAATTTTATAGTTAACAAGCAGGCAGAGCATGACGAGAAGAAATTCAAAAATTAGAAACGAGATCAGCGCCGATATTTGTTTTCTTTTCAAAACAAGAAAAACCAGCCACGCAAATTGCGCGACTATACATACAACAGTAGTGAGCAATATATTTACATAAAAACCGCGACGACGCTTATATGCATCCGGATTGAGATTTTGCTTCTCTTGGAAATAATCGAGTGGAACACTCTCGAACCGATAGGCAATCGGGGTTGTCAACTTCTCCAATGAATAAGGAGGCTTCAATGTTGGTTCAGGAAAATGACCCTTTTCAACATGATATAAATAAAGCGATTCGCCTGTATAATAGATCGATATTTCGATTGCTTTGAGAGGATTCCGAGTTGACTCGTTCGATGCATAGGCGATCAACGGCGGAATGAACAGTGGAAATAACAAACAAAACATTCGCATCACATTATTATATCCATTCACGATAAATCTCCCTTTCCAACACTCTCTGCTTCCACGGCGCCGGCATGACTTGTTCATCAAAAGGGATTCAGTTGTAAAAAGGATCATGGATATTGAATGATGATATCATCTATATCCGGCGATCCCGCGTCGCCGGTTTTGCCGTTGGGGCCTACGCTCCACAGTTTGTAGCCGCTTCCGGTTTTTTGATAAGAATAGAATTGATCTGGCCGAAAGACGTCGTCAGGCAATTCGTCGGGGCGCGGAAGATCTTCCAACTTCGCTGGAAATTCCTTACGGCCGGTATAATAAACATATATAGAAAAGTGCAGTCGATAAAAATCATCGCAAACTTTGTTATATTTTTCACCCAAGACGTCTGTATGTTTGGTTCGCAATTTATGCAGGTTCAACAGAAATTTATTCATACTATTTGTAGGCGATAAATTGCGATAATCGGGATCGTTCTCATCCACTTCAAAGTCGTTTATGAATTTCTCCGCCGTAGCATCCAGAATCATGCATAATGCATGAATGGATTTTTCGCGCTGCATTTTCCTATAGAGGTCATTATTCATATCGATACGGGATTTTTTCGAATCATAGACTGTCACAGACTTGTCGTCCCAATAATGGAGATCTGTTCTCGATCTTATAAACTGCACAGCTTCGCCGCTTCGAATTTTTCCCAGCAGACGCAAACAATCTGATATATTACTATAATATATTTCATCGTATTGTTTTTTACTTTCCATGCTTTCTACAAACAGAATGAGCGAGTCATCAAGTCCATACGTTTTCAATCGCTCCCGATTGGAATCATAAATATTTATGATCATAGGAACGATGAACGATCGATTGACATTCGGATCCTCTGCAAAAAGGCGGTCGATGAGATAATCGATGGCGTCCAGAGGAATGGCGCCGGGCGGGATCAACGAATCCGGATTAAAATTTCCCGGCGTCAAATCCATCATTATCTCTCCCGGCGCCAGAGCCGCGTCGACAATTTTTTTCGATTCGGCTGATATCTCATAAGCCAGACTGGAAACGCACAAGACCGCTTCCAGAAAAACTAACATAAGTGATGCGATGCATTTTTGAGTCGTCGGCTTTGATGGAAAGTAACAGGTCACGCTCCTGAAGTACAAAGAATCAAAGAAAATTAAAGATAGTGTAATTTCCCCCTTTACAAATCCCTTCAATCCAG
>JAFGTC010000188.1 GCA_016934335.1 Candidatus Omnitrophota bacterium | reverse complement strand
TTTTACAATATCTATATTTACGTAAGTCTAATATTATAAGTAACTGGGGCGGGAGGGCTCGAACCTCCAGCCTTCTGATCCAGAGTCAGACGTCTTGCCAATTCGACCACGCCCCAATTTTTGTACTAATTTATAACCTTTTTTCCCTGTTCGTCAAGACGCTTCTTCCTAAATACTATCCACATTTTGAACAATTATTCTACTTCAAACGTGAAAAACTGCTGATCATGCGGCGGACGCAAATCCCACCCATACATCGATCGCGCCGCATCATTCCGGAAATAGGCAAAAAAAAGGCCTGCCATAAATTGGGGAGGATGGCAGGCAGCGAAATGGGGAGAATGGGATGTTTTTTTATTCACTTTTATCTATTTGCAGGATGCGTGCCAAAATAAACTAGAATCGATGAAAACGATGCCCCGCACTCCGCACAAAGACTTATAACATCCATAAATTTCTAAGTTTATGTAATATTATTTTTTTCTGAATCCAATTTCATGCCTGGAAAAGATTCGTCTCAATTTTGAAAATTCCATTTTTTTCTGTCTCAAAAATGGAACAAAAAAATCTCATAATTAAAATACTGTCTCTAAAAGAAACACGATGTTCTCATCTTGAACAATGGAGGAAATCACTTAAAGTGATACGATCTATCAGCGTTACGAATCAAATCCGGGATCAAGATAAAAAATGCGGCGGTATTGATCCTCGTGCGCAAGAGATTTTTTTTCGATAAGGAAGCGAATGAGAAATAAAGACGCCAATAGGAGAAATTGAAAAACTCATTTAAGATATAGAAAGAAAAAATCCTGGTCCATCGAATCTGGCATATTACTTGTTTAGGATTAGGGATAGGATATGAAAAAATCCAGTCATCGACCGAATGGCAGTGATTTCATTTTAACAAGGCTATACTTATACTATTAATAAAATGAAAGAGGAAAAACGTAAGACGCCCATCTCCGAGAAATCCGACAATCAAAGGATTTCGGAAGATCTAGTATTATCCGCCATCGTGGAGGGAACGGCCGACGGCATCATCCGCGTAGACGCCGATTTGCGCATTCAATCCTGGACCCGCGGCGCCGAACGGATATTGGGGTATTCGCGGGAGGAGATTGTAGGGAAGCCGGTTTCTTTGATCGTTCCGAAAGATCTTCAATTTGACGTTCAAGAAACCATGCGCGAGCAGATGGTCGGCCATTTGGGAGTCATCCATACCGAGACAACGCGAATCAATAAACAAGGCAAAAAAGTCCATGTTCAGTTGACTCGAATCCCGCTCAAAGACGCCACGGGTAAAACAGTGGTGCTGATGGCGATATTTAAAGATATATCGGAGCAGAAGAAGCTCCAAAAAGAAAAAATCCAGTTGAAGAGCGAGCAGATTCAACTTCAGAAGAAACTGGAAACGCTGGAGCGCAATACGGCGATGACGCGAGTGGCGGCGAAAGTCGCGCATGAGATCCGCACGCCGCTGGGCGTTCTTTTTTTGAAATCCGACCTTCTGCTGGAAAAATTGAATCACGCGTTCGACAACTGGGGGAACGACGAACCCGATATTTATTATAAATCTTTGGATAAATGCCTTTCCGACATCCAAAGGCAAATTTCCCGCCTGGAAGAGATCGCCAATAATTATCTGCATTTATCGAAGAGCCGCGCCATGGAGCGGGAAGACGTCAACGTCAAGCAGTTCATGAAAGAATTGGAAGCGGAGTTGAAAGAGCAATACGGTCGCGACGATCTGGCTCTTCAGTTTTCATTGGATCACGATGCCGGCATGGCGTATTTCGATCCTCAGCAGTTTCAGCGCGTTTTCGCTAATTTGGTGAGAAACTCGCGCGAGGCGATTCAAAACGCCAACATTTCCGAAGGGATCATTCAAATCCAGGCGAATCGGCAGGATGAAAACCTCATCTTCCGGATCATTGACAATGGGCCGGGGATGCCGGATGAAATCCGAGAAACCGTTTTCGATCCATTTACGACGACAAAAAGCATTGGAACCGGATTGGGATTATATTTGACCTGCGAGATCGTGGAGAATCACGGAGGAACGATCACGATCGATTCCGAACCGGGCAAAGGGACCGCCATTCAAATCATCATACCAGCTGAGGATCAAAAAGAATCGTGAGTGCACAGCGTACGATACTGATTGTCGAAGACGACGCGGATTTTCGTGAAAGCGTTCGCGAAGTGCTCGATCAAGAAAGCCGGATTTTTTTAGAAGCCAAGACGGCGGAAGAAGCGATCGTTCTGTTTTCTTCCAACGACATCGACGTTGTGATTTGCGATATTCTGTTACCGGGGACGGACGGCATCGAAGCCTTGCGACGAATTAAAGAGATACGCAAAGATACTCAAGTGGTGATGGTGACCGGGGTCAAAGATACGGAAACCGCCGTCGAAGCGATGCGTTTGGGGGCGCTCCATTATTTAATCAAGGGAGCGAGGCATCTATTCAAGGAGCTGCGGGTTATTGTCGATCGCGCGATCGAGCAAAGACGTTTAACCGAAGAGCGGGATGAATGGAGGCGCCAGGCCGTCCGCCATTCGGGCCGCTTGTTGGGGAATTCCCAGGCGATGCTGCGCATTTTGAATATCATCGAGCAAGTGGCGCCCACAAACAGCACCGTTTTGATTACGGGTCAGACGGGGACGGGGAAGGATCAGGTCGCGCAGGAAATTCATGAACAGAGCCGTCGCAACGACAAGCCCTTGATTAAGGTGGATTGTGCATCGCTTCCGGAATCGCTGCTTGAATCCGAATTATTCGGTCATGTAAAAGGGGCGTTTACGGGCGCCATCAAAGATCGGAAGGGGCGTTTTGAGTTGGCGGACAGCGGGTCGATCTTTCTGAACGAGATCGGAGAGATGTCGGCCAGCGCGCAGCAGCGTTTGCTGCGAATTCTGCAGGATTCGGAATTGGAGCGGGTGGGCAGCAGCACGACGATTCATGTGGATGTCCGAGTCATCGCCGCGACGAACAAAGACTTGCAGAAGATGATTGTGGAAAAGAAATTCCGGGAAGATCTCTACTACCGGCTCCGCGTCGTTCAAATTCCCATACCGCCTCTTTGCGAGCGCAAAGATGACATCCCAATTTTGGCACAAGCGTTCCTGAAACGGTACAGTCAAGAGACGGGGAAGCATCTGAACGAGTTCGATCCGGAGGTTATGAGAGTGTTTTTTTCGTACTCCTGGCCGGGGAATGTTCGCGAGCTGCAGCACACGGTGGAGCATGCCGCCATTTTTGCGACCGACTCGCGAGTAGCGGTCAAGGATTTACCGGAAGAGATTCTTACGGCGCAAACGCCGGAGATAAAATATTCAGCGGATACAGGGCCGGATCTATCGAAACATATTGTGATTCCAGTAGGTACGACGCTGGAAGAGGCGGAACTGGAGATCATTCGAAAGACGCTGGACAAGGTCGAGGGCAACAAAGAAGAAGCGGCTCGAGTGCTCGGCTTATCCCGCAGTTCTCTTTATCGCCGTCTTCCGAAACTGAATCGAAAAAATGAACCGGATAACGAATCCGAAGGAAATGCTTCCGATTTTCAAAATTTGGCATAATAGATGCTTATTAAACATGGTATAAAAGTCATGTCAAAACATGAAGAGAATAATGACGTGTTGATGCGTGATCTATTGACCGGCAAGAGCATATTGATCGTGGACGACGACGATGATTATGCAGAAGCGTTGGATGAAGTTTTTTCGCTGCAGGGGTGCCGCGTAACCCGTCTCAGCGATCCGATCGCAGCCATGGGATGCGCGTTGTCTCACGATTTCGATCTTATGATTGTGGATAAGAACATGCCCAAACTCGACGGCGTCGAGTTCGCCGGGCGGATCCGCAATCAAAAACCCTCTTCGAAGATCATACTCATAACAGCCTACCCAAACGACGAATCCCGAAAAAAGAGTCTTGACGTCGGGATTCGGTATTATCTCTCCAAGCCTTTCCGGAAAAACGATATTCTCGAAGCCGCTTCCTTCCTCTTACTCTAATTCCTCTTATTTTAATTTTTCTTCTTACTTACAGAATTCACCAGGCGGGTCGTGATGTTCTCCGCCGGGGGAGGATGTCTGGATTTTAATCTTGAAAGCGGCGATTTAGCAAAAATCATACCAAAATAAAAGTTATCCTAATATATCCTCGCATTTTTCTTGACGCCCTCTTTTTTTTCTTTGAAAAGATGAGTAAAATATGCAGAAGGAAAAAGAATGGATTGCTTGCTTGTCATTTCAATGAAAGGGTTGCACGCAGAGTCGAGGGTGGATAATGTCACACCGATCTCATCCCTCCTGATCTAAATATTTTCGAGCTGATCCTTCAAGCTCATTCCCACCTCACTCTGCCTCTCGAATTTGAATCACGAAAGGAGATATATCTGTGTATATCAAAACCCGAAAAGTGCGTTATGTTAGAAATATCGATCTCATACCCCAACTTTCCCAAAAGGAAAGAGAACAGTTGAGCCGAGTTTCCGAAAAGTACGCGTTTCGAGCCAACGATTACTATTTAGATTTAATAGATTGGTCGGATCCGGAGGATCCGATACGAAATTTGATTATCCCGCGAACCGATGAGTTGGATGATTGGGGCGAGTTGGACGCCAGCAATGAGGCCGCTTATACGAAAGCGAGAGGTTTGCAGCATAAATATCGAGATACGGCGCTGCTGTTATGCAATGAGGTGTGCGGCTCTTACTGCCGTTACTGTTTTCGAAAGCGCCTTTTTATGGATGAGAACAAGGAAACGTCCCTCGATATCCAGGAAGGATTGCAGTATATCAGTGAAAATCCGTGCATTACGAACGTTTTGTTGACTGGAGGCGACCCTCTTCTTCTTTCGACTCGCCGTCTGGCCATGATCCTCGAATCGCTGCGCCGCATACCGCATGTGCAAATTATCCGGATCGGCTCCAAAATGCCGGCCTTCGATCCCTGGCGGATTCTTGACGATGAAGATCTTTTGGATGTTTTCGAACGAGTCAGCCGGGCCGATAAGCGGCTCTACATCATGATGCACTTTGATCATCCGAGAGAATTGACCGAACCGGCGATAGCGGGCATCGATGCGCTTCTGAAGCGTGGCGTAATCTGCTGTAATCAATGCCCGATCATCAAGGGCGTCAATGATAGTACGGAAACGCTGACCGAGCTTTTCCGCCTGCTCTCTTTTGCGGGGTGCCCGCCCTACTATATTTTCCAGGGGAGGCCGACCCAAGGAAACAAACCTTACGAAACGCCCATAACCCTAGGATGCCAATTGGTGCGAGAAGCGGTTCAGCGAACCTCCGGTCTGGCGTCGCGAGTGCGATTCGTGATGTCGCATGAGACGGGAAAGATTGAAATCGTAGGCATGGATCAAAAATACTTCTATTTAAAGTATCACCGGGCGCACGATCCCGAGAAAATTGGTCAGATCATGCTTTTCCATCGCGATGACTCCGCCTTTTGGTTCGATCAACTCAAACCCGTTGCGATATAGACCATTTTTTATTCTTGGTTCAGATCCTCATAAATCCGCCGCCGGTTTAATTTTCTCCAACGGCGGCGGACTTTTATCGAGGCTGCTGCTGAGTAAGGCAGTGGATCGTTCCCAACCCCCAAACCAGATCGACGGCGTGAATGCCGATGACTTTTCGATCGGGGAACAGTTCGGACAGGATGCCGAGCACAAGGCGATCATTCGGATCGTTGAAAGTGGGGGCCAGCACGCAGGCGTTGGCGATGAGAAAATTCGCATAGCTGGCGGGCAGGCGCTGGCGGTCGAAAATCACCGGATCGGGCATGGGAAGATCAATGATGTTCAGATTTTCACCATTGGCCAGGCGGGCGTTCTGGAGCCGCGCCTTATTATCGATAAGAGGCTGATAATTATCGTCTTGTGGATTTTGCTCCCGGCATAGAACCACGGTATTGGAATTGACAAAGCGGCATAGATCGTCCACATGGCCGTGGGTGTCGTCGCCGGCGATTCCCTTCCCCAGCCAGATTACGTTGTCCACACCCAGGTAGTTTTTGAGGACGCCGTGGTAATCGTCCCGAGTGAAGCCCGGATTGCGGATTTGAATTTCTTCATCCAGCAGGCATTCTTCCGTCGTCAGCATATCGCCCCGGCCGTTGCCATCGATGGCGCCGCCTTCCAACACCACGCCCCGCCCCCGCCATTGAGCGGAAAATTGGAGACAGCCCATTTCCTCGGCGATTTTCTGCGGAGCGAGATCGTCTTTTTGCCAATCGGGATATTTGGCCCAGGCGTTGAATCGGAAGCGAATCGCCGCTGTGGAATCCCGGGATGAGGGGCGTTTGACGAAGATCGGCCCGAAATCGCGCGTCCAGCCGCGATTGGTGGGAACGGTGAAGAACTCGATCTGCTCCGAATCGGCGCCCGCCTTTTTCAGCGCCCGCTTCGCTTTGGTTTCATGCTCGGGCGAATTGACCAGGATTCGCACTTTTTCGCCTTCGATCAGATGGCGGACGATTTCCGCATAGACCCAGGGGATGGGGGCGAATTTTCCCGGCCAGTCGCTTGTGTTGTGAGGCCAAACGATCCAGGTCGCTTCATGGGGCGCCCACTCGGCCGGCATCCGATAGCCCAGAGATGCAGGGGTGTTTGAGGGATTTGTCGGAGAATTTCGATTCATGGCGGTAATGGATAAAATGAATTATTGGAGAAGAAAATGTTCAGGCTGAGTTTCAATCAGAATCCGTATTATTGACTGGAAGGATGAAATCCAAAAGGCAGGCGGGAGGCCTGCCTTTTGGAAATTGCATGAAACCCTGTTCTAAAATGGAAATCAAATTACCGTTTTTTGGCCGCCCACTCAATGGCCTGGGTCATGAGCTGCTTCATTTCGGGAGCGCCCCATGATCCCATGTCGTGCCCGTGGAGAATGACGGCGACTCGCTCCTGATCGGTCTCATTGGCCACCCAGGCCAGCGGCTCGGTCACCGTTTGACCGTTTTTTTCGTGGGTGGATTCGATTAACACTTTTACGGAAGGCTTGATTTTAAGCGTGTGGTAGAATTCATCCTGAAATTCAAAGGATTTCGGCAGACCTTCCACGATGGGATGATCGCTGACGACATCGCTCTTCAACGTTCCGTAATGATCGTGCGCCGACTGCCCCCAAATCCAGATCCCTCCGATTAAATCGATATATTCGGCCCAATCGGAGAAGGAGGCCATGCCCGAGTGAACTACGATCAACCCGCCTCCTTCCCGGACAAACCGGGTGATGCTGGGAGGGATATATTCCGGCGTGGGAACTTTCTGATTTTGATCGTCTCCCCGATAAAAGACGCCGTTATAGATGACCAGAACATCGAAATGCTTCAGGTGTTCGTATTGGAGGGAAAGGGGATCTTCGGTGTACGAACAGAGGAAGCCGCCTTTGGCTCGCAGGGAGTCGATCAGGGCGCCGGAGCATTGGGCATAGGGATGCCAGTCGCCGCCGCCGGAAAACAGGACGCGCACCGGTTTTTCATCGGCCGAGAAAGATGCGACGCTTATACAGAAAATCATCAAACCCAATAAAAGATTGCGTAGAAAAACCATTTTTTTTCTCCTTGATCATAATTTCATACTTACTGAATGACGCCTCGCATCCATTCCACTGATTTTTCCAACAGGCCGCCTTCGCATTCCAGACTAAAGACGCCGTCGTAGCCGTTGTCGAGCAAAATGTGCACGCATTTTTGGATGTTATCAGCGTTGACGCCGTCGCCGACGGCGCTTTGGCTCATGGCGATGCCGGTGATATTGCCGCGCAAGGCGTCAGCCAGGGCCTGACTGACGTCTTTGACGTGAACATGGTTGATGCGATCTTTGAACGCTTCCACATAGTCCACGGGATCGCGTCCGGCGATGAAGGTGTTGCCGGTATCCATATTGATCCCGAAACAGGGGCTTTTGAATTCTTCGAGAAGTTCGGAAACGAACTCGATTTTGGTTGTGAAATAGCCGTGGGGCTCGAGATTGATTTTAATTTCGTGCGCTTCGGCCGTTTTCAGGATTTCTCGATAGGCCATTTTGAGAATATCCATGCCTTCTTTGTCGGTCTGGCCTTCCGGCTTCACGCCGGAATCGGTCGTATCGACGCAAGGGCACCCGGTCAATTTGGCCCAACGGATCGAGTTGCAGATGTACTGGACGCCCAACGTCAAGCCGTCTGTTCGATTCAGAGGGAATGCGGCGTCCAACTGGCTGAATCGGACGCCGTATCGATCCATCATTTTGCGGATCAATGCGGGATCGTCGGTCAGAGAGACGTGCGGATAGAATCCGAGAGCCTGAATGTAGGCCACCCCGTCGATGGTCCCGCATTCGATGAATTGAAGATCGTGCTCTTTCGCCCATTTGACGCATTGTTCAAAATTCCAATTGCTGCTGTTGAACGCATCTGTGTGGAAACCTATTGCCGGCATGATTTCACCTTTCTGCATATATGAAATTAAAGCACCTTCGTTTTTCCGGGTATGGCGATGGGATAGTTGCCGTCCGGGCCGGGGGTTTTGGGGGGCGTCATATCAAAATCGCCGTCCGGCGGCCCGAACCTGAATTTCGAGTTGCAGGCCTCATCCCAGGTCAGCTGTCGGCCGGAATAGCAGGCCATCTGGCCCATGACGGCGATCATGGTGCTATTGGCCATGTATTCGCTGACGACAGGCCGGCCCGTTCGAATCCCTTGGAACAAAGCCTTGTGTTCATCGATGTAGCCGCTTCCATGGGGGCCGTCATACTGCCAATTGATCTCGCCGGTTATGCGATTGTTCAGGAGGTCGCATTTCCCCTTGGTTCCCATGATGATATCGGAGACGCCGCCATGGCAGTTATCCTGAGTCCGGCAAAGCGCATAAATCTTCACGCCGTCGTCGTAGTCGTAGACGACGGAATGATGATCGAAGACATCGCCGTAAAGTTCGCCGAACATCGAGGAGCGTCCGGCCAGGCCATGGGCTTTGGCCGGCGTTTTTTCCCGCAGGGCCCATAAGGCTTTATCGAGATTGTGGACGAGCGATTGAGTTACGTCGTCGCCGGAGAGCCAGGAGAAATGATACCAATTGCGGAACTGATACTCCATTTCCGAATCGGCCGGCTGGCGCTCCTTGAGAACATAAGGGGCCCGCAGGAAATTTTCTTCGATGGCGACGATATCGCCGATTGCGCCGTCATGGATGCGCTTCATGGTTTCTTGGACGCCGGGAACATAGCGGTTCATCAAGCCGGAAACCAGGCAGAGGTTTTTCCGTTTCGCCAGATCGATCGTTTCCCGAACGACTTGGATGCCGGAGGGATCGATGGCGTGCGGCTTCTCGACAAACACATGCTTTCCCGCTTCCAGCGCCGCTTTGGAATACATGGGGTGAAACAAAGAGGCGCAGGCGATCAAAACAACGTCGACATCGCTGCCGATGACCTTTTTGTATCCGTCGCAGCCTACGAAGGCATGGCCGTCGTCAACGGCGTATTGGTCGGGCATCTTGCTTTTGATTTCGGCCCGCGAGGCGTCGACGCGCTCTTGGAAGACGTCGCACATGGCGACCAGGCGCACGCCGTCATCGGCGCGCATGGCGTCCATGGCCGCGCCCGTACAACGCCCGCCCGCTCCGATCATGCCGATTTTGATCACGTCGCCGCCCGCCGCGTAGACGCGGCGAGACAAATCGGCCGAACTAACGACAGCCGTGGAGAGAGCCGCCGACGCGCTCTTCAAAAATGTTCGACGCGTGGATGTTGAACTGTCCTTCTGTTCTTTTTTAGGGGTCATTTCGATCTGCTCCTTCTCGAAGATGATTCGATTTTCTCAAAAGAACGATTGGGGGTATAGCAGCATGGAACAAAATAAAATGAAAGAATTAAGGTCGAATCCAGACGATATCGCCATAACTGTGCATGCCGTTGCTGGTCATATAGAAAGTGAAGCCGACGATGCCATTTTCATTGAAATCGAGGACGCCATTAGGGCCGACGCTCCACAATTCATAGGAGTAAGGCTTGTTTTTCAGGCCGCGCTGGACGGCCTCGGGATTGTTCGGCACTCGCAGACGGGGATCGAGCCAGAGAGTTCCATCGGGGTAATAGATGCGTTCGAGGTGGTATTCGCCGAATTTTAACTGCCAGGCGTCGCTTAGATTCTCCTTTTCGAACACATCTCTGGGGGGAGTTGAAAAATAGGCGATGGGGGTGGTTAAGTATTTGTTCTGCCATGGGGTGTGGTTATGGGGATGGTAATCGCCGTTGTCCATGCGATACATTTCGGCGCCGGTGACGTAGGAGCTCATTTCCGATTCCGTCTTGGCGATTTTGGCGCGGATTTGAGCGTTCAGGAAGTTGGGGACGGCAATGGCCGCCAAGATCCCGATAATGGCCACAACGATCAAGAGTTCGATGAGGGTGAAAGCAGAGTTCCGGTCAGTCATTGTTCCGACTCCTCTTACTTTGGGGAATAGGCGAAAGAGCGCCTAACAAATCAACGATATTAATACAGCATAAAATGGAGGATTTGTGTATCCACCATGCCGTATTTTGCTACCGTATGTTCATGAATCTCTGTCTTTATAAAAACCCGCTTCCAAGCATACAGACACAAATATCAGATGTTTTTGAGGGGATCAAGGGAGAATTCAGGAACAGGATGATACTATGCTCAGGGAGAAGGCGCCTTGCACACAACGGTCAAGGCGCCCTTATTTCAAATTCCTTTATCGTGAAAAGTTCTATTCTTCCGCCTCTTTTTTCTGTTTGGGCCGTTTGACGGTCTGCAAAAGAAAGCCGATAAAGCAAAGCGGGAGAAAGAGGATGGGGATTTGGATGGCGTCCGATAGGATATAAGCGCCCATGCAGGCGGTGAGAAGGATGATGAGTTTCTTTTGAAAGAGCAGGAACAATAAACCGATCAAGAGGGCCAAAACCGCCGGCCATGCTTGACCGAGAGTATTGTTCAGCGGTACGAGAACGCCCAGCCAGTCAAGAAGCCGATCGAGAAGCGCTTTTTGATTTTCATCCGTATAGAGGACGAACAAGGCGCCCGCCGTCGCTCCCAAAAAGATCATGACTTGATACATTTTTTTGGCCAGCAGGACGCCGACGATGCCAAAAACGCAGCCGGCAAAAAATGTGGCGTAGGGATGCTGAGGAATGAATTCGAGCCATTTTTCGCCGATCACATCCATTTCGTGAAGGCGGATCAGCCACGCCACCAGCAATTCATAGGCGCTTGTACCGAAAACGTAGCCTAAAATAAATCCGGCGGCATGCAGGCCGAAGCGAAAGAGAGTCCATCCAAACGCGAAGAGACCCAATCCCAATGCCAGGCGTATGTATGTATCCGGTGTAAATTCCACGGTATCGCTTCCTTGTTTGAATCGTAATTTAACCGCCCGCCAGTTCCTGAAGAACCTGGCGGCATTCGGGATCGGAGGGATTCAAGGAAGAAGCCGACTTGTAGCTTTGCAATCCCCCTTCTAGATCATGCAGTTCCAGTTGAGCCCGCCCCAAAAGTTTGAGAGCCTCGAAATGATCGGGCGTTTGCAGGAGGCAGGCGTCTAATTTCTCGACGGCCGCATGAAAATCCCCTTCCACCATAGCGGCGCAGCCTTCAAAAAACGAGATGGAGGGGTGGCCGGGATCGCATTTTTTGGCGCGGCGTAAAAATTCATCCACTCGAGCTTTATCATCCCGATCAAAGGCCATGCGGGCAAGATAGGCGTAAGGCCTTGCATCGTTTTTGTTGATTTTCAAGGCATGGAGAAAGTAGCGCTGAGCATGGGGAATTTCGCCGATCATTTGACAGGCGATTCCCATCTCAATGAGCGCTTCTTCGAAATCTTCGTCCATTTCCAAGGCTTCGGCCAGATAATCGATGGCGTCCTCATAGCGACCCATGCGGCTGGCGGCCAGGCCCAGATTATACCAAACCAGAATATCGGGGGAATGCACTTCGGTGAACGCCAGGAGAACGTCGTGCGCTCGTTTGTAGAGCCCTTTTCGAGCGAAGGCCAATCCAAGCAGCATGGACGCCTCACGATCCAGACCGGATTGATCTTTCAAGTCGAGAAGGCGAACGATCGCCTTGTCGTATTCGCCGTTTGCATAGAGAGCGGCCGCGCCCAGCATTTCTTCGCGGCCGCTTTCTTCGGGCTGGTGCGCGGAGTCTTTTTCGCCGCCGTTGGCGACGGCGCGCATGGCGGCGTTGAATCCGCGCCTGGCGAATTCATTATCGGGCTCCAATTCGAGGCATTTTTCAAAATACTCTTGGGCTTTTGCGTATTTTTTTCGTTTGCGGCTGATATCGCCGGCCAGGGAATAATAAGGGGCGCAGCCGGGATTCCACTTGAGGCCGTTTTCCAATAAAGCCTGCGCTTTTTGCCACTGCTCGATATGAACATAATACCGAGCCAATTCCAATCGGCAGCGCGGGTCGCGCCGATTCAATTTCATCCCTTTTTTTAGAATTTTGACGCCTTTTTTTTCTTCGCCCGCCTTCAAAAGAGTTTTCCCGTACATCCACAATATTTCCAAATCATTGGGAAGCAGGCCGACCACTTTTTCGTAGAGAGAAAATGCGTCGGGATATAATTTCAATTCGCTGTAGATGCAGGCAATTTTGAAGTAGGCGTCGGGAAAATCGGGCTGCAGAAGGACGGTCTTTTTAAAATGGATCAACGCTTCGTCGTAATGGCCGGCTGCGTACAGGTCGACCCCGGTGTGATAATACTGGGCATACGCGCGTTCGTCGGCCATGGAAGAGATTCGTAGAAAGGCGTTCCGTTATCAGAATCGATCCAGGGAAAAGTGAATAAAAAATGGGCGATACTGGAGTTGAACCAGTGGCCTCCAGTTTGTGATACTGGCGCTCTAACCAACTGAGCTAATCGCCCTCTTTCGTTATTTCATTATTGCTTTTTCCGGATGGAAGTCAAGACGATTTGCAGCCTTTGAATGATCAACGTAAAAAGTTGATCAAAAAAATAGCAAATCGCGGTCAATTTTTGGCGTCGGCGCCCGCTTGCATTTAAAGATCGATTCAAATTTTATATGATACTATTGTTCTTACATTTCAGTGAAACCGATTATCCCAAACGGAGAATCAAAAGCGACGGGAAAAAAATCCAATCGACTTTACTGCGTTGGGTCGCTGCATATCCAGGAGAGAGACCATGAAATCAACCCATCTTACACGCCGAACTTTTATACAATCCGTCGGTCTGGGCGCGGCGGCGCTGGCTGCGCCGGCCGCCTTGAAAGCCTCGGAGAAGAAGCCGCGCAACATCGTCCTGATTTACGCCGACGATCTGGGCTACGGCGACGTCAGCTGCTACGGCGCATCCAAGATCAAGACGCCGAACATCGACCGGTTGGCTTCGCAGGGCATTCGATTTACAAATGCGCACTCGCCGTCCGCCACCTGCACGCCGTCGCGGTACGCCATGCTGACGGGGCAGTACGCCTGGCGCAAAAAAGGGACCGGCGTTCTTCCGGGCAACGCCCGCATGATCATCGAACCGGGGCGCACCACCCTACCCTCTCTGCTTCAAAAAGCGGGATATGCGACGGGGGTTGTGGGCAAATGGCATCTGGGTCTGGGCGATGAGAATCTGGATTGGAACGGCGAGATCAAACCCGGGCCGCTGGACATCGGCTTCGATTACAACTTTTTGATTCCCGCCACCGGCGACCGGGTTCCCTGCGTTTTTGTGGAGAACCGGCGGGTTGCGGGGCTCGATCCCAACGATCCCATCCAAGTCAGTTTCGGAAAACCGATCGGCGACGAACCGACCGGCAAAGAGCATCCCGAACTCCTTAAAATGCATCCCAGCCATGGACACGACCAGACGATCATCAACGGCATCAGCCGCATCGGCTATATGAGCGGCGGGAAAAAAGCGCGCTGGGTGGATGAAGACATCGCCGACGTCATCACGAGCAAAGCCCAAGATTTTATCGAGGCCCATAAAGACAAGCCTTTCTTCCTCTATTTTTCGACGCACGATATTCACGTTCCCCGCGTTCCCCATTCCCGTTTTGCCGGAAAAAGCGGTCTCGGCCCCCGCGGGGATGTGATACTGCAGCTCGACTGGTGCGTGGGAGAGATCGTCAAGAAATTGGAGCAATTGAATTTACGCGAGGATACGATGATTATCTTCACCAGCGACAACGGGCCGGTGGTCGACGACGGCTACAAGGACGATGCGGTGGAGAAATTGAGCGGCCATACTCCGTCGGGGCCGCTTCGCGGGGGAAAATACAGCGCCTTCGACGCCGGGACGCGCGTCCCCTTTATTGTAAACTGGCTTGGCGGGATTCAACCGGGAGAAACCGGCGCGCTGGCCTGCCAGATC
>JAFGTC010000187.1 GCA_016934335.1 Candidatus Omnitrophota bacterium | reverse complement strand
GCGCTTCCCAAAAACAGATCCGCCCAGGCCACCGCCTTCAACCCGCCCCATGTGGTATAAAACGCCGCGATGAGGCCGATGATCCAAATCGACTTCGCCAAATCAATTCCGAAAATCGTGGACAGCGTAATCCCCCCCGAATAAAGAACCGCCGTAATGGTGACCGTCACATAAATCACCATTGTATAAAAAGCCATGATCGCGCGGGCGGCCGGATTGTAGCGATACTCCAAATACTCCGGCATGGTGTAGATGCCGCTGCGCAAAAAGCGCGGCAAAAACGTGAAGGCGATGATCACGATGCCCGCCGCCCCCGTCAGCTGCCAGGCGCTGACCGCCAGCCCTACCGTCCCTGCTCCCTGGCCCGCCATGCCCACAAACTGCTCGGTGGATATATTGGCCGCAACAATCGATATGCCGATGATCCACCACGGCAGCCCGCGGCCGGCGAGAAAATAATCTTCGCTGCTCTTTTTCCGCCGGCTTTTCAAAAGGCTGAAGCCGATGACAACCAGAAAAAACACGGCAAAAACTATAACATCCGTTAAACGAAGCGTCATGATAAAGATCCATTCCCTGAACCGGCGGCTTCAATACGCTGCACCCAGCGGCAGATCCATCTTTGAACAAAGGGAGGCCTGAACGGCGGCGCCTATTCCGCGTCTTCCATAGCAGGACGCTTAAAATAAAACGTGTAATAGTCTCGCTCCTCCATGACGCTGTACGGCTCCAACTCGCCCTCCTTGGCGAGAATGGCGAGCGCCTGCCACAATTTGGGCAGAATAATGTCTTCCTTCTCGAATAAAAAATCGATCATATTGGAAAGACGGATCACTTCCTTGTCCTCTTGCCCGGAGCGATCAAAGAATTTCGCACCCAATCGACCGAACTCCACCCGGTCGAACCGCAGCGGATTGATACCGACAATATGGGCATTCAAGATATACACATCCCATTTCATATTTCCACCCTCGACTCTTCATCGTTTTTGGCTCTGAGCATGAACGCCGCCCCTCTGCATGTCAAGCGTCGTTCCGCCGCGCGCCGTTCCACGATAATCCGCTTAATGAACGACGGCGCCGGATGACGATCTCTATTCCAATCTCTTCTTTTTCTTCTAATACCAGATCAACGGCTGGTTTTTTAAAATCCCATCGCCTGCAGCACGCTCTTGGCCCGGTGCGCATATGTGTGTTCACGCGCCGCCCGCTCGCCCCCTCGCTTTCGAACCTCGCCGAGTTCATCCTCATTCTGCAAATAATATCGGGCGGTCTCCTCCGCTTCGTCCAATGTTCGATACGTAAGAAACTCGCTTCCCGGCGCCATCAATCCTCGGCCGGCGTCCTCCACCCAATCGCCCAGCACGACGCTCCCCGCCATGGGGACGTCAAAATCGCGTGGATTCAAACAGGTAGGGCATTGATGGCTGTGAATATTGATGCAGATTTTCGAGGAGGCGTAACAATCCGCCAAGTCTTCATTGTTGATAAATCCGCCGTACCGATCCCGATATTTCGTTGGGAGAGCCTCCCGCCACGAAGCCGGTCCATACACTTTCAAACCCAACGGCAGCAGCCTCATGACTGTTTTATATCGTTTGAAATAAGTCGCGGCGTTGTACAAAAAATAATTTAATTCCACGTTGACGTCCGTGTAATCTTTATAAGCGGACTGGCAAAAATCATGCGCCGTTTGGGCGATGCATTGCCGCTGTGCTGGAGTCGGTTCGAGCGACGCCAAGTGCTGCGAAAAAGTACAATCCCATCGCTCCGACCGCAGTTTTTCCACGCGTTCGAGCATCTCCCGGCAGGCGGGCGGCATATCCTCCAAAAGCCCCTGCACGTCCGGCAGAGAACCCACATAACAGAGATCCGCCTTGAACTCATCCCGCACCCTTCCCGGCCCGGTAAAAATCGCGGCGTGCGGCAAAAAAAACGATTGGCATGAGTAAGCCTGCATGCGCGGCAGATAGGTTCGGTCGCAGCAAAAGACGAAATCGCGGCCGCCCGTCTGCGCCATCGGCCCCTCGTCCGCATAAAGCAGCGTATCGTCCACCATCCAGCAGACCCGCCATAATTGCATTGACTCGATCGCTTCGATCGACAATCCCATATCATACAAAAACGCCGTCGGCCAAACGTTCAGCATCAATAAGAGTTCCGGCTTCCTCTCGAAAAAATCCCCCAGCGTCTCGAAGGATCGGCCGAATTGATCGTCGAACGGCTCGAGATGGGTCGATAATCCCGCCCGCTCCAATCCCTCCAGAAACGCTTTGGCGATAGGGTAATGAATGTAGGCGTCCGGCCGGGCGCAGCTCCACGCCGACCGGGGAGCGCGATCGTCCGACGCCGATCGCTTCAAACACGACTGAATCGCCGGCTCGAAGCGCGCGTTTTCCTCCTGAATCATCTTCGCCAAACTTCTCGCCTGCTCGATATACTTCTCCGTCGCCGCGGGATGAACCGGCAAAGATCCCAAAAGATAGGCGGTTTTATCGGAGGGAAACAAAAACAATTTTCGGCGGCGCAGAAACTCATCGACCTGTTCATGGATGCTCTCCCCCCCAAAGAAAAAAATACGGTCTGTGTTTTCAATCGCCTTCTTGGCGTCGAACAAGGCGAAAAAAGCCGTCCATGCGCAGGGATCCCAATCCCAGGCGGCGACGCCCGCCGTGGGATGCTTCTCCAGCATGGCCTGCGCCATAAGCAGCGAGTGCCCCACGCCGATTCCACTCAACACCAAAAACCGCGCCCCGCGCTCAAAAGGCGCATGCAGCGCCGTTCGCTGCCGCTGAATCAAGATCGATCCCTGCTCCTGCGGCAGCATCGTTCGAATCCCCTGCTGGCTGTTGGAGCGCACGGCGATCAGATTGCCGTCTTCCTCGATCACCTCCAACCGGTGCGCATATTCGCGCAGATTGCCCAACGGCGACAAAAACTCCGGACGTCGCATCTCCAACAAGCGCGTCTGCGCATCCAGCCGCCTGCGATGATTCTCCGGCAGCGGCTTCCAATTCATGTGGCTCATAATTCAACTGTTCTTATTGGATGGGATGATTTCACAATGCACAACCTACTCGCTCCCCCCCGAACGCTCAAGCCTTCACGCGCGCCGCCGAATCATACTTACATGATCCAGCGAAAAAACGAGACTCCCTGCTGGGAATTTATCCAATATTTCTGTAAAATATTCACATCCTATATTTTGGGAAGATATTTTTTTGGGGAGATATTTTCATGACGCCGGTTCTTCATTCCGTCAGCTACGCAGGATTATGGGGCCAGGACGCGCTGCACCTGGATGAATTCATCGATCACGCCAAAGCGCTGGGCTACGCGGGCGTCATGCTGATGTCCAAACGCCCGCATCTTTCGCCCCTGGATTACGATGAAAAGCGATTGGATCAATTGGCTCAGCGCCTGCGCGGCAATAACCTGAGCGTCGCCTGCATCGCCGCCTACAGCGATCCCGGCTGCGGCTTTTCCGCCGCCGCCGCGCCCTTCGCCCCGATCGGTGAAATGCAGCTGGTCAACATCCGTCATTACGCCCGAATGGCGCAGAAACTGGGCGCCCCGGTCATCCGCCTGCTGACCGGCCCGGCGGCTTCCGGCGAACCCTACACTGTCCAATGGCGCCGCTGCGTCGAATTCATGCGCGAAGCCTGCGACATCGCCGCCGCCTGCGGCATCGTCATTGGAATTCAAAACCACGACGACATCGCCGGGCATTATCTCTCCATAGCCGACCTGATCGACGAAATCGGCCGTCCCAACTGCAAAGCATGCTTCGACGCCTGGTCCGTCGCCCTGCAAGGCGGCGATTTGGCCGAAGCCGTGCGCTGTATGGGCGATCGCATCGTCCACACCACGGTCGCCGATTACGTGAAGCGCCCGCGCTTCCGCTACCATCACCCCGGCGAAGGCAACGTCTACGAACGCATGCTCGATGAAGTGCGAGCCGTCCCTCCCGGCGAAGGCTTCATCGACTACCCTCAATTCTTCGACGCCCTTCGCGAGATCGGATTCAACGGAACCGTCGGCTTCGAAATGTGCTCGCCCATCCGCGGCGGCGGAAAACGGGAAAACCTGGATCGATACGCGAAGCAGTTCCTGCAATTATTTCAACCTTGGATGAATAAATAGAAAAACGAAACGCGCCGCTTAGGGAGGTGGAAACAAAAATCATGAGAAGACGCGCCTTTACCTTAATTGAACTTCTCATCGTCGTCGCCATCATCGGCGTTCTGGCGGCCATCGCCGTCCCCAATTTCCTGAATGCACAGATGCGAGCCAAAGTCAGCCGCGTGACCAGCGACCTGAAAAGCATCCAAACCGCCATCGAAATGTACTCCGTCGATTTCGGCCGGGAAATTCTCGACACCATTGAACTCCCCAATTACGGCGGCAATGCCTGGGACGTTTGGAGGCAGCTGACCACGCCCATTTCCTACATCTCCGCCGGCGCCTTCATGGATCCCTTCATCCCCGAAATCAATCCGTACAGCACGGGCGCCGCCGGTGAAGCGGTCGCCGTGGGAACCTACCAGTATCACAACATCAAAATCTGGCGGGAGCGCAATCAGGGGGGCATGGGAACGCTCGCCGATCAAACCGCCCGCTATTACGTCCGCAGCCCCGGCCCCGACCGCTGGTACATCAACCATCCCATGCGCCTCATGAATTGGATGGCCTACGACACATCCAACGGCCTGATAAGCATCGGCGACATCATCCTCTCCGATAAGGGAATCCTCGGCGAATCGTTCATGGGTAATGTGGGAAGCTCCGATTATCTCTGAAACGCATAAAAAATCTTGATCGTTCTCAATTCAAAAGAATAAGGGAGAAGCAATTATGACAACGCAGAAAACAACTCACCCAAAGCAAGACTCTCACACCGTCGCCCGCCGCCGCTTCCTGACCGGCGCCGGCGCCTCCCTGGCCGCCTTTTCCATCATCAAGCCGCAATGGGCGCATACGGCGGCCGCCAACCAGACAATCAAATTGGGAATATTGGGATGCGGAGGCCGCGGCGTCTGGATCTCGCGCCTTTTCGCTCAACACGGCGGCTATCAAATCGCCGCCGCCGCCGATTATTTCCAGGATCGCGTCGACGGCTTGGGCGATTTATTCGACATCCCCGCCTCCAACCGCTTCACCGGTCTGGCCGGATACAAGCGCCTGATCGACAAAGGAATCGTGGACGCCGTCGCCGTCGAAACCCCGCCCTTTTTCCATCCCGAACAGGCCGCCGCCGGCGTCGCCGCCGGACTGCACGTCTACGTCGCCAAGCCCATCG
>JAFGTC010000022.1 GCA_016934335.1 Candidatus Omnitrophota bacterium | reverse complement strand
GCGAATGACGTCGATGGATTCTATGCGCTCGGCCTGCCGCGTTGGGCCGACGGATTGATAGATCATATCCACCCTCGCAGAAGAAAAAAAATCAATGAGACCTTATGAAGGCTCCTCAGGCGTTTCCTCGGCCGGCCGCAGCGAGTCGGGATTCATGGGCTTGTACTTCGCCAGCGTGCTGACGGCTTTGTAGGCGGGCTGGACGGGCTGCCCGTTTTGCCGCATCGGTTCGAAATCGTATTCTTCCTGCACAAACCAGCCGATGTCGTCGCACCAATAGGAGTGAATTTCGGCTTTGAAGATCGTCCGGATATCCTGCACGTTCGTTTCGACGGTCGTTTGAATGATGAATTGCCGGCAGAGATAGGCGCCCGCCGGCGAGACGATGCGCACATCGTAGCGGCGCTCGACTTCGCTTGTGTATTTTCCGCCTCCCTCCATCGTCCGGCCGGTTTGAGGATCCACGAAAACAAAGCGGGATTCAAACGTCTTTTTTTTGTCTTTTTTCAAATCGAGAAATCTCAGAGGCCGCGCCGGGTTGTAGCGGAGGACGATTTCATTCTCGCCTGATTTGATCGCCAGATGATGCAGGCGGTATTGCGGATCGATCTGAAATACCTGAACGCCGTCGGCCCGTTCAAAATGCTCTTCGACATCCCATAAACCCGGATTCGGAGATTTAGGTTCGGGAACGACCACCAGGCGGCCTCCCGAAGCGTCCTGCCGGCCGTCGCTCCAGGGCCGGGGCCCGGTATGCTGATAATAGTAAGCCTGGCCGGCCGCGGGAGCGGGCGGATTGCGATCCAGTTCGATGGCTTCGGTTTTTTGTTTTTGCGCCGAACCGCATGCGCTCAGAAACAAACTCAATGCGCAGATCGCCGCGATCGGAAAAATCCGCCGCCCGCGCCGTGCGAGAAAAAAGTCAACGCCTTTTATCCAAATTTCCTTTGGCGCGCGATTTGGCTTTAAACAAAGCGCTGGTGTATGCATCGGCGGGTTCGTCCTCAAACTTTTCGGGTCCTTCATCTTTCTTGGCTTCCTGCCATAACGGCGCCTCTTTTTCCGGCTTGGAGCGAACGGATTCCAATTCTTCCAGATCGCTCTCTTTAACGGCCTCCAATCGCCGGATCAACGATTCTTTCTCTTTCGCGTAAGCCGTGTCTTCGGCCGCTCGCTGCTTGGCCTGCATGAGGCTCCCGATTTCCTGGGTGGCGGGGCCGGCGGGGGCGGGCTTCAGGCGGAAAGGAGCGACGATCCAATCCCGAGCCTTCGCCGCCGCGTTTTGCAGCTGCGTCAATTCGAAAAATACGCGCCGCACGGCGATGTCGAAGAAAAACAAGCAAATCGCCGCTCCCAAAAAATAAGGCCACAATGCCAGCATATCGCCGGTCGACTTCAGATTGTGCTCGAAGACGCCGGCTTCCGCCGTAAGATACTCATTTCCGCTCACGTCGGTCAATTGCTTGAGCACCAAATCGTTTTGACGGGTGCTGGTATGTTCGGGCGAGTAGGGGATCGAGGCGCCGCTGGTCAGCGATCCCTCCATGCCGTCCGGCCCTTCATAGGTCATGCTGATCAGGTAACTGCCCGATTCGTTGGTTGGAAAATATCCCATATAGCGCCCCGGCTCGGTTTGGCGCATTTCGAAGTCTTTGGTTTGATACTTGGGATCGATCACCGCCGCATTGAACGCCAATTCGTTGAGAAATCCCCCTTCGTCGGTCAGCGCATCCACGATGCATTTCACCCGGTCGCCTTCCACGGAAGTTTGGATCTGGAACTGATCCTGCCGGCCGGTGCGAAGCGTCCACCGCACGAGCTGCGACCAAAAGCGGGCGTAATTATCCCACTCCAACCAATGCGATCCCCATCTCGCTTTGGCGTCCGAAGTAAATGCGGCCGTCTTGCCCAGGCCGTAGCGCCAGTGGGCCAGCAGGGGATCTTTTTTATGCGTGATCAATACCGTCTCCGCGCCGGATTTAGGCGATGTTACGACATATCCCTCCAAGGCGGGAAATCCCTCTTCGAATCCCTGCAGCACTTCGCTGAAATAGGTGACCTGCGGCGTAAAGGTTTCTTCCAGGATTAAGTTCCGCCGGACGGTCATCGCCTCTTTGGTAAAGATGCGCGGCAGGTTTCGGTTGTTTTTGACGTGATAGGCGTTCCCTTTTCCCTCTTTGGCCAATTGGAACATGGTATCGACATCCGCTTGTCCGTGCGGATTGATGCAGACCGTCGAGATGCTGATGTTCGCCTCCACAATCGAGTCGATCAACGCCTGCGAGGGGCGCGCCGGGTCGCCGTCGGACAAAATCACCATGTGTTTGATGTTGGCTTGAACCTTCTCTTTATCGGTCAGGGCTTTCAGCGCCATCTCCATGGTGGAGGCGAAGGAGGGCATGTCGCCCATCCCGCCGAAGGCCAGGCCGTCGATGGCCGTCTTCTGTTTACGCTTGTTTCCCGCCATTTCCAGCGGAAACAGCCAACTCTCTCCAATGCCGCTGCTGTAGCGCAGCACGCCGATGTAATCGTTGCGGGATAATGAATCCAACGCCGCTTTGGCGATCTCCTGCGCCCAATAATTACCCTGCGGAATTTCACAGGAATGCAGAATCAAAACCAGCGCGCCGCTGGGGATGATCCGCCGCTGCTTCACATCCATCGAAACCGGCAGCGCCTTTTCGACCGGCGTATCCTGGTATCCCCCCGCGCCGAAGCTGTCCGGCCCGCCGATCATCACCAGTCCGACGCCCAGATCGCTCGCCGCCGTTTCCAGCATCTGCAGCTGGGATGTTGAAAAATCCGCGGCCGGCGCATTGGATAACACGACGCTGTCATACATCTGCAATTCGCGCAGCGTTCCCGGCAGTCCTTCCGGCGTTTGAAGATCCACCTGAATCCCCTCCGCCGTTAAAGCCGCCGTCAAATAACTCGCTTCCTCCGGCGCCGGATCGATCAGCAATACATGCGGCGTCCCTTTCACGAAGGCGAAATTCTGCGCCCGGTTGTTTGACGGGCGGCGGTCGTTCTCCGCTTCCAACACAGCGGTATAGGTATAAACGCCCGCCTGCTCGATGGAGCGGGGAATCCAATACGCGTTCTTGCCTGGACGCAGATCGACCGACTCCTCCACGATCACCTGATCGTTTTCGGTGATGCGCAGGACGCCCGGCCCCGCTTCTTGGGCGTTGACGATGACTCGGATTTTGAACGGTTCTTTTTCCTGGATTTGGTTGGGAATGGAAATGTCTTCCACCAGCACTTCCTGGCTGGAGGCGTATTGCAGAGGCATTATCCGCAGGTCGATGCCGTTGGCCGCGGCGCGCTGGGCGGCCGCGATCGCATCGCCCTGCGTCTGATTGCCGTCGGTGATTAACACAATCCGCTTCTGCGCTCCCTCGGGGAAGGCCGCCATCCCCAAATTGATCGCCGCTTCGATATCCGTGCCTTCGGCGTTCAGAATCGCTTGATATTCCTGCAGAGTTACATTCTCTCCGGGATTCTCTTCCAACACCGCTTCTTTGCCGAAAAACAGAATTCCCGCGCTGTCGCCTTCGGGAATCTTCATCAACTGATCCTGCACGTACGCCAGACTGAACTGCTGCTGATCGGCGGGAACGCTGGTGGAGCGGTCGATGGCGAACAGGACCGTCAGCGATTCGCCCTTGTCGACCAGTTCCACTTCCGCCAAGGTCAAGATGAAAAAAAGCAGCACCAGCGTGCGAAGCGCCAGGGCGACCGCCTTGCGCCCTTTTCCCAGGACGCGGATGCGGCGCGCCATATACCATGCCGCGGGAATGAGAAACAGCAAGAACAAAAACTCAGGACGAAGAATTCGTATCATGTCCGTTCATAAATGTTTCCTTATGAGATGCCCATTCAACCTTATAACATATTGTAGGGCAAAAATAGATCGCCTTCATCCGCTTTTCATGATAATGCATTCGGCGCCGGGAAAATACTCAGGGAATAAGCATAAAAAATTCAATCGCGCCCCGCTCTCGCCTGCGATTCGAAGATCAGCCGTCTGCTGCAAAATCTGTTGAAAAGCCGCATGCTGAAAAAAGATGCGCAGCCCGTATGCCTCTTTGCCCGGAGCGGAGGATTTGCATTGCAAGACTATTAATATAATATTTATAAGGATAAAAGAGTTTTTCCCCATCCTTGGTTGAACTATAATGGAAACGGAAAATCGAATCAAACACAATCAAACTTAATTCTGTGGACGTCTTTGCATCGGGATGATACTGTTGTGTTAAATAGAGGCTCGCGGCCGGCCAAATTTCCGCTCGGCGCCGATTGCAGCTCAGGATTCAATCAGGTAGGATTGAACGCGTTCTAACAGTCTACGAGCGGACGTTTGGCAGCCCATCCTATATCAAGGGATACATTACGTGAAATTTTTACATATTTTTACAACCATCCTCCTCTTTCTTTTCTGCTCTGCAGCTCTTTTTGCCGACGTCATCTACTTGAAAAACGGCCAAAAAATCGAAGGCCTCATCCGCAGCCAGGACGGCGACGCCATCAGCATCCAAACGGCCGGGGGAGTATTCTCATACAAGCGCAGCGACATCGATCGCGTCGAGCAGGGCTCCACTCTCTCCAAAATCCTCGCCAAGGCGCAGGTCGCCGAACAGCAGAACAATTTCTTCGAAGCGGTCTCTCTCTACTCCGACGCCCTGCTGCTGGCCGAATCCGAAGAAAAGAGAGCCATTCGCACTCAGCAGGAAAATTCCATCCGCAAATACATCGCGCTCATCGAAGCCCACAACCCCTTAGAGCGCGGATTAGACGACCTTCGCGACATCGAAACGATCAAACAAAAAATATCCGATCCCCATCTTCTTTCCCTTCTGCAAAACGCCAAACTGGAATTGAACCAAAAGACGGCTCAAGTGCATTTTGATGAAGGCAGAAGGCAGGTTCTACGCAATAACTACGAAGAAGCCATTCGCCATTACAACGTCGTCCTGGAAAATTATCCGGACAGCCCCCTGGCCCGCAATCTGGATCAGCGCGTCACGGAACTCTATTTCGAATGGGGCGAATCTGAATTTAAAAAATCCAGCACAAACAACGAAACCGCCCGCAACGCTTTTTTAAAAGTCCTTGAAGCAACGCCCGGCCACGCCAAGGCTCTCTACTACTTGGGCATGATGGCCGTCGACGAAGAACGCTTCGAAGAAGCGCAGGACTTTTTTTCTCAAATCGATCAAACCAAACTCTCCTCCATCGAAGCGCGCCGCGTGCGCGTCATGCTCTCCCGCGCCGAACGAGCCTTGCTGCCGACTCCAACCCCTCGGCCGCGCCCCGTTTTCGTCCCCATCCCCACGCCCGCTCCCGAATTGAGCATGACCCAGAAAGTCGGCGCCTGGTTTACGGATGCATGGAAATCCATTCAAGACCTCGGTAAAAGCATCGCCAAAGGCTCCACAGCCGAGGTGATGCCCAAAATCTGGACCTTCTTGAAATACCTGCTCATCGCTCTCGCGGTTATCATCGTCTACTGGTATATCCCCATGACCATTCTGCTGCGCGATCTTCCCAACCGCAAGATTATCTATTACAACTGGCGCAAAATCATCAACTACGCCGGCGTCTTCGGCTTGATTTTCTATTTCTTCGACCGCTGGCGCCGCGAAGAGCCCCGCAAGCGGTGCCCCGCCTGCAATCGGGCGATCGACAACTATGAACTCTTCGAAAACTACGAGTTCAACGTCTGCCCCTTCTGCGAGATTCAAATCAAGCCGCCCTTCACCCTGCCCGAAATCATCCAGAACGAAGCCCTGGTCATGGGCCGCAGCCGATCCCTCTCCGAAAACGTCCACGACGACGCCCAGCGCGAACAGATGCTGAAATTCATCTACCTGCTCATGGTGCACGGCAAAAAAATCCGCGCCAGCGACATTCACATCGAGCCGGAAGAAGGCAAACTGCTCGCCCGCTTTCGAGTGGACGGCGTCCTGACCGAATCGATCATCATCGAAGGCGGCTTGAACAAACTCCTGGTCAGCTGCATCAAAGTGATGTGCAACCTCAACATCGCCGAAAAGCGCCTTCCCCAGGACGGCCATTTTCAACGCGTTCTCCTAGGCGACGAAACCAACGTCCGCGTCTCCACCATCCCCACCCGGCTCGGCGAAAAAGTCGTCATGCGCCTGCTGGACAAACAGATCGCCAAAGCGCCCCTCGACCGCCTGGGAATGCGCAGCGAAGCGTTGGAGCAGTACCGCGCCTCCATCTCGTCCTCGCATGGCTTGATTCTCGCCACCGGCCCGACCGGCAGCGGCAAAACCACTCTGCAATACGCCTCGCTGCAATTCCTGAACGACGGCAGCAAAAATATCGTCACCGTCGAAGATCCCATCGAATACGAACTGGACGGCATCAACCAGGTTCAGCATAACACCAAAACCGGACTCACCTTCGCCACCGCCCTGCGCTCCATTCTGCGCCAAGATCCCGACGTCATCATGGTCGGCGAAATCCGCGATCTCGAAACCGCCCAGATCGCCGTCAACGCCGCCCTCACCGGCCACCTGGTGTTTTCCACCCTGCACACCATCGACACTTCCACCGCCCTATCCCGCTTGATCGACATCGGCGTCGACATCAAACTTCTCAGTTCCTCCATCATCGGCATCGTCGCCCAGCGTCTGGTGCGCAAACTATGCCCTCACTGCAAAAAACAATCCTCCGCCTCCGCCCGCGAACTTCGACAGTTGGGCGTCGAAGGCAAAATTCTCGAAGGACAGCCTTTCTATCGCCCGCGCGGCTGCAGCGAATGCTCCAACACCGGCTATATCGGACGCACCGGCATCTATGAAATGATGATCCCCAACCGAGACCTTCGCTCTCTCATCGAGCATAACGCCACGACCACGGAAATTCGCGACGCCGCCCGCCAATCGGCGGGCATGAAGACCCTCCGCGAAGAAGGTCTCCTCAAAGTCATCGCAGGCGTCACTTCCCTGGAAGAAATCCTGCGCGTCACCACCGAAGACATCATCGCTCGCGAAGAAGAAGAACAGCCGGAGGCGCCTCTCGATGCGGATGAACCGGCGGTTTAATTCGTTTCACTGGACGGCGCTTTGAAATTTTGCTGAAATGAGGATTTTCTGAGATTTTGCTGAAATCTTGCTGAAACTTTTCTGAAATCTCGCTGAAAAGATCCTGTATAAATTCCTCTTCCTAATAAAAAATCCTCCCCCAAGTACATGAATTTCTAAAAGCCCGCTTGGGGGAGGTTAGGGAGGGGAAATACGATTCAACGGCTTGCGATTTCCGCCGAAGCAGAAAAAACGAAGCGTTGAACCTATGCATTCATTTTCGAAGAACCTCTCTTTCGACGGCGATGTTCTCGACCTCCTCCCGGGAGATCGGGGCCGGATGCAGTTCCCCTTTCGACCAGGCCTCATATGTGCACAGCCGATAAGGACTGTCCGGATGCTCCGAATTGCCGATCGGCAGCAGCGACCGCGCGCCGTCGACGTCATGCATGGGAATCCATTGGCTGTACGACTGCGCCGCCTGCGAAAAAATCGTCCCGCCGTCGACGCACGCCAGTTCGGGATAGGTTAAATCCTTGCCGGGATCCAGCGAGCCGAACCCGTCCAGACTATCCATATATCCCAGTTTCCGCTGAAGCTGCTGCTCTTTCGCTCGCCGGCTCCACTGCTTGGGATCGCGCCCGTATTGTCTCTCCGCATCCTGCCAGGCCTGCGCGAGCGTTTGATCGATGTAGGCGCGCTCCATCTCGCTGCAGGACGCCCGGGGATCTTCCTTTATGCGCCGCTCCATCGCTTTGAGAAATCGGCACAACCCCGAAAAACCGCCTCCGTAGACGCCCGCCAGATCGCTCGTCACGATGCGAAACATCAAAGGCAGCCGTATCGCCAGTTCCGTTCCCGGAATCGAGTTGTCAGACCGCGCCCCCTTCTCGAACCAGCCCTCCAGATGCTTCAACGTTTTCAACGCCTCATCCGAAAGTTCCGCTTTCAACGCGTCGCGAAGATGATAGCCCGCCGTGACAATTCCCTTCCGCACGGCGTTGACGGAATCGTAATGAACATCCAGCACCTCTTCGGGCGTAAAAATATCCTTGTTTTCCAGCCGCTGGCGCAGCCGCCAGGAACGGTCGCTGTCTCCCATCGCCCCCGTGCTGACGCCGATGGAGATTGGATAAAACGACTGAATGGGGCGATGATTGCCGCTGAACAAAAGGCCGTCTTTTGGATTCAAAACCTGGGGCAGCAATTCGAACGGAAGGATTCCCTGCCAATCGAATTTGGAGTCATGCCCCTCATGCGCCGCCCCGCCTCCATCCAACGCGTATTTCGAGCGAATCGGTACGGCGGCCAGCGCGCAATACCCGATCGCTCCCTCGCGATCCCCGTAAAGCAGGTTCACGCTGGGAAACCGCCAGCCATGAATCGCCCGGCTGAATTCCTCCGCGTTCCGCGCCCGCATCATGGCGACGGCGCCCTGAACGGTTGCGCATCCCTCGTCGCAAACGGGGATCCGCTTCTGTGCAGCTTCTTCGCCCGGCTTCAAGCCGTTGGCGATCGAAGTGACCACCGGGCCGAGATGCGTCTCTCGCAGCGTAATCTCGACCGGCGCCCCCCCTTTGACCCGGATCGTCTCGCTCCAAACGGTCATATCGCGCCATTGGCCGTCATAATAATATTGATTGGGATGCCGCTCGTCCGTCTTTAACAAAAAGAGATCGGCCTGATCGGCCCCCAAAGCGGTCGCGCCCCATGCCACATGGGGCGTCCATCCGATCAGAAGAATCGGGCTGCCGGGAACGCCGATTCCACGCGCGTTTAATGTTTTGCCCGAAAAATGATATTCATAAAACAGCGACGGGTTTCGCACCGGCGTCTGGGGATCGCTGCACAAAACCGACGATTTCGTCGTAGTTCGACTGCCGCCAACTACCCACGCATGACTGAATTTAGGCCCTTCCCGCGCCGGCGAGTCTTTGCGATTCAATCCGTGCTCTTCGACAAATTGATTGAGTTTCTCAACCCATTCATCGCTGACGTCGTCCCGCTGAATCACGGCCGCCTCGTCGTCCGGCCTGGCCTGCCGGGCCTGTTGGGCGCGCGCCGCCATTTCAGGAGAAATTCGTCCGCCGCGCCCCCCGCCCCCCTGCGCCGGTTCGCCATCCTTGATGCGATGATAAACCATCGCTTCGTTCAAACCCTCGGCGGCGAAAAACTTCCCCAAATGCCGCCACGATGCGATGCAGTCGGCGGGAGTCCAAGGCTCCGGCTTCAAGTCGTATCGCTCAAAAAGATCCAATAAACGATCGGGATGGTTCTGAATATAATCGTTGACCCCGTCGCTGTAAGCCTGCAGCAGCGAAACAGTCTCCGCATCCAAGGTCGATATCACCCGCTGCGACGAGCGGTAGAATCCCTCCGTACGCACTTTTTTATCGCTCCAGAGCGTCGTACGGTCTCCTCGCCGGCTCAGCGGCCTATCCCCCAACAGTTCAGAAACCCGGCCCTGAATGATGCGCAGGCCGTAATACATTTGAAACGCCCGATCCTGCGCGCAGGCGTACCCCAATCCGTAAAACGCTCCTTCATCGGTGTCGGAAAAAATATGCGGGATCCCCCACGGATCGCGCATGATCTCGATTTTCCCACTAATCGGATCGGCGTCATTCGCCGCATATACGGGAATCGACAAAAAAATCGCAGCGCATAATGTTGCGTAACAAAAGAAACGAACGATGTTTATAATCATATTCCCTCCGAAAATCCACTACAAAAAAAACGAAAACCGCATCCTCTATTTCGTCAGGAAATCGAATAAGAATGTTCCATTACTGCAAAAAAAATTTTATCGATACTGTGGAGGGACAAAGGGGATGATATGATGGTAATAAATCTGGCTGCAGGAAAAAACCAGGCACCCGACCGCCGCCAGATAGACCAGCGAGCGCCGGTAATCGGCCTTATCGTTAGATTTATCCGAACTTTCCGCTCCCGGCAGCATAAGATGAAGGATCGTCAAGACGAGCAGGGGCGCAAACGGCGAAAATAGATCCCAATCCTCCGGATACCCCCGGTCGGGATTCCAGAAAAAAGTAAACAGAAAATAGCCGCCCGCCGCCGCCAGCCAAAACGCCGTCTCCCGGTTCAAGCGCGATGGAAGACGCCAAAAGGCTATTGGGGCCAGCAACACGGCGGGAATCGAGTAATAAAGATAGGCGTTCGCTAAATCAAGCAAGTGTCCGGGATGCAGCCACACCCATTGCGGCAGAAACATCGCCCGATCCGGCCCCACAAAGAACGTCTCATGCAGTCTCGCCCAAAATCGCGCCGGGCTGCCGCCGTAATGCATCACGATCAAATAAGCCCAGAACGCCGATTGAATCAATCCAAAAACGCCGGCAAATACAAGCCCGTCCCGCTTCCAATCACCCCGCTCTTTTTTCAACAAGGGCAGCAGCAGAAACGCCGCCAACAGCCAGGCGGCCGATAAATGCAGCAAAAAGGCGAGGCTGAACCACGCCGCCGCGGGGACGATCCCGCTTTCTCCCTCCCGATAGCGATAGGCGTAATACAACGCGGGCGCCAATCCCGCGATAAAAATGGGATACACCTCGATGTGTGCGAAAAACAAGACCATCAATCCCCCCGACGAGGCCAGCAGCAGCCACGCCAGAAGGCGATCGAATCCATCCGTCCATTTCTTCCCGATCAGCAGCCCCATCCAGACCGCCCACCAGACTCCCGCCGCGATGGACATCAAGCCGATCACCTGGAAGCTGGTGATTTCCCACCGCTCCCAGACAAGCAGAAACGTCCACCGGTACAAGCCGATGGTCAGCGGCTCGCGCATATAGAGATGCCAGACCGGCTGCGTAGTCCGCTCGATCCAGTCGAAGCCGTCGCGTGTAATGTGATACGAGCGAAACACAAAACAGGCCAGCGTAAAAAGCGCCAGAAATCCCACGAACAAGCCGATGCGCAGCGCGGCCGCCCGCGACGCGCACCCCCGGCTGAATCCCTGCAGCGCCCGGTAGACCGCGGGATGCAGCGCGCACAAACCAGCGTACCCGATCAATCCCAAATCGACCGTATGCGCCGATCCCGCCCGCAGCGCCCACAGCACGCCCGAATCGCCCAGCAGCCGAAACACCATGCGCAGAAAAAAAACGGCCAGCAGCATGACCAGATGCGTCAGCGGCAGGCTCTCGTAGTGATGATTCCAGGCGGCCATCAACTGCAGGATCAAAAGGCTTTCAAAGACCGCCAGCAGCCAATAAGGCGCTTCGCCCGACGGCAGCCAATCGACGCAGGCGAACGCCGCCGCGGCAATGACAAGCATGGCTGAGAATGAAAAAAATATGCGCATTGGATTATCCGTTTAATTCTTCCTTTGGCGTTGAATCCAACCAATCGACCAGCGCCAGCCTCATTTCGATTCCCGGCTGGGATCCTCCCGCGGCCCGATCACGACAACATCGCCGCCGCTTCGATAGCCGTTGCCGGGATTATACATCCGAGGCGCCAGGTTCTGATATGAAGGCTTCGCGAATGTTTCAATAAAGTTGGAATCGATGTCGGCATCCTGATCCGGCCCGTTGCATACGATGACATGCCAGCGCTCGCAATCGCTGTAATAGCGGTAGGGCTGGGTATAAGCGTCGGCGATGAAGGGATCGAAGATGTATTCGCTCCGGTTTCCGGTCGCAATCAAAAACACCGCTTCTCCATCGACAGTCAAACTGGCCTCGGTGATCCACCCCGCCGCCGAAGCCCGGGGATAGCGCCCATGCTCGCGCCGGAACGATTCAACTTCATCCGACAGACGCTCCATTTCGGACTGCGCCTTTTTCGCCGTATCGCGCAAATAGATATACCCCACTTCCGTCACATGCGGCAGCGATAAAAACGCCGCATACAGGAGAATGCAAAACAGCAGCCCAATATCTCGTACGCGCTTCATGATTCCCGCCAACCCGCCTTACTACGCATCTTCGCTCATAACCGCTTCATACGACGCCTCGAACGGCCCGAAAACCCTATTCTCCCCATCTTGCGGAAGCGCGAACACCTGGAAGCGATGCGGTCGCCCAACCGCCGGGCCTTTTCTGAAGCGCGGCGCGACCAGCGCCGATCCCGGCTTCCAGCGCAATGAATGAGCTTCGCCGCTTCCCGTGCGCCCGAGGTACACGAATTCGCCCGCCGCCTCATCGAAGACATAGACGTGAAAATCGCGGACGTCCTGCACATCTACATTCCATCGCACAACGATTTCCGATGCGATGCGGCCCGGCGCCTCCCCCTCGCCCCGGGAAACAAGATCAGCGAGATCCCATGGAATATCCAGACCCTGCAGCGCATTCCAAATCGCCGCCGCGTACGCCTGCGATTTGATGCGGTTGCCCGAATCGTACACATGCACCACGTCTCGAAAGATCTCCGGATGTTCGCCCAACAGCGAATCCACATCCGCGATGGGAATATCCATCTCCCGCCCCAATTCCACCATGCAAGCTCTATGCTCTTCGATCAGAGAACCGTATTGTTTGGCGTATTTCCTCGCATAGGGGACGGGCGCCAGGACGATCCTGCTCCCCCGCGAACGCACCGCCCAGGCGAGATTGCGCAAGGTCCGCGCGAACGTCTCAACGCTGCCCGGCGCCGGCTCACGCCCGACGCTTTCCTGCTTGACGCGGCGCACTGTGTAATTCCTCAAGGCGATTCGAGAAACGTCGTTCTTGATCTGCAGATAGGCGTACACCCAACTGCCGGGGAACAATTTCATTCCCAGCAGCCCGCTCTGATCCCGCCAGCCGATTCGATAATGCGAGTAGTCCGGCTGAAAATCGGGCCAGATTCGGGGAAACGAATCGTTCATGCCGTGATGCACAATCACCGCATCCGGCGAAAAATCCGCCGCGCGGATGAGGTAATTGATCGCCGATTCCACAATCGTCCATCCATTGCAGCCGAAATCCATCACTTCAAAGGTTCGCCCCAGCGAAGCCCGCTCCAAATCGTCTTGAAGATATCGCGGAAACTGATTCATGGTGGTCGACCCGCCCAGGCACGCGATTCGAAAGACGTCCTCCGGCTTGCGCTTCGAAAAAAACTGCTTCTGAATTCGCAGCCCGCCGTCTTCATACGCCATGTCGGATCGCACGTAGGATAAATACGGATGCGGCAGGTATTGAGTCGCCGTCCGCTCTTTGGCCGAATACTCCACGTGGAATTTGATTTTGGCGGCCGTCTGCGGATCGATCCATGGGATCGCGAGCCGGAACAGGAATTCGAACGCCAGCGCCGCCAGCGCCGCGGCGGCGAGAATTAAACAGAAATGGATGAGACGAGAATGCCTGGAAGCGAAATGACCCATTTTGATGACGCTGCAGCGATTTGATAATAATCTGCTCAGTCTAGTCCGCGCTCCCGCAATGAGGAAGGCGTGTTCCTCGCTCTTCTTTTCCCCCGCCGCCGCAATACTAATGAGAAAAACTTCATCACCGGGAATGCGGCTCGAAAATGTACCAAATCCAGAACCTGATTTTCGATATCGGCAACGTTCTGCTGACCTTCAATCCCCGCCCATTTATGCGGGATCTTTTCTCCGATCCGGATCGCGCGGACGCCTGCTTCCGCCTGACCATTCAAAGCCCCGAATGGCGCGAGCTGGACAGCGGGCGCTTATCGGTCGAACAAGCGGCGCAGATCTTCAAACAGCGCGAACCCTCCTTCGCCCCCGACGTCGATCTCTTCTTCCAGCGCTGGTTGGAGATGTTCCAGCCCATCGACGAAACCATCCGTCTTTTGCCTCTCCTCCGGCGCCGCGGCCATAAGTTATATGTATTGTCAAACTTCATTCGCGAATCGTTCACTGCGCTCCGCCCCGCCTTATCCTTTCTGGATCATTTCGACGGAGTCGTCGTCTCGTACGAGGCGGGCATGGTCAAACCCGATCGCGAGATTTATGAATTTTTACTCTCCAAATTTCATCTCGCACCGAAGGAATGCATTTTCATCGACGACATGGAAGCCAACGTCCGCGGCGCGCAGAACGCGGGCGTCAATACCATCCTGTTCGAATCGCCCCGGCAGTTGATCGAACAATTGGAGATCATCGGCATTCTCTAATCGAGTCGGCCGGTTAAGGCGAATCGAGAATCTTGATTTCCCGCCATATCGCATGATCGCTGGTCGAGTCGCCCCGGGGGCCCGAATCGACGGCGAACGTGAAATCCACCACATGCCGCGAATAGTCCAGCAAAGAAACGCGCCGCGTTCGCCAGGCCTGCTCCGCCGATTCGCTTCGGGGATCGACAAACTCATCCAACAAAACATCCTCCCGCCCCAGCGCATGATCGAATATGCTTACCCGAAACCGCACCCCGTCGCTGCTCGAATAGGCCGACGGCGACAATCCGTACCGGATCGACAACTCCTTCTTCAATCCCAGGCGCATCGGCGGAAGTTGAATCGCTTCGGCGCCGAATCCGGGATGGTGCAGCACGACCGGCGGCCGCCCGTTCTCCTGCAGGAGCAAAGTTTCTTCGTAGTCTCTCGCCCGCGTTGCGCGCTCGATTTCCGACGCCAGCGCGCGCGTCAGGTCGCGCGCCCACAGAATCTCGTTCATCAAGCGCAGATCGCCCAATACCACCGATCCCTCCGGCCAGGCGATTCGCAGCCGCTCGGGAAGATCGCCGATCCAAATCCAGAACTCCTGCCAGCGGGGGCGGTCTTTCTGAGGCGCCGCTACGACGACGCCCAACACGCGCCCCGCTTCATCGCGAACCGTAATGGGGATGGGATCGAGATAGGGAGGATTGTACGCGATCACCCATCCGTGCAGCCAGCGCCGCCCCGGCTTCGATACGCCGCTCAAATCGAACTCCATCGGCGAGCGCTCCGCATCGGCGCGAATCCCGACGTGAACCGCATCCAAATCGTCGACCAGCCGCGTTTCCGGCGCCGCTTCCCCTTCGGTTTGTAAAAGACCCAGGATCGACAAATACGGCGACCACAATGACTCCCACATCTCCAGATTGTCTTGTTGATGCGCCAAGGTATACGACTTCTTCAAGCGATCGAACAAATCCTGCGAATATTCCGGCCGGACGGTGATCGACGGCCGCGCTTTGTAGCCCGACAAAACCACGAATTCCGGCCGAAACCTTATGAGAAACTTGTCCGGCGCCGTGACCCGCACCGACAAATGTGAAAACGCCGTCTCGCAGCCCGCATAATACGGCAAGGGATCGACGCGATTCACATACAGCAGCGGTCCGTCCATCGGCGCGCGCTCAAACCTCGACAAACATTCCGTCGCCGCCCGGATCGCCCGCCCCGCCTGCATCGAATCCCGCAG
>JAFGTC010000186.1 GCA_016934335.1 Candidatus Omnitrophota bacterium | reverse complement strand
TGCTCGGGATCGAATCCCATCCTGTTTTGCGCGACAGCGATCAGGGATGCGGCGGCGAGGATGAATGCGAGGCTTGTCAGCAGCGTCGCTTTTCCTAGTTTTCCCATTTTTTGTTCCTCCATTCATATTCAATCATGATCGTTTCCTGGTATTGGATATGCATGGATCATGCCAACTTTTCATATTGATAATACGGGGATTAAAAATCGTTCTGCGCAAATTTTTCTCATACTGCTTAAAATTGGAGCGCAATTTTTGCGCAAGAAGCCTTCTGCGTTGGATTGTCATGCACATAGGCATGACTTGGTCGAATGCAGTTCAAAATATCAATTTTTTGATTACTTATTATTTTTGCTGCTATAGAGGACAACGTAAGAAATTCTCGCTGAGGTGGATTTCCGGGGAAGGAGCGAATGACATATGTCATTGAGAGGTCGATGGGAGAGGCGGATGGTCGGCGTTCTTTTTTTCTTCGGCGCGATGCAGCGCTTCCAGCGTCGGGATCATGCCAAGGATAAACCAAAAGGTCAGGCTGATTTTGTCGGAGGGGCCGAGGTTATTGACAAAGGCATGAATTAAATAGGTGATCATGGCGCCTTGGGCGCCGATTAAGAAAGTGCGATACAACGGATTTTGGATCTTGTGTTGAAGAAAGATCGCGCGGCGGAAGAATACGTAAATTAACAGTAAATAAATCATAAGACCGATCAAGCCGACTTCCGCCAATAATTCCAGGTAAATATTATGGGCGCCCATGCGCAGGTAGGCCGAATAGGGGATGACATTGAAAAAAGCGTCAAAGAAAAATTGGCTATAGGGCGCATAAACGAAGTATAGGTCGGGATAGGCGCCCCATCCGACGCCGAGGTAGGGATGATCTCCCCAGATTTGCAGGGCGATCTTCCAGCGATCGATTCGATCCAGATTCGCGGTGTATTTCGTATCGGTGATGCTGTCCAGGCGATCGAGAATCATGCCGCCAATGTCGGTGGTGATGACGACGACAATGCCTAGCAGCAAGACGACAATCAACATGACGATTAAATCGACCGATGATTTTTTATAGCGAAATTGGAAGAGATAGAACAAGAGTAGAAAGAACACGCTGATCCATGCGGCGCGGACAAAAGTGAGAATAATCGCTGCGCCGAAAATCACCGTCAAAACGCCTAACAGAAAACGGAGTGGGCCCGCCTCCAGGGACAAGTAATAGGCCAGGATAAAAGCGAAGGAGATTGTGATGAACGCCGCATAGATGCAGTGTTCAATAAAAAAAGGCTGGGCGACATCGCCGTAGATATGAAATCCCCCCAGCAGCTGAGTGAAAAATCCGTAAAAGACCAATAAGGTATGAACGCCCAGGCAGCCGAATAGAAGATGACGCAATTGACGCTCCGAGCGGATGTAGAGCGGGATTAAGTAGTAGCCCGCGACGATATAGCCGGTGTCCCTGATAATGGCTTTCAATGTACTGACCGGCGCCAGAGAATATCTCCAGCTGACGATCATCATGACATACAAAACGATCACCGCCGCATTCAATGGCGAGGGCCGATAAGTGATTTTCCCTTGGATTAAGACGATGATTCCAAAGGCGAGGAAAAGGAGAGGAATCAGGAGTTCGGTCGGGACGGTTAAACGCGTCGTCTCCGTGATTTGCATTTCAATGGAAAAGGCTACTTGTAAGAAGACGACCAGAGGGATATATTCGAAGCCGGCCCACAGGGCGACTGCGCCGATTATGCCAAGCATCAATCCGATAAAAAGGAGCGGCGAATTGAGCACAAAAAACACGGCGATTAATATCAATACGCCGACGCCCGCCGCTAATCTATCCGGTCGGGAAGTCCAAACGGATAAAGGTGAAGTCGTGAGGGGATTAGACATAATATTCGGACGCTGCTGTTTTCCTCTTGTTTTTGTCAACAGTCATGCCATCTTTAAATCTAAAAATCAATCGATATTTGACAGGTTCATTCCCGCCGCCTACATGGAAGCCGCTTGATTTTATCCAATTTGCGTCTTTCCGTAAATATCGCCGAACGATATCCCCAGCAAGGCCTGAAATTAAAAAATCCGCCGCCGACTGAGGCCGTCGATTCAAGTCGTTCGCGATACGGCGTAGACGGCAATTCATCCATCGCGCGAACATACGCTGCGGCGGTTGGGCGCTGCGCCGCTCCATTCTGGCGCCAATGACGGGCTTTTATAAGTACGACGACGGAAAGATTAAGTTTGAAGATGCTCTATCGTTGCGCCCAGATGTTGAAATATCTTCGATTTCACGTGATAATCGTCATAAACTGTATGTAGAGCGGTTCGAACGAGAGCGGCAATCGCCGCAGGGCGCATTGCCGGCCGGTTATGAAATGACGCCGCAAAGCAGTGAATTGTATGATTATACGGATGCATAGAAAGGATTTTTCATGGATCTCAAATCCACTCTTCGTCAAATTCCAGGATTTCCCAAACCGGGGATTACCTTTATCGACATTACGACCTTGATCAACAAGCCGGACGCTTTCGAGTGGACCGTCAACGAACTGTATAAACCGTATGAGGGTCAAAAGATCGATAAAGTGGTTTGCATTGAATCGCGCGGCTTCATTTTCGGCGCTCCACTGGCCCTTCGATTGGGGGCGGGCATGGTGATTGTGCGCAAGCCCAACAAACTGCCTGCGGATACTTACTCGTATACGTATGAGTTAGAGTACGGTCAAGACTCGGTTGAAATCCATAAAGACGCCATTGGCGAGGGAGAGCGCGTCGTCGTAGTTGACGATCTGTTGGCGACTGGCGGCACAGTGGATGCGACCATGAAGCTTCTCAAGAATTTTGATTGCCAGGTGGAAGGAATCTCTTTCGTCGTTGAACTCACATTCTTGAAGGGGCGAGACAAACTCAAGCCTATCCCCGTCCACTCTCTCGTGACTTTCGATTCCGAATAGAGAAGTCAAACGAGGATCGCGCCGGCTCGCTCTACGAATGAATCGCTGGAGGCGACAGGTCATTCAACGAATCATTCTTCACGTAGATATGGATGCGTTTTACGCGTCCGTCGAGCAGCGCGACGATCCCGCATTGCGCGGGCGGCCCGTGGTCGTCGGCGGCAGTCCGGAAGAGCGAGGGGTGGTGGCCGCTGCGTCGTATGAAGCGCGGAAGCATGGCGTCCGATCCGCCATGCCGATGTCGCGCGCGCTTCGCTTATGCCCCCAGGCGGCGTTGATAGCTCCTCATTTCACCAAATATCGCAAGGCGTCGGAAATCATTCGCGGGGTGTTTCTGGATTATACGGACATTATCGAACCGGTATCGCTGGACGAAGCCTATCTCGATGTAAGCGAAAAAGTCGAGCGATTCGATCAAGCCGTCGTCATCGGCCGAGAAATTAAATCAAAAATCAAGGAGCGCACCCAATTAACGGCGTCGGTCGGGATCGGCCCCAATAAATACATCGCCAAAATCGCCTCCGATTACAACAAGCCGAATGGATTTTGCACAGTGACGCCGGAGCAGGTCTTGGAGTTTATCACGCCGCTGCCCGTTCGCCGCATTCCCGGCGTGGGAGCGAAAACCGAAGAACGGCTGCACATCCTACAAATAGATACGATCGGGCGGCTGCGGAGTTTTTCGCTGCCTGTTCTTCAGAGGGCGTTCGGCGCGAAGCACGGAGAACGCTTGCATCAATTGGCGAGAGGCATTGATGAAAGCCCCGTTTCTGTGGAACGGATTCGAAAGTCGCTTTCGCAGGAGCATACATTTCCTCAGGACATCGCCAGCGTAGAGCGAATGCGGAACATCCTGCTCGGATTGGCGGATGATGTTTCAAATTTATTAATCAAGAAAGGCTTGAAAGGACGGACGGTCGGGATCAAAGTTCGATTCGGCGATTTTCACATCGCGACTCGATCGCAAACGTTGGAGCATCGCACCTGCGATTCAGGAATTATTGGAAAGATCGCCGTGGAACTTTTGGATCGCATTGATCTGTCAAACAAGAAAGTTCGATTGCTGGGCGTTCGCATGGCGGGATTCGAAGCGCCGCCGCCTAAAAAGGAGATCCCTGCCAAGCCGGATTTGCAGCTTCGTTTATGGGAATAAGATTGTCCCGAGATGCGCTCGTTCAGGTGACGCTGTTGAAAACCAACGATATAATCGTCCATCATCATCAAGGGTGAAAAATTATGAAGAAGCCTGTCTGGTACAGCCGCGCCAAAGGGGATCCGCGAGCGGAATTCGTCGCTTTTTCCGCAGGCCGCGACGTCGTTCCCATACTCGAAGCCGATTCCGTTCTGATTCCCTACGATCTTTGGACCAACCGGTCGCACGCCGTCGGCCTGCGAGAAATCGGCGTGTATACCGGCGCAGAATGCAAGAAGGTTCTCCAAGCGCTCCATCAGCTGGAGCGTGAGTGGGAAAACGGATCCTGGAAGCTCGATCCTCAGTTGGAAGATGTTCACATCAACATTGAATCGCGAGTCGCCGAGATATGCGGAGAGGAAATCAGCGGGCGCCTTCACAGCGGGCGCAGCCGGAACGACCAGGTCGCCTGCGATATGAAATTGTACGCCCGCGATGTGATTCTGGGCTTCATGACGGAAAGTATGGAACTGATCCATTCTCTGTTGGAGCACGCCGGAAATCACGCCGATACAGTCATGCCCGGCTATACGCATCACCGAAAGGCGACCATTACATCATGGGGGCATTGGTGCGCATCCTATGCACAGGGTCTTCTTCGCGACATGCAGCGCTTTGCCGATCTCTATAAACGGATCAACGCCTGCCCCTTGGGGGCGGCGGCGGCTTATGGCACGACCTGGCCCTTGGATCGAAAATTAACGGCGAAGCTGCTTGCTTTCGACGGAGTGCAGGAAAACACGCTTGACGCCGTCTCGTCGCGCGGCGAAGCGGAGGCGGAAATCGTGCAATGCCTGGCCTGTCTGATGAAGCGCCTGGCTTGTTTCTCGCAGGATATTATTTTGTTTTCCACCGAGGAATTCGGCTATCTGGCGCTACCCTCCGATTTCACGACGGGCAGTTCCATCATGCCGCAAAAGCGGAATCCTGATTTTGCCGAAGCGATCAAAGGGAAGTCGCACGTCATCGCCGGTTTGGCGCAGGCCTTGATATCGATCGACGGCGCCAATTTATCCGGTTACAACAAAGACGTGCAGTGGTCGAAATATCTCTTCCTGGATGCTGTACGCGAAGCGGGCGGGGCCGCGACGATTCTGGCCAATGTCGTCATGTCCATGACGGTTCATGCGGATCGAATGGAGCAGGCGGCTCGCAGCGGATTTCTGAACGCCGTGGACGTCGCCGATTATCTCGCCCGTTCGAGAAGACTGCCTTTCCGCAAGACGTACACGTTGATGTCGGAGGCGGTGGGCGCCAGTACGAAAAACTATTTTCAATTCCAAGAACTGAATCAAGTTCTCGTAGATCACCATGCGGCGCTGTTATCGTCGAGTGAATTCGAAAAGTTGAATGATCCCATGAAATGCCTTCTCTCTCGATCGCATATCGGTTCACCTAATCCAAAGCAGGTTCGCCGGCAGATTCAAGCCATGAAGCGAAAATCGGAGACGTTTCAGAAATGGATCCAAAAACAGCAGGATTTTATTCAATCGGCCCAAAAACGCTGCAGGCGAGCATTGGAGATTGAAGGAAAACAGACAAGCCGACCATGAAAAACGATTCCATCGCCATTGAGTGCAAAAGCGTCGGAAAGACGTATGCGCTCTCTACCGAACAATCTTCGACTCTTAAAGAAACCCTGCTGCGAGGAGGCCGGGGGAAACGGTCGACCAATCTCATCGAGGCTCTACGCGACATCGATATGACGGTTCATTCGGGCGAAATCGTCGGGCTGATCGGCGACAACGGCTCCGGGAAAAGTACGCTGCTGAAATTGATCGCCGGAATCACTCAACCCACTAGCGGCGAGTTGACGGTCAACGGCGCCGTCTCCAGTCTGCTGGAGGTGGGCGTGGGATTTCACCCGGACATGACAGGGCGGGAAAACGTCTATCTTTCCGGCGCGCTGCTGGGCATTCCCGATGAAGAACTTCGCCGGCGCATGCCGGATATCATCGCCTTCAGCGAATTGGAGGAATTCATCGATGCGCCCGTCAAGCATTATTCCTCGGGGATGTTTTTGCGGCTTGGCTTCGCGATCGGCATCCACGTGCAGCCGGATATCTTGTTGATCGATGAAATCCTGGCGGTCGGCGATCAGCGGTTTCAGCGCAAATGCAAGGAGCATATCCGAATGCTGCGCAATTCCGGCAAGACCATCATTTTGGTCAGCCATGATCTTTCCGCCATTCAAACGCTTTGCGATCGAGCCGTCGTTCTCCATAAAGGCAAGACCATCGGCGAAGGCCGCCCGTACGAAATGATCGGCCTTTACAAGCAGCATCAGTTTGTGGAAGCGCGCCGGCGGGGCGAAGCGCCTTCCGCGGAAATCGTCCAGCGGAACCGCTTCGGCACGTTCGAAATCCGCTTCGATGCGGTGCGCATGATCGATTCGTCCGGCGCCGAGCGATATATCTATAAAACCGGCGAACCGGTTCGCTTTGAATTCGATTGGACGGCCAGCAAGCCGATTCGCTACCCCATCTTCGGCATGTCCGTCATGAGCGATCAAGGGGAGTATATTTTCACGGTTGCCAGCGACGTGACCGTCGGCGATGTGGAATCCATTGAAGGATCGGGCGTGACGACCTTCGATTTCGAAGCGCTCGATCTTTTGGAAGGATCGTACAGCGTCAGTTTCGCCGTTACGCAGCGAGAGGACGGCCCCGGCTCCGCTTTCAACTTTTATGAAGGATTCGACGCGGTTTTTGAAATGTGTCCTTTTATGGTCGAACCGGGAGAAAAAGGTTATGGACTGCATGGACTTTTTTATATGCCCTGTAAAGCGAAAATCGATCAACATGCCAAATCAAAATAAACCGTCATTCTTGATGACGGCGCTGCTTATTTCATGCGGTCTCGTGCGAATATGAACTCAGAAAACTCGATCGATCTCTCACTCGTCATCGCCTGCTATAAAGACGGCGCTTATCTGGAATCCAGCCTTTGCGAAATTGAAAAGGTGTTGGAGCAAACCCGGTATACGTACGAGTTGATCCTCATTGACGATTGCAGCCCCGACGGCAGCGCCCGCATGGTCGAAGAAGCGGCCGCCAAGCGGGAAAACGCCCGCTGCCTGTTGCATCAGGAAAATGTCGGCCGGGGCGGGACGGTTTCTGAAGGCATGCAGATGGCTCGGGGGCGATATACCGGGTATCTGGACATCGATCTGGAAGTGCACGCGCGCTATATTCCTTCCATGCTATTGGCGTTGGAAGAGGGCTGCGACGGCGCCACCGCCCACCGGTTTTATGAAATCCGCTGGAAGCCCGACATCTTTTTTCGTCATATTCTCAGCATGACCTATCGTTTATTGGTGCGCAGTCTTTTAGGGCTGCCATATATCGATACCGAGACGGGATATAAATTCTTCGTGCGAGAGAGGATTGCGCCCATCCTGAAAGAAACGCACAGCCCGGGTTGGTTTTGGGATACGGAGATTATGGCGCAATGTCACTATCATGGTCTGCGCATTCAAGAGATCCCGGCTCTGTTTCTGCGGCGCCCCGAGCGGACGACGACCGTCAAGCCTTTTCGCGACAGCATCATATATTTTCGGGAGCTCATGCGCTTTCGGCGTCGATGCAAAACAAATAAAAAAACGAGTCAACCGGTTTCATGACCAGCCCGATCTATTTCCATCCGCGAATCTATGAACTCGTCATGCGAGTTATTTATCGAGGACGGTACTTCGAACGCATCCGTTCGGTCGCCGACCTTATCCCTAAAGGTGCGAGCGTGGCGGACGTCTGCGCCGGAGATTGTTCTCTCTACCGTTATGGATTAACGAATAAAGGGGTTGAATACCGGGCTTATGACCTGAATCCCCGATTTGCCGCCTGGGCGAAAAAACAGGGAATTTCCATGCGGCGGATCGATCTTCGAACAGAGGATGTTCCACCCGCCGATTTCGTCGTCATGTTAAGCGCTTTGTATCAATTTATTCCTGATGAACGCATCATTCTCGAAAAACTGATTCGATCCGTCAAACGCCAGGTTATTCTTACCGAACCGGTTCATAATATTTCGCAAAGCGTAAATCCGCTGGTTCGCCGGTTCAGTCAAAGGCTGGCTGGAATTGACGATAATCCGTGCGCGCAGCGCTTTGATGAAAAAACGCTGCGCGCATTGCTGGACGATTTTCATTTTCAGTCGATCAAGCCTATCGCCGGGGGAAGGGAAATCCTGGCGATTTATACGATCTAACAATAACTCTCCATTTTAGAATAATGTGATGTCGAACTTTTACCATTTCGATGGATCGAGCACGACGTGTTTGATTCTTTGGCGCTTCCACGTATAGGTCGTATGCACCATGCCGTCCCGGGTTTGAATAACGGCCGGATAAGAATATTCGCCCGGTTCATTTTCTAACGTGACAACCATTTCCCACGCATCGCCCCCGTTTTTGGATAAGCCTACGTTTAGAGGGCTGCGGCCGCTGCGGGTGTGATTGTAAATCAAGACGATGCGGCCGTCTTCAAGCGCGACCGCATCGATGCCCGATCCGGGGTGAGGTAAATCGGTATTTCGCACTGTCGACCAGGTTTTGCCGCCGTCTTTGGATATGGCCGAACAGATATATCCGATTCGGCGCGTGGATCGGCATAACATGCGCAGATTGCCGTCCTGATCCAGATAAATAGTCGGCTGGATGATTCCATTTAATTCGTCGGGATGAACGATCGGGCCGTATTTGCTCCATGTCTTGCCGCCGTCGGGCGTGATTTCCATCCAACACGTCCATGTCCGCCAACTTTCGACCGAGGATCCGCAGACAAGATCGCCTTTTTTTAATAAGACGGGCTTGTTCTTAATGGGGCCGAGGATGCCGGCCGGAAGTAATTCTTCTTCGGACCAGGTTTGGCCGCCATCCCGCGAGCGTTTGATCAGGCCCGACCATTCTCGCGGACTGGGGCCGGCTTTATAGAAGAGACAAGTTTCCCCATCCGGCATTTGGAACAAAACCGGATTCCAACAGGGTACATTCTGCGCGGACGCCGCTTCCACAGGGGGCGACCAGGTTTTACCGTCCCAGCGCGACGTCCAGATGCCGACGTCGTTTTCTCCCTCATCGGTTCCTCCAAACCAGGCGGCGAGCAACTCTCCCGGCTGCGTTTCCACAAGAGTGGAGGCGTGGCAAGAAGGAAATGACGCTTCTTCATAAATGAATTCCTCTTTCACGATTCCCGGCCCCTCTCCGCTGCAGGCGAAGTGGACGGCGATAAAGGCCGTCATGACGATTATACTGATTCGCATAAGTCGATTCCTTTCTCTATGATCTTTCGTTTGAGTGGCGCAATCCATTGAATACGACAGATTTGCAGTGATTTGTCAAGTTGAAAGGCTTAAATTAGAATGCAAGATTACTTTTGTTAAACTATTAATAATCAAGTGGTAATCTTATACGATGCTTAGTGTTGAAAAATTGATGGGACGGGTTGGTATTTTCATGTTACCATTCCAATGATACTTAGCATGTCCGATGATCATGCTTGACGATCCATGCGCCCCAAAGCTAGAATGGGCTTTTAATCCCCAAAGTTCTACGAAAATATGAGGAGTCGAATGAAATTAAAGAGTCTGCATCTTCCATTTTTTTGTGCGGCTGCGTCTCTCTGCGCGTCTGTTTTACCGGTTGCGGCCCAGACATCGGGAGAAATTCTTTCGGGAACGGAATCCGAAATCGTCCCTTATGTCAAAGCGTGGGAAGCGTTTTCGTATCCGCTTGATTTATTCGCCGATGAGCCTAATTCCGACGGCGACTCGATTCACGGCGGCATGGGCGGAGTAAATCAAACCGATGTAAACGGCGAAGGCGGATGGGTTTCATCCTGGATTCTTGAAGCGAGCAGTTATCAAGCGGTTCTCAGCGAGACCTCGATCGATACGGATCGGATTATTCACCAGGATCCATTTCTATCGATCGGAAGTTTTGCTTTGGAAATTCGATCGCCGGCGATCAATGGCCCCAAACGGAGTTTTCCGGAAGTGAATTCCGGAGAATTGTGGGCGTCGTTTGTCTTTCATGATACAGGCCCCGTTGACGATCATGATTCAGGACTTTTTATTATGGATGCAGCCGGCGCCAAGTTATTTTTGCTGGGCAAGCCTCGAAACGCAAATGTTCTGGGGATCAGCCATTTGCCGGAAAGCGCAGGCGATCAGTTGACGTCCGTATCGTATGAAGAGCCGCATCATTTTGTGGCGCGCATTGTTTTCGACGATGAACCCGGTCTTAACGACGACGTTTTTCTATGGATCGATCCCGATGAAAACGATCGGTTGGATACGTTCGATGCGGGCGGCGAGGATATCGCCGACATCGAATCGGTGAATACGGTCATGATGAGCCGCCGTCAGGATGCGGGAAGCGGCTTTTTTGACGATATCTGCATCACCACGGCGCCTTCGCTGGCGCCGGCCGGAACGGTGCGCATTGATCTGGGCTTCGAACCCAATTCGCCCGTTCGAAACAATCCCGATATGGTTCTCCATGATGTAATCTCCGTCGATTCGTTTCTCGATGGATTCGACGGACCAGGATATGGGCACAATGAGGATCAGAATTATTTCATGGTGGTGCGCGGGTTTATTTATGTCAATGATCAAGGCGATTCGCGAGTCGCCCGCGGAATTCCCATCGATCGCATGAGCGGTCTGTCAGGATTTATGATCGCTCCCTTCAATGAATCTCTGGAAGACGACGATTCAACCTCCGGCGGGAAAAATGCGCTGCGTTTTCATCCCGATACGGGAACCGACGAATCCGTCGCGTTTGAAGTTCCCGAAGGATATTATGGGCAATGCCGCATTCTTGTCAGCGGCGACGGTTATGGCGAACTGCCGGCCGTCTTTGAATATGACGACGGGACTACATCGGAAGGGGCGTTTCAATCGCCCGATTGGCTGGACGACTCCATGGACGATGGACACGGCGGATTGATTCCCGGCGAAGTGATTCAGATCAACAACGGCATGAATCGCCTGACCGATTACGCTTATTTCGAAGGCTCCAATCCCGCCGGCGGCGAGAATCCCGAGTTGGATGACGCCAGTTTTTTTGTCGGGCGAATTGGCCTCGATAAGGCTAAGAAACTGGTGAAACTCCACCTCGGCCCGTCATCCGGCTCGGTGATCAATGTGTATGACCTGCTTTTGGATGTGGAAAGCGATGTGACTCCAGTTGCGGATTGGATGATGTATTAATTCGTTGCATCCGGGATTTTCTCTCATCAATTCAAAAAAGCCTCCCGATCTATTTCGGGAGGCTTTTTGTAATCGGATTTGGATTTCTCCTTTGTCAGCGAGGTAATTTCTCCATCCGTTTTTCGCTTTAAAGGAGTAATTTATTAAAAACTTACGTGAGAATTGTGTAGGAATGGTATATATTGTTCAAAATTGGTTGTTCAATCCTCTTCGTGCGTGGATATAATGATAATGTTCATTTTTTCGAGCGGAGAGTCGAAATAATATTGTTCGAGTCAAACATTCTGGCATTACTAATAAATTGTCAAAATATTGTTTAGATGATTAGGCATAATGATATTGTGAAACGGGAGCGTGTCATGCGCATGGGCCGGCGTAAAAGGTTATCCTTCATTTTGGCGGCATGCGCCCTGTTCTGTTCCACTTGGGCCTCGGCTTCCTATGCAGGGAGCCGATCTGATTTACAGGTCTTATTCGATAAAATTCCCACTACTTTTTTGGTGACGGCCTATGCCGCCGAGACGGCGGATGCGCATAGGGAAAGCGGGGAGTCTCCATCGATTCTCCAAAATTCTGTTTATGTTGTTATCTTCGCCGGTCTTCTTTTGGGATGGATTGCTGTCTTTATGCAGAATCGTCGTTTAAAAAACGCCGCTCGGAAACTGCGAAACGAAAGATCTTTCTATCATTCGATCATCAATAATCAGGCGGAAATTATTTGCCGGTTTAAGCCGGATTTTACGATCACGTTTGCGAACGAGGCTTGTTGTTCGCTGCTTAAAACAAAAGAGCATGACTTGATTGGAAGCAGTTTGTTAGACCGGGTTGCGGAAGAAGATTGTTCTTTGGCTCAGAAGAAAGTATCCGAATTGACGCCTTCGAAGCCGCGTACGTCTTTTGATCTTCTGTTATCGCCCGCCGGGGAATCGCTTTACTGGCATCATTGGACCGTCCAGGCGATCTTTGGCGAAGACAAGTCGATCCTGGAATATCAAACGACCTGCCGGGATGTCACCGATCTGAAGAGAATTCATGAGGCGCTGCTTCAAACCAAAAACGAAGCGGAGGAAGCCAACCGGGCGAAAAGCGATTTTCTGGCTCGCATGAGTCATGAACTGCGAACGCCTCTGAATTCTGTGATAGGCTTCGCCTCCATCCTGCTCAAAAATAAAGAGAATAAATTCTGCGACCGCGATCTCAACTTCCTCAAACGCATTCTGTCCAATGGCAAGCATCTGCTGGAATTGATCAACCAAATTCTCGATCTTTCGAAAATAGAATCGGGGCGCATGGATGTTCAAGTCGAGCGTGTTTATTTAAATCGCTTGATCATGGATGTTCTGGATCAATTGGAAGATCAGATCCATTTGAGAAAAATTTCCATTTGCACCGATTTCCCCGATTGGATGGCGCCGATCATAACCGACGCAGGCAAAATCAAGCAGATACTCATCAATCTGATCGGCAACGCCATCAAGTTCACGCAAGAAGGCGGCGTTACTCTTCATGTTGACATAGACGAAGCGACGCGCCTGCCCATTCATTTGGATGTAATCGATACGGGGATCGGGATTTCAGAAGATCGCCTATCGACGATTTTCGAACCGTTCCAGCAGGTGGATTCCGGCCACGGCCGCCTCTATGAGGGGACGGGATTGGGATTGACGATTTCAAAATCTCTTTGCGAACTGCTTGGCTTCCAATTGGAAGTTGAAAGTTGTCCAAGCGAAGGCTCCCGGTTTCGCATCGTGATGAACGCTCATCTCAATCCGGAGCATCATGGCGCTACAGAATTGGTGGACCACTCAAAAATGGCTGTTTGGGGGGATCGAATTAAAACGGAGCGTTCTCTGCTGGCCGGCAAAACGGTTTTGATCATTGATGATGAAAAAGACGCTCGTTTTTTACTGCAGCATACCGTCGAGGAGTTTGGATGCAACGCCCTGATCGCCTCCAGCGGCCAGGAAGGGCTTGAACAGGCGGCCGCGCATCATCCGGACGCGATTCTGATGGATGTGATGATGCCGGAAATGAATGGCTGGGAAGTGCTGATTCAATTGAAAAGCGATCCCGACCTGTGCCATATTCCCGTCATCATTGTCAGCATTGTGGCCAGCGATTTGAAAGGCGTATCGCTGGGGCTTGTGGATCTGCTCGACAAGCCTGTGAATCCGGATCAACTTTATAATACTCTTTTGGAAAACCTGCATCGAAGCCAGATTTTCGCTCTGTTAGTGGAAAAAAATGAGAAGGAGCGAATTCGAATCGCATCGATTCTGGAAAAAGAACATTTTGAGGTTCTTCGCGCCGCAGATGCAGAAGAAGCTCTTCGTTTGTTGAAATCGAGAAAGTTGGATGCGATCTTGATCGATTTTTCTACCGATCGATCGTCCGCCTTACAAATGCTCGATTCGCTTCAAGATAATGAGCGCCGCGAACATTCTTTGATCATAGGCATTTTCCCCGAAGAAGAGCCGGCTGCATCCATCGAGGAAGCCGGCCGTCTTTCCTGCATTGTCCATAAAGGCCGCAAGTTCGAGCAAGATCTTCGAAAAGCGCTGGACAATATCCTGAAATAAAAGAGTCGTTGTTCATCATTCGATTTCGGCGAGTTCGAATAAGAAGCGGGGAAGACGATGCTTCGTCCTCCCCGTTCAAGATTCATTTCTGGAACTTTACACTTCCGGATACGTCCAGGGCGCGCGATAGGTTCGGCGGAGAAGTTTGTTGGCTTCCGGATTGCCGATAATTTTCTCGTTTTCGCCGTCCCACTGGATGCTGTCTCCCAGTTTGAGCGAAAGCATGCCCAGCAGGCTCATATTGGTGGAGCGATGTCCTATTTCGATGTCGCAGATCGGACGCTTGCCGGTGCGTATGCAATCCATTAAATTGGCCCAGAGTTCGCGGATGTTTTCATTGTCGGCATTATCGAAGACGCAGTCTTCATGAATTTCCGGCTGAGAGCGGCTGTTGGGGTAAAAAGTCCAACCATCCTGCCAGCCCAGATGGAAGGTTCCTTTTGTCCCATAAAAATAGACGCCGATGTTGGATTTTTCCGCATTGTTGGCGCCGTAGAACCGATGCTCCCAATTGCAGGTAAACGAGTCGAAATCGTAGATCACAATTTGCGTATCGGGAATATCTCTATTATCGCGGCTGATATGGCGTCCTCCATAACAGGCCACTTTTTTGGGGTATTTTTCTTCCGTCCACCAGAGAATCTGATCGAGCCAATGGATGCCCCAGTCGCCCAATTGGCCGTTGGCGTAATCGAGAAATCCCCGAAATCCCTTGGGATGCATGCGCTCGTTGAAGGGGCGAAGAGGCCCGGGGCCGCACCACATATCCCAATCCAGACCATCGGGCGGCTGAGAATCGGGCGTCGGAGATCCCGGCCCGCCGCCATAATGCACGAAAGCGCGGCACATGCCGATTTGCCCCGCTTTTCCGGCCCGAAGAAATTCCATCGCCGATTTGTTATGTACGCCGGCCCGGCGATGGGTTCCAACCTGAACAACCCGATTGCATTCCCGAGCCGCGTTGACCATGGCGCGGCCTTCCTGGACGGTATGGCAGATGGGTTTTTCGACATACACGTGAGCGCCTGCTTTGACTGCCGCGATGGCGCAGAGCGGATGCCAGTGATCGGGAGTTCCTACAATGACGATGTCCGGCTTTTCTTTTTCGAGCATTTCCCGATAATCCATGTACTTGCGGGGCTCGTCGCCGCTGAGTTTGTTCACCAGGTCGTAGACTTTATCCAGATAGGGTTTTTTCTCATCGTATTGACCGCCCAATTGTTCTCGATGAACGCGGTCGAGTTGGCGCACCCGGCTGTTGTCGACGTCGCAGACTCCCACCATTTGCACTTCGCCCGACGCCATGGCGTATCGAGTTATGTTCAATCCCCACCAACCCGCACCGATTGTCGCGCAGCGGTATTTTTTTCCTTGCGCCTGGGTTAAAACCGCCGGAGCGGAAAGCAGGGCGCTCGCCGCCGCGGTTTGCTTTAAAAAGGAACGACGTTTTTGCGTCATCACCATGAGGCAGACCTCCTCGCATATTGATTTGGCGGGAGTATATCACATTCAGGAGGCGAGGTTCAGTTCTAAAGATTCATTTGCCGATTGAATTCATCATTATCCTTCTCAGATGACCAATTTCCTCTCGATGCCGGTGCGTCTCCCTTTGATAATTCGGGCGCCAAGAAGGAAGGCCTCTCGAGCGCATCGTCAAAATTCGTTCCAAACACCTATGCCGCTTACTGGCTGCGCCCAGTTTGGAGGCATATCCAATTGCATCATGAAAACCTGATCTTGTCCTACATTTTGATTCCAATTTGTCGCCCAGACTATTTTGCCGCCGTCATTCGTAATCGTTCCATGAGTTTCTTCCCAATAGGACTGCGTCGTGTTGTGTATTTTCGCCAAATAGAATACTTCTGGATTCGATGGATCCAATTTGACTAAAACAATGGAGCGATCCAGCCAATTATGCTCCGCCAATCCCGGTTCGATGTGAGTGGATACAACAGCATAACCGGGAAAATTGCAGGAGATATGCAAACCGCCGTCTTGGAGGCCATAGGGGGATTCGCTGTTGTAGAACAATAATATCAGCGGAGTAACGCCTGTTCCCTG
>JAFGTC010000185.1 GCA_016934335.1 Candidatus Omnitrophota bacterium | reverse complement strand
CGATCAGTTCCTCTTCGCTCATGATCTCATCCCACAGCCGGGGCTTGAAATCTTCCCGGGGATTGCGGGCGAATTCCCGCCAATAGTCTTTTTTATAAATTCCTGTTTGAAAGCCCATCCTGTAAAGTTCGGTCGCGGGGAAGGGAGTCGCCACTGATAAATGAATAAAATCGGCGTCCAATCGGCGTGCGTATTCGATCGTTTCGAGCGCCTGTTCGCGCGTCTCGGTGGGATTGCCGATCATGAAATAGCCCAGCGTCGTGATTCCCCGCTGCTTGGTTTTCTTGAACACTTCGCGCGTACGCTCAAGATCGATGCCCTTCTTCAGGATCTTGGTGATCTCTTTCGTCCCCGATTCCACTCCGTAGTGAATTCGATGGCAGCCGGCCGCAGCCAGCGCATCCAGAACTTCGTCGCTGATGGTGTTGATATGCGCGCGGATATCCCATTTGATCGTCAGGCCGCGCTCGATTTTCTGCCGGCAAATCTCGATCACTCGGTCGCGCCGGATGGTGAACGTATCGTCGTAGACAAAAATTTCCTTGATCCCCATCGCTTCGCAGGCCGCCATCTCTTCGACGACGCTTTCAGGGCTCCGGTAGCGAAACTGCTTTCCCAGATGCGGCCGGTCGCAAAAAATGCACTGCATAGGGCAGCCGCGGCTGGTCATCATGGTGGTGATCGGCGTCTCCTTGGCCAGCACGGAATAATATCGGTCCTGTGGAACCAGATGGCGCGCGGGCATGGGCAGTTCGTCCAGCGTCTGATTCAAGGGAACCATGGGAGTCAACTTGATCTCGCCCTGCTTGTCGCGATACCCGATCCCGGAAACCGCGGCTAAATCCCGCTCTTCCTCAAGCGCCTGCACGAGGTTATGAAATGTAATTTCTCCCTCTCCAACGACGATGTAATCCACCTCGCGAATTTTTAGCGTTTCCTGAGGATAGATAAAAACATGCGGCCCGCCGAATACGACCGGGATGGAGGGATCGACCTTCTTGACGGCTTTGGCCGTCAATGTTGCGTCGATCAGCGTAAATGTCATCGCCTGAATGCCTACCAGATCGGGCTTTCTCCGCCGGATTTCCTCTTCAATCTCCTCATAGGAGAGCTGATCGAGAATTGTGTCTAATATCTCGACCTCACACGAAGACTGCTGCTCCAGATAGGCGGCGATATAAAGAAGCCCTAAGGGAGGATACGCGCCGCTCTCTTCATCCACTACGCTGGGCACGTTCGTTGTAATCATGTGAAATTCGGGCGGTTGAATCAGCAAAACTTTCATGAGGTCGCCTTCCGCAAATTTGGGGTGATGCTTAATTATACCTTCTCTTTTAAGAATACACGCCTGTCAAAAAAACGGTCAAGGAGTTATTCCACCCGGCCCTGTCAAAGCGGCGTCTCAAAGCGCCTTTTTTCTTCGGAAAAAACCGGCCGCATTTCATTCGATTGAGAGGGGAAGGCGTAAATGAGAAAAACATAAATGAGAAAAAATAAAATAAATCATGGTGTTGCAACGTAACTCTCTATCATCGCAAACCGTTCTTATCTAAGAAGTCATGAATTCTTGCTGTTCCATTCGATTTCATGGAGGCGGACGCATGCGGAAATCGTGGAAAAAATACGCGGGGATCTTCTGGTGCGAATGGGCGAAGCCCTTTCTGATGGTCGCTCTGGTCGTGGTGACGTTTCGGTCGGCGGTGGCCGATTGGAACGACGTCCCCACCGGCTCCATGAAGCCCACCATCCTCGAAGGAGACCGCATTTTCGTCAACAAAATGGCTTACGGCGTCCGGTTCCCTTTGACCCCCTTCCGGTTGCTGCAATGGGAAGGGCCCAAACGGGGCGATATCGTCGTCTGTTTTTCTCCTCATGACGGCCGGCGATTGTGCAAACGCGTCGTCGGCGTTCCCGGCGACGTCGTCGCTTACCGTAATAAATGCTTGTATATCAACGGCCAGCCTATGCAATATGGAGATCCCGGCAGCGTATCGATTCCCAAGCAATACATCGATCACGCTTCGCAGTATCAATATTCGCTCGAAAACCTCGACGGCGTCGATCATTTGGTCATGACCCACTCGCAGTCCTCCCGCGGTCTCGATTTCAGCCCCGTCGAATTGAACTCCAATGAATACTTTATGATGGGCGACAATCGCGACGAAAGTTTCGATTCACGCTATTTCGGCGTCGTGCTGCGCAAAGACATCCTGGGTAAAGTCAACGGAGTGGTTATGTCTCTTAATCCCGATCGGGTCTACACTCCCCGATGGGATCGTTTTCTCCTCGGGCTGCAATAACAGCCCGTACCATCTTCCCCCTCTCGAAAGTGGAAAGTCCTCTTGTTCTCAAGAGGGCTTTCTGCGATTATGCCCCTGAAATTGGTGGTTTTGCGATTGGTGGTTTTGCGAAACTGAATCAGCGCTTATCCAGCCCAGGGGAGTAAAAAAAATGACAAACGATTTCCAACGAAGAACCTTTATCCAAATGTCCGCCGCAGGAAGCGCCGCTTTTCTCGGAGCGTCGTCTCTGGCCGCCGGTCAGGCATACGCCAAGCCCCCGGTATTGATCAGTCCCGGGTGCCGCACCGGCAAGGTGAAAATCGCCAAGATTTACCTCGGTCAGGCAAACGCCCACTGGCCCAGCCCCGCCGTGGATATCAACAAGGAGCGGCAGAAATATGAAGACGACTTCGCGCAAATGAAGGACGATTTCGCCGACGTCGATTTCGTCGTCAACGAATTGATATCCAAACCCGAACAGATTCAGCCGGTTGCGGATAAAATCAAAGAAGCCGACGGCCTTCTGCTTATCCACCTGACTATGGGCATCCGCAGCCTGCTCACTCCTTTGCTTCAGTTCGAGAAGCCGACCGCCTTGTTCGCCGCTCCCTATTCCGGGCATGAATGGGTCAGCTTCGGCGATATGCGAAAACAGAAAGAAGGCGCTCTGCTGGAATGCTTCCTCACCTCGGACGTCCACCAACTTGCCGAAGCAGTCCGCCCGTTCCGCGCCATCCATCACTTGCATGAAGCGAAGATTCTCAACATCACCGCACGAGACATGTCGGCCGATTTTGTTCAACCCATGCAGGATAAATTCGGCGTGCAATTCATCAAAATCGACCGCCAGCGCGTTCTCGACGCGTATGAATCCATTCCCGACCGACAGGCTCAGGACGAAGCCCGCAAATGGATCGCCGAAGCCGAAAAAGTCGTCGAGCCCTCCGAAGACGAAATCTTCAAATCGTGTAAATTAGCCCTGGCGTTTGAAAAATTGCTTAATGAAGAAAACGCAACCGTCATCACCGCCGACTGCTACGGCACTATGTATCACCAACTGCCCGCCTTCCCCTGCATCGGCTTCACCCGCCTGAACGATATGGGATTGGGCGGCATATGCGAATCCGATCTCCGCAGCGCCATGACTCACATTATTTTTCAAGGATTAACTGGAAGGCCGGGCTTCATCAGCGATCCCACCTTCGATACATCGACCAACTCAGCCATTCTTGCTCATTGCCTGGGCAGCACTCGCATGAATGGACCAGAGGGAGACCGCGCCCCCTATCGGCTGCGCACTATCATGGAGCGCCAGGAAGGCGCCGTGCCCCAGGTGCGCATGAAAATCGGGCAAAAAGTCACCCAGGCCCAACTGCCCAACGCCGATCAACTCCTTTATTTCACGGGAGACATCATCGATGCGCCCCAGGGCCCGCGCGGGTGCCGCACGAAAATCACCGTACAGATCGACGGCGATGCGGAAAAATTGTGGCAAAACTGGACGCAAGGCCTGCATCGCGTTACATGCTATGGCAATGTCGTGAAAGACCTGAAGCGATTCTGCCGCTACAAGCAGATCGAATGCATCCATGAAGTTGCTTAATATCTTGCACTATTAAACTTGCAAGATTATATTTGCATCGAAACATTCCGCAAATGAATATCGCGGCGGGCGGTGCGCAAAGCATCGTCCGCCGCGCTTTTTTATCTTATAATCTCAGAAAAATTGAATCCCGGCAAAAAAATCGGTTGACAAGGTTATTTTTAGTGATAATATGTTCAGTGAACTTTTGTACAAAGAATATCCGGGAGAATAATATGAACCTTGCTCATGTTTTGGCCCCCCCTCCATCCGATTTCGATTGGCGCTCGGCGCCATTGAAGCCGTTCTCGGATCGCTTCGCCGGACGCCTGACAATGATTCCGTCAGTGCGCTGCAAAACGGCCGCGCCGACAATCCCAAGCCCGGCCAGGCGCTTCTTTTCCGAAGAAGAACGTGAATGGGTGAAAATTTCGTTCGATTACCGTCTTCTCTATTATTTTAAGATCTATCCCGCCGAGACTTTTCTCGCCTGGAAAGGGGCGTGCTGGTGCAGCCAGGAGAAGATCGGCGCGTTCTCTTACGGTCCGGGGCCGGACGACCCCTCTCTCCCGGCGAAAACGATTCTCCGTTTTTTCCAGCAGCACAACAACCTGATTCATCGAATCGATCCTCCGGGACGCAAACTGGCCCTTGCGGACGAAAATCAACTCAATCGCAGCTGTTTGGTATTAGGCATGTTTGAGCGGATTGTCCGCAAGGGTCTGTTCAACTGTAACAGTCTTCCCCTGTTCAAAACCCGCCCGAACGCCGCATCCGATCTTGACGCCGTTCCCGAAAATCATCTGGTTCAGGAAATGACGCGGCTTTCTAGTCGCTATTATTCGGAATTTCGCGAAATGGATATGGACATCGCCCGGCGGCTGCAGGAAAAATATCGCATTCCAGCCGAATCGCCCTTACAAAAATGTCTCGGGGATCGGCGATGCGATTTGCAGCGCCTCACCGTTCCATGAAAACTCGATGCATTGCGAATGCAGCATCAGCCGGGGATATCCGCTTTGCACAGACCTATCCCCATACATCGGATCGCCGACAATCGGGCGGCCGATGCTGTACATGTGCACGCGCAGTTGATGCCGCCGTCCCGTATCCGGCATCAACTTCACCCAGGTGTATTGCGAATCGCTCTTGACCGTCTCGAATCGGGTGATGGATTCCTTCCCCCGGATTTCATCGACGCCCATGCGCCCCGAACCGAACTGCCGGATCGGCTTGTCAATGACGCCCCGCCGATCTTCGATGATTCCATGAACTACGGCGGCATAGGTTTTATGAACTTCGCGGCGGTCGAACATCAGGTTTAAAATCCGGTGCGCTCTCGGGTGCTTGGCGAAAACCACCGCCCCGCTGACGGCCTTATCCAACCGGTGCACCGGCATCAGGGGCAGTCCGGTGATGTCGCGCAGCGATTGGACGAGACATCCAACTTCTTTGCATCGTTCAAAAACCGTCGAGATCCCCTCCGGCTTTTCTACGGCGAACAGATCTTCATTTTCGAATAATACGTGAATTGTCATGGCTGCTTTGTCGTCTGCGTAATATTGGATTGGACGGCGCCTCTTCCCTTCATCAAGGATTAGAATGCCCGCCCATTCAGGTCGAATGGCAGACGTCATTACTTTGTCAGAGAGAAAGAGGCGGGTCAAGGAATCCCATGCGCCGGCCGCCGCTGGAGAACTATCGCCCCCGAAAAAAATAAGAGACAATCAGGTTGAATCCGCGATGGAGTGAAGAGACGGATAGATACACCGGAGACGCAAAAGCATGAGTCGAAAAACGCCGGATGCATTCACGCTGATCGAATTGTTAATTGTCGTCGCCATCATCGGCATTCTCGCCGCCATCGCCGTACCCAATTT
>JAFGTC010000184.1 GCA_016934335.1 Candidatus Omnitrophota bacterium | reverse complement strand
GGTATGGGAATGGGCATGGGAATGGGCATGATGGGCATGGGCGGCTACGGAATGGGCGGCGGCCTGCTCAGCATGTTCCGCAACGCCGGAACCAGCGACATCGAACTGCGTCAAAAGGCCCAAATGCTCGGCGATCTGTATTGGACGGATCGAATCACCGATGTCGATCCCAGTAAAATCGATCAGAAATTGACCATCGAAGAAAAAATCATTGTCGTCAAAGACATCATCGATAAGATCGAACAATACAAAACCTACCAGAAATATTACAAGGATGAGTTGATTCCCCCGGAAGTCATCGAGAAATTCAACCAGAACATGGAAAATTCCAACCAGGATTATTATATCAAGCGTTCGTTAACCATGGATTTGAACGCCGATTACAGCGCTTTGATGAATTATATGTATGACATCGAATACGGTCCGCGCGTGCAGACCATCAACTCCCTCAACATCACCAACCAGGAGAACGGTCAAGTGAACGTCGTAATGGAAGTCGAAAGCCATACGCTGGAAAACGTGGCGGAAGAAAGCGAAGAAGGTACGACCGGCGGCGTCAGCATGCGTTAAGCCTCCCGCTGGATTCTTCGCTAATTTGAGTTCGCATAGTAGGATTTTTTAACGAGAGAGTTTCATTGGGTTGAGCATGAAAAACGGATTTATTTGGACAGCCGTTTCTCTGATCTCTCTCCTGAATGTTTTAGAGCCTTCGACTGAGCCGTTAAAGGAGCGTCTTGACGCGATCTTTAACGGCCATTCTTATGCCGTTTGGAGCATTCAGGTCGAGGATAAAGAAACGGGCAAATCGCTCTATTCGATGACGCCCCACCGGCGTCTGATTCCCGCTTCGAACGAAAAACTGATTGTCTGCGCGGCTGCGATGCTGCGCCTGGGGCCGAACTACACTTACAACACCGAGTTCTACACAACCGGCAAGATCCAAAATTCCATGCTGCAAGGCGATCTGATCGTCGCCGGCGCCGGCGATCCCAGTCTGGGAGGGCGGTTTTATGACGGCGATGCGACCTTTCTGATGCGGCAATGGGCGGAAAAGTTCAAACAAAAAGGGATTCAAACCATTCAGGGCGACGTGATCGGCGTCGACGACGTCTTCGACGACGATCCGCACGGCCTCAATTGGCATCCGTCGGATTTGATCGAATGGTACGCGGCCGAAGTCAGCGCGCTTTCCTTCAATGACGGCTGCGTAGACATTCAAGTGCTCGGGGCGCCCGTTTCCGGACAGCCAGCGAACATTTCGTGGAATCCCCCTACTCGTTACGTCGACGTGCAAAGCGACGTACAAACTGTACGCTCGGCCAAAAACGAGCGCGGCGTGATCGTTCAGCGCGAACCGGAGAGCACGGAGATTCAACTGACCGGTTCGATTCGAGCGAAAGGCGCGGCGACCGTGTATGTTACGATCCCAAACCCGACGCTCTATTTTGCGACCGTGTTCAAGGAAATATTACAGGCGGAAGGAATCCAGGTTCGCGGGTCGGCGCGCGACGGCGACGACATCCAACTCCCCGATCAAAAAACCTGGGAAAAAGCCTTCGACCATCCATCCATGCCGCTCATTCAACTGCTGGATGTGTGCATGAAAAACAGCCAGAACCTCTATGCCGAACATTTTTTAAAGACGCTGGGATTCGCCGAATATGGAATCGGAAGCTGGCAGACGGGGGCCATGGCGATCAAGGACGTTTTCTTCAAGCACGGCTGCGCCATCGATGCGCTGTACCTGGCCGACGGATCGGGATTGTCTCGCGAAAACCGCATCAGCGCCGATGCGTTGGTTCAAATTCTTAGAATCATGGATCAATCCTCCTATGCGGGAACGTTCTTTGACGCCATGCCTAAAGCAGGCGTCAATGGAACCTTGAAGCATCGCATGCGCGGAACCGACGCCTACGGGCGCGTGTTCGCCAAAACCGGCACTCTCAACGGCATCCGTGCTTTGTCGGGGAAAATAGAAGCCAAAAGCGGCAAGACCTATCTCTTTTCGATTCTGGGCAACGCCACCCGCCAGGCAAGCCTCATCACCGGCATGATGGACGAGGCCTGCGCCTTGATTGCGGGAGAGGGATAGCCCGCGCTTCGCTCGATCGGATCCCATCAAATCATGGCTTCGACCGCTTCAACTCGTGCAGCGCTTCTTGAAGAGATTTGAAGTGTTTATCGAACCGCTGCCTTGATATTTTTGCGTTGATCTTGTTGCTTAACGCATGACACATCTCTATAAAACCGACCACGGCTCGATCTTCATTGATTTCATGCGCCGTAAATTCCTGCAAGGCTTCTTGTCTTAAATACGTGACCTCGTCCAATAATCGCTGCAGTTCATCCAAATCATCGGCGTCGTCACGCTGATCGAGCAGCAGTTGATCGCGTTCGATGGTAAGTAAAGAACGCAGGTATTTATCGAATTTATGGGCTTTCTTTTTTCGATTTTTCTGCCGGATCCAGCGAAAAATGATATAAATCGCAATCGCCGTCGAGACCAGAAAAGAGCGAATTCCCTCGGTTCCTTCGACAAATTCCGACGACAGCAGAGGCTCCAATTCGGGATGGTAAACGCTCCAGGCGCCGCTATGAATGGGAAAAACGGGCTTTCGAAGGGCGAAGTCCTGCCCATCGGCGGCCAATTCATCGAGTTGGTTCTCCGTAATGAAATTTTGGTCCAATATGATTTTGAGGACCTTTCGGACGACGCTTCGATTCATGCCGATGCGCGTCAATAAATGAGCGCCTGAAGCGATGGTTTTGACATTATTGGAAGGCATAGGGCTTGTGCTGTACATGCCGGCGGGTATTTCATAGGGATACGTGAATAAATACTGTTTCTCCAAGGCTTCCAAGTAGGGAACATCCAAAATATCAAGGTTGGAATCGCTCGCCAATTCACGGAAGATCGGAGCGTGAATTCCTATTGTGATGAAAACCGCATCCAACGTCTTTTCTTCAAGACAACGCTTCACTTGTTTATAATTGAAAAACCGGGGAATAAATCGGAATTTCGGTTCGGACGTCATCCCGAAGTTCTCGATAAATTGAAAATGCTCCAACAAATTCAGGCTCATGGAATAATCGCCCGAAGGGTGCAGCCCCAACGAGACAATCTTATCTTTTAAGTCAAAGATGGAATGGATTCCCGCATCCTTGCGAACAATGAAATGGGCGGGTTGAGAATAGAGATTGGCGACAAAAGCGACTTGATCGACTCGAACCTCGTTCGTGCGCTGGTCTCTGAATTGAATATGATTTTTCCGGCAGAATTCCTCCGCATACGCCGCATCATGCTTGAGCACCGTCTCCAAGGTTCCGGGCTGATACAAGGCAAAATCCACTTCGCCGCTTTGTAGGAGGAAAAGATTATGAAACGACCCGTCCGTCGCCATGGTGGAGGCTTTGATTGTATCAGAAGCGGTTCGATTGATTTGAACGGCCAGACTTTCGGATATTTTTCTGTATAATCCGCCCTCCGGCCCCGTCCCAATGACAATGGAATGCGGGGATTGGAAAAGCGTATACAGCAAAATTCCCACAGGCAAAAAAAGCAAGAATAGAATAAGTACGATTTTGAACCACTTTCCACACATCGCCATCCTCTGCTCTCTCAGTGAGTTAGGAAGCGCCGCAAGCCTCCGCCATCCAAGAAGACATTCCGTCATCGATGATCATATCGGCTTCAAGAAAAAATTCATGATTATGTTGAATCGAGTTCTTCCTGCGGCTGTTGACTGCGCGCCAGAATTCGATATACTTTTGTTCTGTTTAATCTTAGCAGAATTCAGCTGAGGCTTCCTCCTCTTTTTTGGGGTTGGAAAACCGCAGAAATCTTATACAATATAATAAGTACAAAAGGGTCCTTAGCTCAGCTTGGTTAGAGTGCTTGCTTGACATGCAAGAGGTCACTGGTTCAAGTCCAGTAGGACCCATATTTTCCTCAAAACTTTATTTTCGCTCCTCGCGAAGAGTGAATGAGAAATTCAGTGATTCGGTCAGCGAAAGAGACCACCATGGTCTCTTTTTTTGAATATAGGCATAAGCGATTCATCGACATTTTTTTCTAAACAAAGTACAATCAGGAGAAGGCATTTTCCGTTGTATAACCTTTCTACCATAAAAGGATAATGAATCGCAAAGATACCAGGGTAATGTGAAGTGATTATGTCTGAATCGAATGTGAAAGACTGTGACAAAATTCGCATAAAAATCGGGGGGGAATCTGTAGAAGCCGACGCCGGCGCGACTCCTCTCGAACTGCTCCAATCGCAGAACAAAAAGCCCGATGGAGTCATTGCCGCCAAATTCAACGGACAGCTGGTTGATTTGAAACAATCCTTGTGCGAAAACGGCGATTTGGAATGGCTGACGCCCCATGATCCGGAAGGCAAGGAAATCCTCTTTCACAGTACGACCCACTTGATGGCCCAGGCCGTCACAGAGCTCTTCCCCAATGCGAAATTAGCCATCGGCCCGCCCATTGACGAGGGATTCTACTACGACTTTGATGTAGAAAAGCCGTTCACGCCCGAAGATCTCGAGCAGATCGAAGAGCGGATGAAAGAACGCAGCCGGGATCGCATCTCCGTAGAGCGCTTCACCCTGTCTCGAGAAGAAGCGCTGGATTACTACAAGAAACAAAACCAACCCTACAAAGTCGAATTGATCGAAGATTTTGAAGATCCTTCTTTCAGCTTCTATAAACAAGGCCAGTTCATCGATATGTGCCGGGGTCCGCATGTACCCGATACGGGATATCTCAAGCATTTCAAACTGCTGCAGAATGCAGGAGCCTACTGGCGCGGCGACGAGAATCGGCCGATGCTTCAGCGCATCTATGGAACCGCGGCGGGATCGAAGCAGGAACTCAAAGACTATCTTAAGAAACTGGAAGAAGCGAAGGAGCGCGACCACCGCAGGATCGGCGCGGATCTCGATCTCTACAGCATTCATGAAGCAGCCGGGCCGGGATTGATTTTCTGGCACCCTCAAGGCTCCCGGGTTCGCAATACGATCGAAACCTTTTGGCGCGACGAGCATTATAAGCGCGGATATGAACTCGTTTATATTCCGCACCTGCTGCGTGAAAATCTCTTTCAGCAATCCGGTCATCTGGAAAATTACAAAGAAAATATGTATTCCCCCATGGACATTGACGGGATTGATTATTACGTCAAACCCATGAACTGTCCGGGACATATTTTGATTTTTAAGACCCATCTGCACAGTTACCGCGATCTGCCCATCCGTTATGCGGAATTGGGCACCGTCTATCGCTACGAACGCTCCGGAACCTTGCACGGTCTGCTGCGCGTGAGGGGCTTCACCCAGGACGATGCGCACATCTTTTGCCGACCCGATCAGTTGGAGGATGAGATCAACGGCGTCATCAGCCTGGCCGATTTCATGATGAAAGCCTTCGGCTTCGAATACGAAATGTATCTCGCCACCCGTCCGGAGAAATGGATGGGAACCGACGAGATGTGGGATCACGCCACCAGCACGCTGCGCGGCTGTTTGGAAAAAACAGGCAAGCCGTGGAAAATCGACGAGGGCGGCGGCGTCTTCTACGGCCCCAAAATCGACGTCAAACTGTTCGACGCGTTGGGCCGAACCTGGCAGGGGCCGACCTTCCAACTGGATTTCAATCTACCCGAACGATTCGACGTCAACTACATCGACTCGGACGGCGAAAAAAAGCGAGTCGTTATGATCCATCGCACGGTGCTGGGCTCGATGGAGCGATTTATGGGCAACCTGATCGAGCACTACAAGGGCGCGTTTCCCGGGTGGCTTTCCCCCGTTCAAACCGTCGTGCTCCCCATCACCGACGCTCAAATTCCTTACGCCGAAGACATCAATAAGCAGCTGCGCGCGCAAAACATCCGCTGCGACACGGACTTGCGCAATGAAAAAATCGGCTACAAAATTCGCGAAGCGGAAGCCAGGAAAATTCCTGTCATGCTGGTGGCGGGAAAGCGGGAAATCGAAGAAGGAACCGTTTCCGTGCGCGAGCGGGGCAAACGCGATTTGGGCGTCATGAGTCTGGAAAAAGCGTTCGAACACATCAAAACGGTTACCCAAATCCCTAAAAGTGATTTATAATACCGAAATATCTTTTTATCCTGACCGATTCGGTCTGAAAGGAGTGTGATTCTCAATTAGAAAAAAAACGACTATCAAGCGGGACGCTCCCCGCGATATGACAAGAATTAACGACTTGATCCGGGAGCGTGAAGTTCGGTTGATCGATGCAGAAGGCGAACACGTCGGCGTCGTTCCCATTGCTGAAGCTCTTCAGAAAGCGGCCGATGCGGGCTTAGATCTGGTAGAAGTAAGCGCCAAATCCAAACCGCATGTCTGCCGGGTGATGGATTTTGGCCAATATCGCTATGAATTGGCCAAAAAGCAGAAAGAAGCCAAAAAGAAGCAAAAGATGATCGTAGTCAAGGAAATCAAACTTCGACCGCGCATCGATCAGCACGATTACGATTTCAAAATGAAGTATGCGATCAAGTTTTTGGAGCATGGAGATAAAGTCAAGTTCATTCTCCAATTCCGGGGTCGGGAAAACGCCCATAAAGATTTAGGCCGCGTCGTTTTGGATCGCGTTATCGAAGATTTAGCGGATTACGGATCCGTTGAGCAGCAGCCCCGAACAGAGGGGCGTTTCATGAATATGATTCTCGCTCCACACACGCCGGCTCAAAAGAAAAAGAACAAAGATGAGAAAAAGCTGGCGGAGCAGAGAGAAGAAGCCAGACTAACCGATAACGCGTCAGAAGCATCCAATCCCGGTCAATCATTGCCGCCGGATGAAGATATAAATAATTCGATTCGAGAATCTGCGAACGAGGAGTAATCATGGCATCTGGACCCAAAATGAAAACCAATCGAGCCGCCTTCAAGCGGTTCCGCAAATCCAAAAATGGAAAATTCAAGCGCGAACGCGCCTACTTAAGCCATCTGCGACGCCGAAAAACCACCAAACAGAAGCGGCGTCTTCGCCAGCAAACCGTCGTCGCCGCCGCCGAAGTGAAGCGCGTGCGCCGCATGCTGGCTCAATAAGAACAAAATACGAATATTTATCGAAAGAGGTTTTTGAATTATGCCACGCGCCATCAGTCAAGTCACATCGCGTAACCGACGCAAAAAAATCCTCAAAGCCGCCAAAGGCTCGCGTTTGGGACGCCGCAATCAAATTCGCTCCGCCCGCCACGGCGTGCATAAAGCCCTGCAGTACGCTTACCGCGATCGCCGCGTTCGAAAACGCGAGTTCCGCGCTCTTTGGATTCAGCGCATCAGCGCGGCGGCCAAACTAGCCGGGACGTCCTACAGCGTTTTTATGGGGAAATTGATCAAAGCCGGCATCGAAATCGACCGGAAGCAATTGGCCGAACTGGCGGTTTCCGATCCCCAGGCGTTCCGTCAATTGGTTGACGCCGTTCAACAGCCCGCGGCGTAAAACGTTTGTTTTCTTTACACAAGCTAAAGCCGCGGCGGCGACGCCGCGGACTTTTCGTGTTTATGAAATGAGAAGGAATCACTCACTATTATGACCGACCAACCGGATCTCCGCTCGCAATTGGAAGAAGCGCGTCGTCAGGGCATCGATGATTTCGACAAAGCGGATTCGCCGCAATCCCTCTATGAAGCGCGCACGCGTTACTTGGGGAAAAAAGGCAAAGTCAAAGGCATCCTGCGAGGATTAGGGCGATTATCGAAAGAAGAACGCCCCCTGATCGGCCAATGCGCCAACGAAGTCGCCGATGCGCTCGAGGAGGCTTACCAAAAGCGCCAAAACGAACTGAAAAGCGCCCAGGACGCCCAAAAACTCGAACAAGACGACATCGACCTTTCTTTGCCGGGAACCTGGACGCGGCGCGGCGCCGTGCATCCCTTGATTCGCACTCAGCTGGAAATCGAGGATTTCTTCCATTCCATGGGTTACGACATCGGCGAAGGACCGGAAATCGAAACGGAATACCACAATTTCGAAGCGCTCAACATCCCTCCCGATCATCCCGCCCGCGATATGCAGGACACCTTCTTCATGAAAAGCGGGCATGTTCTCCGAACCCACACGTCGCCCGTGCAGGTTCGCTATATGGAAAGCCATCAACCCCCGCTGCGCATGATCGCCCCCGGACGCGTCTATCGATGCGACTCGGACGTCACCCACTCCCCCATGTTCAGCCAAATCGAAGGGCTGGTCGTCGATGAGAACATCTCCTTCCGCGACCTTCGCGGGACGTTGGAGCAGATGATTCATTATATTTTCTCGCCCGACATCGGCGCGCGCTTCCGCCCCTCCTTCTTCCCCTTCACCGAACCCAGCGCGGAAGTGGACATTGAATGCTTCGCCTGCCGGGGCGCCGATCCCCAATGCCGCATCTGCAAAGGAACCGGCTGGCTGGAAGTGCTCGGATGCGGCATGGTCAATCCGGCCGTATTCGAAGCCGTCGGATACGATTCGAAAAAATACACCGGATTCGCTTTCGGATTGGGCATCGAGCGATTCGCCATGCTGAAATATCAAATCAACGATATCCGCTTGTTCTTCGACAACGACATCCGCTTCCTGAAACAATTCGTCTGATCCGGACGAACCCAACGCATAAAAACATTCCCAAAGGACGCTGATGAATGCGTCCTTTTTTGCGTTCATCCCATTTCATGGCAGGCCGGTTCGTCTATGATAATAATGAAAATCCAGCCGCGAAAAGGAAGCGAGCATGAACGCCGTTCCAACAACCGAACCGGTTAAAATCAGCCCTTCTTTACTGAAATCTTTAAAAAAAGTTTTCACGCCGGAGCGCGTTTCCAACGATCCCGTCGATTTAATGACCTACGCCTACGACGCCACTCGCCACCATTATCCGCCGCAAGTGGTGGTATGGGCGGAGACGGCGGAGGAAATTTCCGGGTTAATGAAACTGGCCTGTGAATACAAGGTCCCCGTCTATCCGCGCGGCGGCGGCACGGGGCATACCGGCGGCGCCCTGGCGCTGCAAGGCGGAATCCTGCTGTCCATGGAGCGCATGGCCGCTATTCGCTCGATCGATGCGGACAACCGGTTAGTCACCGCTCAGACAGGCATTCCCCTGGGATCTCTCAAAACGGCCGTCCAGAAGGAAGGATTGTTTTACCCTCCCGATCCGTCGAGCGCCAAAACCGCCAGCCTGGGCGGCACGCTGGCGGAATGCGCAGGCGGACTCAACTGCGTCAAGTATGGAACCACCAAAGACTGGATCCAATCTCTCGAAGCGGTTTTACCCACCGGCGAAATCATCCATTTGGGCTCCAAAGCCCGAAAAAACGTCGTCAGTTTCAATCTGGTTCAACTTTTGATCGGTTCGGAAGGCATCCTGGCTGTCATCACCGAAGCGACGCTGCGCTTGATTCCCTACCCCGCTCATCGAACCACCTTCATCGCCCTGTTCGACTCAGTGGACGATTCCGCCCAGGCGGTGCGCGCGATTTTGGGAAGCGGCGCCCTTCCCTGCGCGTTGGAATTCATCGATCGCCTCAGTCTGGAGGCCGCCAATGCGCACAATCCCGAGGCGGGTCTGCCCATCGCCGAGGCCTTGCTGCTGATCGAAATCGACGGCCTCGATCCGGCGGACGTGCAGGAAGACAAAGCCGCGCTCATCGAAATCTGCCAATCCAAAGGCGCCGTCCAAATCACCGAAGCCGACGACGATCAAGAACGAGAGCGCTTGTGGGATATTCGCCGCAGCCTCAGCCCCGCCATGTTCGCCAAAGCCCCGTTCAAAACCAACGAAGACATCTGCGTGCCGATTTCCGCTTTCCCCGCCATGCTCGAGCACGCTTACGCGATCAGCCGAAAATACGGCGTCTTCGCGCTTTGCTTCGGCCACGCGGGCGACGGCAACCTGCATGTCAACTTCATGTCGCATGACGAGCAGGATCCCAAAGTCGAGCAGGCCGTCGACGAATTGTTCCAGCGAACCGTCTCCCTGAACGGCTCGATCTCCGGCGAGCACGGCGTCGGGATCTCAAAGGCGCCATACTTGTCGTATGAAATGGGAAAGAGGGAGCAGCAATTGTTATTGGACATCAAACGCGTCTTCGATCCGCATAACATCCTGAATCCCGGAAAGATTGTGACAGCGAGCGAGGAAAAGCGCTAATATGAAAAGAATGTATATCATCATTCTTTTCCTATCCATGACGTCATTCCTTCATCCCGCATGCTCGCAGGATGCGGCGCCGCCTGCGCCATTGCTCCAAACCGGCGGCGATCAACAGGATTCGCTGATGGATTTCCTCCAAGGCGATTTCCTGCGCCGCTATCGGGACGCTTTGACCGAACAGAAGACGGTCGGCGCTTCGCATCGCGCTTCGAGGCCCAAAACCGAACTGGGGCAAGGGCGTTTCGGCGAAAACCCAAGCGATCTTTCTCAATTCATCGACGTAGAAAGCGACGGCGACAAGCCGCTTGGCCGTCTTCGCGAATTGACAAAAATTCCCCCGCCGCAAGACGCCCCGCCGCCGCAGAGCGCCACCGGATCGCACGGCGACGTCTGGTCGAATATCGCGCCCGATAAACGATTCGCTTACGCGCAGGATCTTTTTGATCGGCGAAAATATGACG
>JAFGTC010000183.1 GCA_016934335.1 Candidatus Omnitrophota bacterium | reverse complement strand
ATTTCCCCGACGATTTTCTGCTCATCGTCGACGAATCGCATATCATGCTGCCCCAAATCCGCGGCATGTACGGCGGCGACCAGAGCCGCAAGCAGACCCTGGTCGAATACGGCTTCCGGCTGCCCTCCGCCCTCGACAACCGCCCTCTCTCTTTCGAAGAATTCTGGAACAGCATCCACCAGGGCGTCTTCGTCTCCGCCACGCCCGCCCAGTTGGAACTGGAGCGAAGTTCCCGCGTCGTCGAGCAGATCATCCGCCCCACCGGACTGGTCGACCCGAAAATCATCGTGCGCCCCGCCACGGGCCAGGTCGACGATCTGATCGGGCGCATCCGAGAACGCGTCGAGCGGGGCGAACGCACTCTGGCCACCACGCTCACCAAACGCATGGCCGAAGATCTTTCCAACTATCTACTGGAGCTGGGCGTCAAAGTGCAATACCTGCATTTCCAGATCGACACCATCGAGCGCGCGGAAATTCTCGAAGGCCTGCGCTCGGGCGAGTACGACGTAATCGTCGGCGTCAATCTGCTGCGCGAGGGATTGGATCTCCCCGAAGTGTCGCTGGTCGCCATCCTCGACGCCGATCGCGAAGGCTTTTTGCGCGATGAACGATCCTTGATTCAGACCTGCGGCCGAGCGGCGCGCAACGTGGCCGGCGAAGTGATTATGTACGCCGACAAGCCCACCCAATCGATGGATCGCGCCATCGCCGAAATGGAGCGGCGCCGCAAGATTCAACTCGAGTACAATGAGAAGCACGGCATCATACCCAAAACCATCAAAAAAGCGGTCCGATCCATTCTCGAAACCCGCTCCACCAAGAAGCGCGAAAGCGAAGAATTGATCTTTCAGATCGCCGAAACAGCTGTCCTGAAAAATAAAACCAAGAAGGAAACGATCGCCGAACTCAAACGGCGCATGGTCGAGGCCGCCAAAAATCTCGAATTCGAAAAAGCCGCCGTGTACCGGGATAAAATTGTCGAACTCGAACAGACGGGCATGGATGCGGAAGAAAAAACAGTCCCCCCGCCCAAGCGCAAACCCGCCCCGCGCACGCGCAGAAAAAAATCGTAAAATCGGTTCAGGAAAAGAGGCGTCAGGTGAGCAGCCAGATATCTCGTTTTTGGCGCTTACAAATTTTTGACTTGGAGTTCCAATACGTCTCCTGTTTCTGAGAAACACGGCGATTGGCGTAAAATCTTTCCGGTTTGTCAACCGGAGGTTCGGCATCCTCTACGGCCGGATCGCGATGAATCATGATCTGCTCCATCTGGCAAGTGCAGAAGTTGTTGAGTTGATCCTCTCCACATTTCGGACATAAATATTCGAGGCGTTCTGTGGTAATGCGCCCCTGATCGATCCAGAGAAAAATCCGCTTGGGAGTTACATCCAGTTTTTTGCCCACGTCCAGGATGGATTGCTTCCCTCCGTTTTGCAGCAATTCATGAGCGCCGGCTAATAACAGTTCATCCTGGGCGAAGCAAGTCGCGCAAAATTTAAATCGGTTCAACTTCGTAAACCGGCTGCATGAAACACAGTTGCCGTACATATCTTCCTCCTCAAGCGAGACGGGCGACGAATTCGCCAGCATCCCAAAATGGATTGCTGCAATAGCAACAATGAACATCGAGATTCAACCATAGTCATTATCGGCAAATCAAAATTGAACCTGAGAAAAATATGTGAATTCGATCGTCAAAAGTTAAATAAATTCAGCCGGTTTTTTAGAGAAAAAAGATTGGAGTGAGCCTGCAGGCGGCCTATCGCCGAATCAGGGATTTGAAGGAGCGTCGAATCGTTGAATTTTCGCCAGCAGAGGCGCCTGCACGCGATGGTTTTGCGTATCGGCTATGAACAGCGAATCCTTCCCGATGGACGCCCCCCACGGTTCGTATAACTGCCCGGGCGCCGATCCCATGCTTCCCCAGAATCCCAAAGGCTCGCCGAGGGGCGATAATTTTTGCACTCGATGATTGGCGAATTCCGCCACGTACAAATCACCCTGAGGATCGATGTCGATATCGTAGGGGAAATCAAACTGGCCGGGCCCCCGCCCTTGCTCTCCCATAATCCGCACCAATTCGCCTTGGTCGGTATAGACCTTCAAGCGGTGGTTGGCGGCGTCGGCGATATAGAGCAGGCCGTCCGGCCCTCGCTCGATTCCCATCGGCCGGTTGAATTGATATTCCTGATCTCCATGAGTCCCCCATGTTTTTCCAAGATACTCTCCCGTGCGCGAAAAAACCTGCACCCGATCGCGGACGCCGTATTCAACGATCAACAGATCTCCCGCGATGGAAAAACAGATCCCCGTGGGATAGATGAACTTTCCCTCTTCCTCCCCATATTCGCCGAAAGAAGAGAGAAGCGCGCCGTCAGCGCTGTAGTGCAGGATGCGGGAATTGTGCGTGTCGGGAATCCAGAGTTCCCCCTTTTCGTCGATGGCTAAATTGGTGGGAGTCCCGTTGTCATTGGGCTCGATGCGCCATTCCAACAGATAGCGGCCCTGCAGATCGAATTTCTGCACCCTTCCCAGCCGGTCGATGACGTAGACAAATTCGCCGCCGGCTTCGATGGCGCGCGGGGCGGCGAAATGTCCGGGCAGCCCACCCCGGGCGCCCCACATTAAAACATCCGGATGCCCGCCGTTTCCCGAGCAGCCCGCCAAAGCTGCGATCATGAACAAAGCGAGCCCAGTCAGTCGGCTTCTCATCATGGATCTTCCTTGAATATCGCAGGCGGATGAATGTCGCGCAGCGAAACGCGCTGACCTGCGGGGATATCCTGAAGACTCATTGCTTCCACCCAATCCCGGCGATATCGAACCTGAAGGCGAAAATAGCGCAAAGCGGGGCGGCAGGATTCGACGATCCCCTCGCCCCGCGGATCCGCTTCCGCCGTAATATCCTGCGCATAGGCGGCCGCCGTCACCTCGCCTTGCCATTCGGCGGTTGTTTCCCATTCACCGAATGGAGTTTTCAGACATCGACCGTCCACGACAGCCTGGTAAAAATTGCGGTAGCCCAACAATTGCGCCGCCTGGCGGCTTTGAGGGCGCCTCATAACTTCGCGCAAATCTCCCTGCTGGAGAACGCGGCCGCCGACTAGAATGACCAGCCGGTCGCCGAGAGCGAAGGTTTCATCCAGTTGGTGCGTAACCAGAATCACGGATCGTTTTTCATGACGGCAAGTTTTCAAATAAGCGATCAATTCATCGCGCGCAGGGCCGTCCAAACTGGAAAGCGGCTCGTCCAAAAGCAGAATGGACGGGTTGGCCGCCAGAGCGCGCGACAGCGCCAGCCGCTTCTTCTCGCCGCCGGATAGATGGGCGGGCATGCGGCGCGCCAATGACGTCAAACCGAATCGATCGAGCAGTTCCTGGGCCTGCAGATCGATCCAGGCGCGGTCGCGATATTGCGCCCGGAGAGTCGCCGTCAAATGCTCGCGAACATTCAAAGCAGGCCATAACGCCTCTTCCTGAAAACAATACCCCACCCGACGCCGTCGAGGGGAAAGGTAGACGTCTTTGGACGAGAGCACTTCACCGCCGAACAGAATTTGCCCATCGCTTAGATGCTCCAAGCCGGCGATCAAGCGCAGGCAGGTCGTCTTCCCGGCGCCCGAGGGGCCAAACAAGACGGTGACCCCGTTTTCGGGAGCGTCAAACGTAACCTCATGAAGAACGGCGCGGCCGCTTCGCACAAAAGAGGCCGAGGAGACTGAAATTCCGGATGGAAACATTGAATCGCTCTTATCCATTCACTAACCAAATCTTTCGACTGAGCGCAATCGCCGTAAATACCGCCGCCATGACGCACGACGGCCCCAGCAGCAGCATAAATCCGATGGCCGCCGTTCTGGCTTCGCTCCCATAATGGAGCAGATTGAAATATTCGACGGCCAGCGTATCGCCGCCGGGAGGATGCAAAAGAATCGTAATGGCGACGTCGCCCCACAGCAGGAGAGCCGTCAAGACCACGGCGAATAAGGCAGGGCGAAAAAACGCCGGGAAATAAAGATAGCGAATCTTATCGGCGATCTTCATCTCCATTAAATCTTCGAACTCGCGCGCCCGTTCGCCGTACGAACGCCAAAGCAGCGCGCCGGCCGCATATCCCAGCAAAATGCGATGCGCAACATAAGCGCCCAACATGGAGAGGCTCATGACGCTGAAGGGTAGAACGCCCGGCCAGTAAGAACGCAGTCGCAGCCAGCCGGAAGCCAGCAAAATTCCCGGACAGGCGAACAAGGCGATCGTCAAGGCCGGAAACAAGATATCCCGGCCCGCCCGCCGCTGTCCCGCATAGACGACGCCGATGAGAACGATGATGCAGGCGGCCGCTCCGGCATAAAAAACGCTGCGCGCCAATCTTCCCGCATGATCGGTCATGGTCTGCAGCGTAAAAGCAATCGATCCCGTTTGCGCTATTAATGAAGCGAGAGGAATCAAGATGGATAGACCAAAAACAATCAGCGTCAACACGATTGCGATTCGGCGCAAATTTCCCGGAACGGATGTGAAGGGGGGATCGCCGGCCGTTAGACTTAGAATGCGTTTCGCGCGATGCATCGCCCAGGCCAGTAAAAGAGCGCCGATCCCGTAGGGAAGACACAACAACAACGCCTTCCATTCATTCTCCGGAATGGAGAAGCGGGTAAAAATTTCCAGCGAATACGAGCGCAGTTGTAAAAGCGAGGGCGTTTCAAACTGGAGCAGGCAGAGGCAGACGATTACCGCGGCCGCGGCGAGAAGCGGTTCGCGCCATGCAGGCCAAAGCACATGCCGGATCGCCGCCCGGCGCGTAAGGCCAATCCGCGCCGCATCGATTTGCGAACGCCGCGGCTGGGCGGACAAGGCGAGAAACAAAAACACAATCGGCCAAAAACAAAGCGCCAGAAGCCACCCGCCGCCCGGCTGGCTATAAAGCCACTGCGAAAGAATCCCCCGCCGCTCAAACAGCAGCCGGCCGCCGCCGGATTGTTCGATGCGCGAGATCAATATCATCCAGCCGGATGCGACGCCGAACGGGGGATGCGCCAGCGGCAGAATGGAAAACAAAAGCAGCCACCGCCGGAGTGAGCTCTTCGCGCCCAAAAAAACCACATAGACGGGCGACGCCAGGATCAGCGAGAACAACAGCGTCCACGCCGAGAGCGCGACGCTGCTGAAAAAACGCTCCAGCGCTATCAGATCGAAGACGCGCCAGGAATCGACGAACGCAGGCCACTCCCGCGGAAAAACGCTTCCCGCCAGAAGCAGAAGAGGCAGCGCGAAGACCGCCGCCAAGAGCGCTCGAAAGATCGCTGCGCGGCGATTTATGGGAAGATGGTTCGCATCAGTTCGAGACACGGCTCCACATTTTCCGCTACTTTCGCGTAATCCACATTCATGGCTTTGATGCTGTCGATGCTCGGCGCTCCTTCGGGAAGCGGAATAGAGGATCGAACCGGAATCTGCCGGGCGCGGCTCTGCGCAAGTTTGGCCTCCACCTCGGGAGAAAGAAGATAATCGATCAATTGTTTGCCGCCAGCCGGATTGGGGCTGTTTTTAATCAATGCAACGGTATTGGGAATCAAGAGCGTTCCATCTTTGTTTTGATCGAGAAACGCCATGCGCACCGGCTTGCCTTCATCGAGAGCGGCGAAGACATCATCAGTGTCCGTCAGACCGAAGGCAATGTCGCCCCGCACGGCCGCATCGCGAACCGTCGCGTTCCCCGGCAATACTTTCATTCGATTGGAAAGCGCTCGCTTCAAATGAAACGTCAACAAATCCTTGCCCATGGTCGTATAGAGCGCCGCCATATGGGTTACCGTCGTTCCGAATTCCGGTTTGGCCATCCCGATTTTCCCGACGTATTTCGGCTGCGCCAAATTCGGGATGCTGGCGGGCGTTTCCGTTTCGGGGACTTCGTTGGCGTTCATGATCATCACTCGCGCCCTCGCAGAGAATCCCGTCCAAAAGCCCTCGGGATCTTTGAACGAATCGGGAATATCGGCGGCGGAAGACGATTGATAGGGCGCGAGAACATCCGCGTTTTTCAACTGGATGGTACGAACGATTTCGTTGTTCCAGAACACATCCGCTTGAGGATTCTCTTTTTCCTGAAGCAACCGCTGGTAGAGACCCGTGGTTTTGGTTAATTCAGAATCATAGATCGCCTGCACGGACATATCGGGATGCTGCTCTTGAAACGCCTTGATGATCGGCTCCGAATAATCCCGGTCGACGGATGTGTAAATCGTGATCGAAGCGGGAGACGATTTTCCGCAGCCGGTCATAAACGGCAAAAAGATCAAACCTATTCCTATGGATAAGAGAATGAAAAATCGGCTTTGAATTCGCACGGATGAAAACCCTCCTAAACCTTGCGTTGCCTGTCAGCCGCTTACATGAGCTGTAACAGATCGACAATCCGCCTTTTTCGTGAAAATCTTAAAAACCAGTAAAAGAATAGTGCGAAACGACTCTCTCTATGTTTCGGATGAGCCATTCGATATATGCAAAATACTATGACAGGATTTTGACGTTTCGTCCAACCCCCGAAATCGTTCCAGGAATGAGTTTTTGTTTAGAATTTTCCGTTTATTCTTCCGCCGCACCATCCGATCCGACGTCGAAGTACAGGCGCACCTGATGGCGAAGGGGCAGAGGCACTTTCTCTTTGGCCAGAGCCTGTTCGGCCTGCTGGCTGTATTCGAAATCCGCCGAATCGTTGACGCCGATCGCCGCTTGTCCTTTGATGGAAGCGCCGTCGACGGGAAGAATCGCCTGGATGGGCGCATTGTCGAGCATCGCCTTCAATTGATCGGGCGTCATTTGAACGTCGGTTTTTTCATTGGGCGCATTGGCGCCGCGCCCGATGCCCGGCCCCCCCATTCCGCTGCTTTGGAGGCGGCTTTCGCCGGGCTGCCAGGGTCTGACGCCTTCGAGGCCCTGGCATTGTCCGCCTTTGCATCCCGCGCCGCAAAGGCATTCGCCAAGGCCGAAAGACTTGCCATCGGCAAATTCCCCCGTCAGAGCCAATTTGACGTCTTTCAAATCTTTGAGGGCCGCCTGAATCAAGGCCATTTGCTCTAATAAATCCTGCATGTCAGCCAGGCTCATTTCCGCCAGCTGCATCGATTGCAGCGACTCGCCCAGTTCGCCGGCCTGCAGCATATTTCCCGCATTTTTAAGGGCTTTGGAGAGCGGCGAATCCATGTTCATTGACGAAGCCATTTTCTGCAATTCTTTCGAAAGCTGCTCTTTTCCCTCTTGATCGATGTTTCCGAGCTTCAGCTGCTTCTCCAATTTGCTGAGCGCTTCCGCCGCTTTATTCAGGTCTTCTTCTTCCAGAGCCTCCACTAACTCATTTGTCATCTTGGGCTTCATGCCCTGGCTGATCGGCTCATCCATGGACTGCTGCATTTCTTCCAACTGCTTTTTCTTTTTTTCCCATTCCTGTTCGAGGGAAGACAACTGGGAAAGAGCGTCGCGCTTATCAATTTTACCTTTGGATAGATCGGCGGCTAAGTCTTTGATTTGCTTGGAGATCTCCGCCGCTACTTTCGCCTCTTTTTCTTTGGCGCTGCGCTCCAGGATCAGCTGGCGCTGCAGCAGTTTTTGCATATCCTTCTGAACTTGCTCCCGGTCTGCGGCATTGGCCAAAGCCTGCTTGCCGCCGGTCAAATAATCCCACTGAGGAAGAATGAAGAAGGTTGTAATAAACACCAATGCGGGGATCCAGATCCAGCGCAATTCTCGCGGATGAACGACGGGGAAGGCTTTTTGCAGATTGATGCGCTCGACGGAGCGCAGGGCGTCGCACAGCACGAGGCGATTCCATTCTTTTTCCTGAGCGGGGATATTTTGGAGGTCGCCCAATTCCAGCGCAGAGGAGATTTTTTCTTTCAAATGAAGATGGCGGTCGGCCAGCACGGCGGTGGAGCGCAGGGATCCGCGGCGCTTCCAGGCAAAGAAGGCGGCGGCAGGCAAGAAAAGAGCGAAAATCATGGTGACCGTAAAAGCGATATACGGGGTTAGATCCCAGGGAAGCATTTTCATGACGATTGCGGCGGCCGAGGCGATGAGAATCGCATAAAAAAGAGTGCGCATGGCGAAGTAATAGAAGGATAACGTGAAATAGCGAAAATGCGCGAGGCGGACTCTTCGGCGCAATTCTTGGTAGGTTTGCTTCTGGGTCATCGCTTCTTCTCCCGTCGATTCGAGTCAGGGCAAGCTTGCCTCCCCAAAAATTATGTCTATAAAATTAATAATGATTATCATTATTAAGGAAAACAAAAATTTTCGCGCTGCGGCGTTCATTACCGGTTTTGACGCAACATACACAAAAAATTAAACTTATCCGCGAGAAAGCGCGGATAAAGAATGATTAAATTGATCAAATCTATCGTCTTAGTTGAAACTTTTTTCATTATTTTCCGACTTGCATCGGGATTAAAAGTCGCCATTATCATGGATTATATCTTAAAATGATAGAGTCCGGCTAATTTTTTGTAGAAGAGTACACGGCAGAATGAAGAAACAAACAATTCAAGACATCGGCGAATTCGGACTACACCGGCGCATCCAAGAGATTCTCGGGCCTCCATCCCAAGAGGTTCTCGTCGGAATCGGGGATGACGCGGCCGTCCTGGCGCCCCAGACGTCGCCCCTGGTAATCACCAAGGACGCGATGGTGGAAGGAATTCATTTTCAGCGTGAATGGACGTCGGCCTCCGATCTGGCCTACAAGGCCATCGCCTCCAATATCAGCGATCTGGCGGCCAAGGGAGCGACGCCGGCTTACGGTCTTATCGCCATCGGACTACCGAAAGACGCATTGGTTTCATGGATCGAAGAATTTTATCAGACCATGGCGGATCTGCGGGAAGTCTGGGGATTGGAGATCATTGGCGGCGATACGGTGCGGTCGCCGCAAATCTGGGCGTCGATCACGGCGATCGGGCGTCAAATAACGGCGACGCCGGTGCGCATCGACTCAGCCCGGGAGGGAGACTTGATTCTGACTACCGGGACGCTGGGAGACGCCGCCGCCGGGTTGGAACTTGTTCAAAAAGGGAGTCAAGAATCCTCCAATCCGGATGAAAGTTTTCTGATTCAGCGATTTCTGCGGCCGACGCCCCGGCTGGCGGAGGCGATGTTATTGTTGAAACAAGTGCAGCCTTCCGCCATGACGGACATCAGCGACGGTCTGGCGCGCGATCTGCCCAAAGTGTGCCGGGCCAGCGGCGTTTCGGCTCAAGTCGACGTCCGGCGGCTCCCTGCAAGCGACGCCCTGAAGCGATTTCCCGACTCTTGCCGATACGCCTGGCAGGGGGGAGAAGATTATGAACTGCTTTTCACGCTGCCTCCGGAGCAGGCAAAGTTTCTTTTGAACAATTGGCCTTCTACAAACTGCCCGTTGACTCCTATCGGCGAGATCACGCCTGCAAGCCAAAGCATGCGCCTGCAGAATTGGGAGGGGCCGCCATTGGAAGGATTCGATCATTTCGGGTAAAGGCGTTTAAGAAATCGGAGTGTTTGAGAACCGACCGTCCTTTTTTGCGGGAGGCTTCAAGGAATCCCGGATGACAACAGTGGACGGAATGGTTATTGAATAAGGCCGTTTTCCTTTTTTGATCATGGCGTGAAGCATCTCCATCGCTTTCTCTCCAACTTCATGAAAGGGATGATAAACAGTCGTTAATCCGGCAAACTCCGCGAAAGGCAGATCGTCGAATCCGGTTACGGAAACCTTCTTATGGATGTTATCCGGCAGGCTTTTCAAAATGCGCATCAAATCTATCGCGATATGATCGTTAAGGGCCATTAACGCCGTGGGATGGAATTCCTCCATGAACGATTGGACGATATGGCGCCTCGCGTCCATCGAATCATTTTCGTTGTAGGAGAGGATGTGAAAGCTTTCCACAAAATCGTTGTATTGATAGACGGCTCGTAAAAATCCATTAATTCGAGCCGCTGTGTTAAGATATTCGTACTTGCCGGTTCGAATCAGCAATAATCGGCGATGCCCGAGTTTAATCACCCGGCGAGTGAGTTCCGCCATCGCGTTCTCATTATTCGTCTTAATCAGGGAAGCCCCCATGGGTTTTTGCGATTGAAGATCGAGGATCACCACGGGGATTTCATATTTTTTGAGTTGATTAAACCATAACTGGCAATTTTCCAGATTTACGGCGCCGTCGACCGGACAGACGATCGCTCCATCCGTTTTCAACGAAATCAAGCGATCCGCCAATGCCGTACAGGCCGCTTTATCGTCTTTCATTTTAAAACTGACCAACTCGCACTCTAAACGGCCGGCGGCCGTCTCAATTCCATCCATAAGAAAAGTCAAAGGCCTTAAGTCGCTCGGCGGAACAAGAACCGCGATGAGAGGCGATCGACGGCCGCTATAGGTCACAAAAGTGCCTCTTCCCTGCTCCCGGCGCATATATCCTTCCTCCACCAATTCCTGCAGAGCATGGATGATCGTCATTTTGCTGGCCTGGAATCGTTTGATCAACGCGGATTCGGGCGCTATTTTTTCTCCGTCTTTGAGCAATCCTTCTTCAATTTCCTGACGAAGAATTTCTTTGATTTTCATATACTTTGGAATACGATCGAGTATGTCTGACATAGTTGTTCATCCCGTTTCATCGTGAATTAAGAACGACAAAAAAAACAGACAGTTAAGACGCCGGGGAATATTTATTTACCAGTTGTTGATCCGTAAATAGAGTTATTTGATCATACTACAATGACAGAGAGCGTTTTATCAAGAGTAAGAACGCTTTTTTTAGGAAAAAAAGCAGGAAGGAAGAGGCTAAAAGTCTCTTCTGGTGAGGAATTGCAAGCCGGCAAGGGAAATTTACTCGCTTTTGAGTTTTTCCTGCGCGTCGATCTCCCGTATTCGGGGGATGAGATTGCTTAAATAATCAAAGGCGGAATACAGAGTGAACAGGCAGGCGAGGCCCATCAGAATATTGGCGATTGCATAGAGTTTTGCATCCAAAGCGGGGTAGTACATCGCAAAAATGCGCAATAGGAGGATGATGATGATCACATTGGCCTGAAGAACCGCTTTGACTTTACCGCTCCAACGCGCCGCGACTACGATTCCGCGATAGGCGCAGACCGTTCGCAGGGTGGAAATGATCGAATCCCGATACAGGATGGGCAGAACGAGGAAGAGAGAGACCTGGCGTTCGACGGCCAGACAGAGAAATATGGTGTCGCGATAGATGCTGTCGGCCATGGGATCGAGAATTTTGCCCAGATCGGTGACCTGGCCGTGTTTTCTTGCCATGTAGCCGTCAAACAAATCGGTTAATTCCGACAAAATCACGATTCCTAATACCCAATAACGCGAGACGGGATTATCGTTTAAGAACAAAACCGCTAGAACGGGGCTGAGAGCCAATCGTATGGAAGTCAGAAAATTAGGCAGATTGACCATCTATCTTACTACTCCACTATTCGTGATTTATTGTCATATTGTGCGAAGAACCGTTGTTGTGCTGGGCGGCCAATCCTCCATAATGCAGTAAAGCCAAGAGAGTCGCCGCGCCCGTCGCATATTCCAGGCCCCATAACGGAGTATGGGGGGGTAAGAGTACGATAATGCAAACTGTGCCATATTGAAGCGCCGTAGCCAATTTTCCCAAAAAGGTCGGCTTCACTTCCATTTTTTGAAACAGTACGGCGATGGCGCACCAGCCGATGCTCACCAGGATGTCCTTGGCCACTACGATGATGGTCAGCCAGGCGGGCACCAAGTCGTAAACGGCCAGCAAAATAAAGGATGCGGTTACAAACAACTTGTCGGCGATGGGATCGAGGACGCTTCCCAGGGAAGTCATTTCACCTCGAATGCGTGCGATATACCCGTCGAAGAAGTCGCTGGCGACAATGAAGAGAAGGATGACCCTCGCCCAAAGCAGCATCCCATCCTGGCCGGCGAAATAATAATACATAACCAGAAAAAAACTGGGCACCAGCAGCAAGCGAGACATCGTGAGAATATTCGGTACGTTCATAGTTGGCTTCCAGGCGAAGCAACTTCCCGGAAAAAAACATTCCTCTCATTCGATTCGTGGTGCAAAAAATCCTGGATATCCTATCACTCAATTCATGGCGGAGTAATTGTACCGGATCATTTGGCGTAAAAGAATACGGATAATTTACACGCTTTCCAATTGTTCGCCTATACGCCGGAACGCACTGCGATTTTGAATTTTGCCGTAAAATTTTGTTTTCCAAGTTTCATGATGGAAAAAAGGAAGGTTTCTATTCTTTTATTTTCTAATACCGATTCGCCGCGAGGGATGATATTGCAGGCGGCGGGGAGGGCGGCTTTGTTCTGCATTGGAGAGGACAAAAAAGGCTGGTTTTCCGTCTCCGCCTTGATTTTAGCGTCACTTATAGCCATGCTAATCGTTGCATAGAGCGTCGGATTCTATGATTCTATGGTAACTGATTATGTCCACTAAACCGGTACTCTCCAAGCATTTCGAAAAGATCAAGCACATTTGCGGCGGATTATCGATGCTGCTGTTGCTGTGGCTCGGATGTCATTTGTTCATCCGAAGCTGCGGAGGGCCGTTTCCCGACCGCACGCGCGGTCCATTCGCGCCGTATCGATATTACCAACTGGCTGATTTTCCAGATTGGGAGAATCAAATCAAGCCCGATCCGGAAACCGGCAAAACCCGTATGGAGATCTTGATGGAGACCGGCAGGACGCCGCCCATTCATTTTGGAACGCCCGACGTTCCCCGCGAGACGATCGATTCCGCGACGCCCTCTGTAAAAGTTCAGTGAGCTTGTAGAATACCAACAAACCCAACACGCTCAGCGAGAGATGAGAAATGAATCTATTTGAAGCCAAAAATACGATTGTGGAAGTCGGCCGCCGCATGTGGACCAAGGAATGGGTCGCGGCGAATGACGGCAACATATCCTGCCGAGTAGCGGAGGATGAATTTGTCTGCACGCCGACCGGCGTCAGCAAAGGATTTATGGAAGTAGGCGATTTGATCGTCGTCGATTCGGAAGGCCGGAAAAAATACGGCGGTCCGCTGCAGCCCTCGTCCGAAATCAAGATGCATCTTTACGTTTATAACCAACGGCCGGATGTGAACGCAGTATGTCATGCGCATCCGCCGATCGCGACGGCGTTCGCAGTGGCGGGGATTTCGCTGGATCAATGCCTGCTGCCGGAAGTGGTGTTAGCCATGGGCGGGATTCCCTGCGTACCCTACGGTCTGCCTTCCACGGATGAAATTCCCCAATCGATCGCTCCTTATGTGAAAGACTCCGCCGCCGTCCTTTTGGCCAACCACGGCGCTTTATCGTGGGGCGACAGTCTGATGCAGGCTTATTTCCGCATGGAAACCATGGAGCATTTCGCTCGCATCCTGTTGGCGTCGATCCAGCTGGGTCAAGTCAATCTTTTCTCGCCCGATCAAGTGAACCGGCTCGAAGACATGCGCAGCCGATTCGGAATCAGCGCAGGCATAACCGGCTGCAATATCAAAAACCCCATTGTTCCCGGCCAAGCCAAGACGGGAACGGTCGCGGAAGTCAATCCCCAAAATCGGTAAAGACGGCAGCCGCCGCGCTATCGTCGAAGGCCGCCTTCGGAATCAACGATTCAGGAGGCGGCGTCGCCGGGAAGACTCTCCGGCTTCAATTCGCGCAGCATAAGGCGTTCGACGGCTTCCTTGGGATTGCCATTTTGCCAGGCGATGGAATAGACTTCTTCGGAGATGGGGAGTTCTTGTTGAACCTTCTTCTTCAAATCCGGCACGGCGCGAACCGTCGTCCGCCCTTCGACCACCATGCCGATTTCTTCCTCCGCGTCGTCGGGAGCGTATCCTTTGGCGAGCAACTCTCCGAATTTCCGGTTGCGGCTGTGGCGGCTGGTGCAGGTTACTACTAAATCGCCCAGCCCCGACAAGCCGGTAAAGGTTTCCGGTTTGGCGCCCATGGCCCCGCCGGCCAAGCTCAGTTCGTAAAGTCCCCGAGAGATCAAGGCGGCGCGGGCGTTATCGCCGAATCCCAGACCGTCTGAAATTCCGACAGCCACCGCCATGACGTTCTTGAGGGCGGCGCCGATTTCCACGCCTAAGCGATCGGTGTTGGTGTAGACGCGAAAGCGGGGGGCTTGGAAGGCGTCCTGTACCTGTTTGGCCAGACTGCGATCCGGATGAGCGGAAACGACGACGGTAGGCAATCCCCGGGCGACCTCTTCCGCATGGCTGGGGCCGGAGAGAGCCGCGACGCCGCGAACCGGGGATCCTTCGTTCATCCAATGGGATTCGAGGATATCGCTCATGTTGAACAGGGTTCCGGATTCGAGCCCTTTTGTGGCGTTGACAACGATTTTGGGCCTGCCAACAATCTGCGGCGCCATCGCAGCGGAAAAGCTGCGCATGAATTTCGAGGGGACGGCGACCAGCAGCAATTCCGCTTCTTCCATGAAATCTTCCGCTTTGGTTGTAACGGCGATTTCATCGGGGATGCGGATTTCAGGCAATTTATGCATCAACCGGCGCGTTTTCGCGATTCGCTCCGCTTCTTCCTGTTCGTTCGACCAGAGAGCCACCTGATGCCCTTTGCCGCACAAAACCATGGAAAGGGCGGCGCCCCACGAACCGGCGCCAAAAACAATGATATTCATTTTTTCTTAAATCCTATCTGAAATTCAATTTCCATCGCTTGTTATTGATTTTTGTTGGACGGATGTCGTTTTGAAATTTCCGCCGCTCGGAAGATAAGCCGTCTCTTTGCAGAAAAAGGGGTAGGCGTTTTTTCCATCGAATCTTCGCGGCGAAAGAATGAGGATTTCCTTCCCAGTTACTATTCCATCATCCATTAAATTTAGCAAGACGAAGTGAAAGCATCAACCGTCTTTTCCAGGCAATATCCCGGAAGTGAATCGCCTCGAAGCGCGCACAGAGGAAAAGCCCCGGCCGAGAGCGGCCGGGGCCCATGATCATTCAACATAGAAATCCTGCCGAGGCGCTTCCTTATTCCTGCATCCCGGAACCAGCCTTTTCTTTTTCCTCCGAAGGAGGATCGAGGCTGGGAGGATTTAAATTCGCGGGATCATAGGAGTATAGACCCTCATAAAGGATTTCAATTTTATCTTGATCGACGAATTTATCCATCAATTTCTGCCGGAATTCGGCTTGCTTGCGGCTCGTCAATCCGCGATCAATCGTGGACTGCACAGTGGGATCGTCGAAAGCGATCGGTTCACGCTCCGGCTTATCCAAGCATTTAACGATGTAGAAACTTTCATCGTTTTTGATGGGTTCTTTGCAAAGTTCGCCGGACGCCAGACGCACCGCCTGAGAGGATACCATTCGCGGAAGTTTATCCGTTTCGGCGGAGACGACGCCCAAATCGCCGCCGTCTTTCGCCGTTTCGCTTTCGGACATCTCGCGCGCCACTTTGGCGAAGTCTTCGCCATTCTTCACACGTTCGAGGGCTTTCAGGGCTTTCTCCTCGGCGGCCTGCTGTGCTTTATGCACTTCATAAAGCACTTCGCTGTTGTGGGGAGGAAGATGGAACGTCATTTCCCCGATGTGCGCCGTCTGTTTTTTGAGGAAGCGGGATTGATTTTCTTCGTAAAACTCTTTTTTCTCCGCGTCAGTATTTGGATTTTCTTCTAAATTTTTGTTGAGAAGACGATTCATCCAGGCCATGCTGCAGCGCGAAGCGATCATGGCTTTGGTGCGCTCTTTATAAAAAGGAATCTGATCGTAGTTCAGGTCGCGCGCCAGTTTGGCGGCGATGAAGCGATAGATTTGCGTGTTCTTTAGAAAATCGATGCGGCGCTGCCGGAACGCTTCTTCGCTCTCATCGGGTTTCTTTTGAAAATCGCGCCCTTTCAACCAGTCGTAATCGGTCATGTTGAATTTTTGGCCATAGACTTCAAAGATAACCGCTTGGGGATCCGCATTTTCGTCAAAAATGACATCGGGATTGAATTTCGTCACAGCTTCATCCCAATATTTTTGCATAATGCCGTTTTTCCAGGCATCAAAATCTTTTTTGCGCTGTTCGGACAGGAAGCGATTCTTGACCGATTCGAAGGGCTGATACGACTCCGGGCGGAAGGTTTCCAGTTTTAGAATTTCATACCCGTATTTGGTGGGGATGATGTCGCTGACTTCGCCCACTTTGAGAGCCAGCAATGCATTTTCAATGACTGGATTGAGGGGTTTTTCCGGATTGTACTTGCTGGGCTTCATCGGGCCGATTACGTTTCCCTTGCGCTCGGAGTCGGAATAGAGTTTGGCGACT
>JAFGTC010000182.1 GCA_016934335.1 Candidatus Omnitrophota bacterium | reverse complement strand
GGAAGCGCCGGCGCAGCCGACTCCGACGCCTGCGTTGACGACGATGGTCGAAAGCGCAACTCCGATTGCATCCGCCGATCCGGCGAAATTGATCGAAGCGATCAAACAGACGCAAAAAGACATCGCCTCCGAGATGAAATCCATCAAAACCCAATTGGACGCCATCGGATCGTCCACCGAGGCTGTCCAGGCCGTCGACATCCTGACGCGGCAAACCAGTCTGCTCCAGGGAATCGATTTGACTCTGACCCAGCAGATCGCCGCTTTGGAAAAAACAGCCGCCCTCCGCTTACAATACAACCAGGTCCAGGAAGGATTGGCCAAGGCCGCCGAGTATAAAGTCGAAGAGCCGATTTCATTGATTGAATTGGACCAGATGCGCGAAGAGCTCAATACGGAAACCGCGCGCAAAGAAGGTCTCGAAACCCGCCTCAAAATGGCCCAAAACGCCTATGATCAGGCGAAAAAAGCCTTGTCCGACGCTCAAAGCAAAACGCCGGCGCCCGCCGACGCTCAACCGGCGGCGCCCGATGCTCCCCAGCCGACGCCGGCCTCGTCCCCGCTTGAAGTCAATTCCAAATATTCCACTTCCAAACTGACGATCTGGTCGTCGGGAGAAAAATTACGCCTTCAGGAAATTGAACTGGAAAACAGCCAACTAACGAAAGCCATCAACTTATCCAGGATCGATTTGCTCCAGAAAAGCATCCAACTTTGTCAGGATCATGTGGTATTCACCCATGAACAGTTTCAATCGCAGCAGCAATTGATCAACAAAGAAAAGTTCGATCTCGATCGCGAACTCACCCGCCTCAATACCCAAAAAGACGCCGTCAACCGCCGCTTGACCGCCGTCAATCAAAAACTGAGCGAAACCGCCAATCCCGACATCGCCCTCCGCGAAGAAAATCAAGCCCGCCAATTGGAATGGGAGGGTCTCCAAACGCAGATCGAAGCCGTCGCCCGAAAAATGGATCTTCTCGAAAAACGGCTGCAGGCATGGCAAAAACGCTATTCCATTTTCAACATCGAATTGGAAACGGTGAAACTCCAGGAATGGAAGGCGGAAGCATCCGTCATTCTCGAGGAATTCGACAACCAGGAAAGTTTGCTCAACGATCGCTTAAAAACCCGCCAAAGCGATCTCGTAACGATTCGCACCCGGTTGGAGCAGGCGCGCGCCGACAAAAATGATTTGGTCACTCCTCTTGAATTGCAGCAAAAATTCTCCCAGCAAATCATGGACAGCATTCAAGATCAGATCAATGCCTTCGAAACGGCTCGCCGCCTTCATCAAAAACTGATCAATCAAATCAACGAGCGCACCAGCGCCCTCACATGGTCGGAGCGCGTGGATGCCGTCCTCAAGACGGACTATTTCGACAACACTCTCTACCTTTGGCTCAAATCGCTCGTTATAGCTGTTTGCGCCTTTTTCATCATCGCCTTTTCGCGGCGGGTTTTTCTCAAACGTTTGGTCAAATTTTACGACGCCGCCGAAAGAGGATCTTACGCCTCGCAGATCATTCAAAGCATCCGAAATCTCAAAATCGTTTTCTTGATGCTCGTATCCCTCTATTTTGCCTCCGCTGCCTTAAACATTCCCGAATCCGTTCAACCCATGATCAACAAGATCATGATCATCGCCATCATTCTCCAGGGCGGAATCATCGTCAGCAATCTGATCAGCGCCTGGATCTTTCGCTATCTCGCGCGAAAATCCAAACGCGACGCCAGCAGTCTCAGCGCTCTCTCTATTTTTAACTTCATCAGCCAGGTCCTCATCTGGTCCCTGGCCCTCATCCTGTGCATCGAAAACATGGGCTTCGACGCGTCCGCCCTCATCACCGGTCTGGGAATCGGAGGCATCGCGGTCGCTCTCGCCCTGCAAAATGTCCTCGGCGATCTGTTCGGCTCGCTTTCCATCGTGTTGGACAAACCCTTCGTCACTGGCGATTTCATCATCTTCGACAACAATTTCCTGGGAACCGTCGAGCATATCGGAATCAAAACAACCCGCCTGCGCAGCTTGTCCGGCGAACAGATCGTCTGCTCCAACAACGATCTGCTCAAAACGCGCATCCGCAATTTCAAACGCATGCACGAACGCCGCGTGGTCTTCTCGATTGGTACAACCTACCAGACCACCTATGATCAGATCACCCAGATCCCGGCCATCATCCGCGAGGCGGTCGAATCCCAGGAAAAAAACCGCTTCGACCGGGCTCACTTTAAAGCCTACGGCGATTTCGCTCTGCTTTTTGAATGCGTTTATTATGTTTTGGAGCCCGATTATATTGTCTATATGGATATTCAGCAGAACATCAACCTCTTTATTCATCGCAAGTTCACGGAGAAGGGAATCGAGTTCGCGTATCCGACGCAAACCATCTTCTTTCAACAATCCGCCTTGCAGAATCCGCAAGTCGAAACAAAAGTGACGCAGCGCATCGAGGATGATTCGTCCGGCGGCGGCTCGAATCCGGCCGTGTAAAAATCGCTTCTCAAAATCACCGCGCCGCCCGCCGCTTTGCATTGCGCAAACAAGAGGCGGGCGGCGCTTTGAATAATTCTGTCAGGCGGGCGGGGAGAATCGGCATAGATAAGGCCGGAAGGATCCGGTCTCCACCCCTTCTTCGATGATCCGCCGGTCGTCTTCGCTTAACGGCTTCAACGGCGGGCGCACCGAGCCGCAATCCACGCCGATGCAACTCATGATGGCCTTGCCCGCCGCAATTTCGTTGAATCGTTTGATCAGGCGCACCAGCTCCATTGAAAATCCCTGCAGTCGGCGCGCCTCCTCGATCCTTCCCTCTCGAAACGCCTGGATCAGCGATTGATACAGCGGCGCCGCATAGTTGTATGTGCTGCCCACCGCCCCGTCCGCGCCAAAACTCAAGGCTGCCAGCAGTATCTCGTCCCGGCCGGACAGCAGATTGTAGCGGCCTTCCCGATAATGCTGGCAGGCGAACAGATCGACGAAATCGTCATGCGTGAATTTGATCCCCGCCAGGGTTGGAATGATGTTCTCCGCCGCCTTCAAAAAATCCAGCATGAGAAAATTCACATGGGTCATGCTGGGGATGTGATAAAAATAAAAGGGAATCTTCGGCGCCGCGTCCGCCGCCGCCCGGCAATATTGCGCTAAATCCGAAACGTCCGCCGGCCGGTAGAAACTGGGCGCCGTCGTCGATATCGCGAACGCCCCCTGCTCCTGCGCATGCCGCGCCAGCTCCCGGATGTCGTCCATGCAGTCGGCCCCCACATGCACCACCACGGGGATGTCGCCTCGACTGCCCTCCAGCCAGCAGGCGGCGACCCGCTTCCGCTCTTCGACGTTCAGCAGCCTGCCTTCTCCCGTCGTTCCGCAGACGAATGCGCCGTTCATGCCGTTATCCCGAAACAATCGGACCTGACTTTCAATCATCTCGTAATGCACCGAACCGTCGGGATGCATGGGAGTATGCGAAGCGGCGATGAGTCCTCTCAATTTGTCAGCCATTTTGAATTCCTTCCCCTGCCATGTATTTAATCGAGCCGCGCCGTAGAGGGCGTCTGCCCGGGTCGACTAGTTATCAAGCTGAAAAGATAACTGACGGCGAAGGCCGAGACAATCCCGAGCGCGGCGTAGGTTTGCGTATGCCATGCAAATTCGTATTTGATGATGGCCAGCAGGGCGGTGCTGATGACCAGCCCCGCCGTCACCCCGATCTGATTGGCGCGCTTCGTGAAAATCCCCACACAGAAAACGCCCGCCAACACCCCGCCCAGCAGCCCCTGGACGGCCACGAACAGATCCCACGCCCCCTTCTGATCGGGATTGCTCAACAGACTGTGCGCCACCCAGATCGCCAGACCCGTCCCCAGCGCCCCGGCGGCGACCGTGATGACGCGCGCCAGATAAAGGCGCCGCTGGTCGCTGCTCTCCGGATTTCGAAAGCGCTGGTAAAAATCGGTGATGCAGACCGTGGCGACCGAATTGAGACAGGAATCCAGACTGGACATCGAACATGCGAAGATGGCCGCGATCAACAAGCCCGAGATTCCCATGGGAATTTGGTGCACGATGAAATAGGGGAAGATGCGGTCGTATTGGATGCCGCTTTCCAACAGCCCGGGATGCGATGCGTAAAAAGCGAACAGCGACGTCCCCAAAAAGAAAAAAAGAAGCGAAGCGGGGATCGTCGCCAGCACGCTGAGCCATACGCTGCGGCGGGCCTGGCGATCCGTTTCCACCGTGAAATAACGCTGGACGACGGTTTGATCCGACGCGTAAGGCACGATGTTGGTGAAAAACGCGCCGAGCAGAAGATACCAGATCAAATCCTGCGAGACCGACGGATCGGTGTGAATCATGGTGAATTTATGATTCTCTATCCCGATCTCAACAATCCCGAAAAATCCCCCGTCCACTTCGAAGCAAATCAGAAGCAGTGCCAGCAGCGCCCCGATAACCAGCACGACGCCCTGAATGACGTCCGTCCAGATGACCACCTCGATTCCCCCCATCACCGTATAGACGGTCGCCAGCACTCCCATCACCACAATCATTCCGTACACCGAAAAACCGGTCACTTCCGCCAGCGCCAGCGCCGGCAGATAGAGAACGATGGCCATGCGCCCCACCTGCATGAGGATATACGCCAGCGCGCCGTACGCCCGGGTTTCCGGCCCGAAGCGCTCTTCCAGCATCTGGTAGATCGAGGTGTATTTTTTTCTTCGATAAACGGGCAGAAAGCCGTAAATCACCAGCGCCCCGATCACGGGAGCGCCTAAATTGTAGACCAGCCACGACCAGTCGTTCTCATAAGCCATCCCGGGAATGGAGATATACGTAATGGCGCTCAGCTGCGTCGCGAAGATGGATATGCCGACCGCCCACCAGGCGATCTTCCGGTTCCCTACAAAAAATCGTTCGGTCGATCCTTCCTTGCGCGAGAAATAAAAGCCGATCCCCACCATCGCGGCCAGATACGCAACTAACACGATATAGTCAATAACATGAAATCCATTCGTCATAAGTCCGCTTGATTCCTTTATCAAGATGGTTTTGACGGCGGCCTTTCGCTTGGAGGCCGGCCCGCCGTCCGGCGATCCTCACGGGCCGAAGCGATACACGTCGCCCTGGCTGTTTAAACCGTTGGACATTTCATACATGACCGTCACATAGCCCGCATCGCCGCTCCCCAGAAAGCCGTTCACATTTTCCTGCTTGTCCGGCCCCACGCTTTTCATGGACCATTTTTGATTGGGATGCAGAAAAAAACGCGCGCCTCCCTGTTCGCCGCAGCTCCCGTAGGATCGGCCGTAGCGGTCCATGTACCAGTAGTAGCCCAGTGGATTCAAAAGACTGCCGCCGGGAGTCGGGGCCTGTCCGTCTTCATTGAACGGATCCTTATGCAGGCTCGACATATACGCGACGGGAGTCGTCAAAGGCCGCAGCGCCATCAGACCGCTGAACAGCATCGAATCGTCGACCGCGCCGCAGTTGCTCACCACGGGATAGCGGCCGAAATCCAGACAATAAGTCTCCAGCGCCACGCTGAAGGCTTGAAAATCCGCCTGCACCCGAGATACTTTCGCCTTGATCTGCGCGTTCATGAAGTTGGGAACGGCGATGGCGGCCAAAATCCCAATGATGGCGACGACAATAAGAAGTTCGATGAGGGTAAAGGCTCTTTTCCTCTTCATAGTTCGCCTCATTGTATAAGATAGATCAGCGGCGGGCGTCTTCATCATGAAAACGCCGCCCCCTTTTTCTTCTCAAATGATTCTTTCACGATCAAAGGCCTTTGTGAATCTCATGCGCAATGCCGAACGGCAGATTGTTCTTGATGCAATAATCCGGCAGCTCCCGGAGCGTTGTCTGAATAGCCTCCGCCGGCGCCTTGTTCAACGGGATGCTGCAGGCGGTTAACGCTTTTTTTAAGATTCGCGTATCCTGCCCCTGCATCTCCGCCATCAATAAAATGCCCGGCCCTACCAATTCGCCGTGCGTCAGCCCGGGCCCCATGAGATTCTCCATCGAATAGGCGAAATAATGTTCGCTGCCTTCCTCCGGCCGGGAATGCCCGATCTGATTGCACAACTGCACTTCCAGCGCCAGGCAGTCGATCAACTGCTTCAAGCCTGCCGGATCGCCTCGCCCCGCCGCTTCGGCGCAGTCCAATGCGCCCAGCAGAATGCTCCGCGCATTGGCTGAGATATAGGGAATAAAGCGCGTTTCCTCATCCAACTTGTTTTTTTTATGCGCGTATTCCCAATCCCAATTCCCCGTGGCGATCGACAGGACGTCGCAGATTCCCGCCGCCCGCAGCGCCGGCGGGGCTTTCGCCAGCAGCGCCAGATCCATCACGACTTTGTCGGGCGTTTTCGTCTCCAAATAGACGACGCAGCCGTTGCGCCGGACGCCCGACGCCCGCGTGAAAAACGCGTCCACCGTGAGAGCGGTGGGGATGCACGCCAGCGGGAGGTTCTTCTTCCCGGCAATGTATTTCGCCGCATCGACCGCCAATCCTCCGCCCGCCGCCAATACGTAATCGCCCGCCATGCCGCCCGAGATCGCCTCCCAATGCTGCTCGTCCGCCGATTCGATCTCGGCCTGCCAGACCGCCTTCACCGGCAGATCCT
>JAFGTC010000181.1 GCA_016934335.1 Candidatus Omnitrophota bacterium | reverse complement strand
TGAACGCCGAACAGATCGGCCAATGCGTAATCCGTCCTGGGATCGCCCCATTCATCATACAGGCTGGTTTCTCCCGTTGCGATTAATCCGCCGCCTCGTTGAACGAAGCGCCGCACGGCATCGATCTGCCGGTCTGTCATGGCGGCGATGTTGGGCAGGACAAGAACCGACAAGTCGTTCCGCACGTCGCCGATCTGATCCGCATGCACGGGAAGATAAGGGATTCGCGCCCGAACCAGCGCCTGCGTGAAGCCGCGCCAGGGTTGATCGACAAGTTCCTCAGGATTGTCCCGTCCAAAAAAATCGGTGTTTTGCTGCGACCAAACCACTCCCACGCTGGCGATTGGGCGGCGGTCGATCAAGTATCGTTCGTGGGCTTTATGCCATTTCAAAATCGGTTCGGCGGTGCGGTACATGCGCCGGTCTTCGTGATAGGCGCTAACGTGATGCCACCACGGCTGAATCCCCCCGGCGAATCCAGCCAGCATCCACATGCGCGCTTCCGGCTCGGGCTTGCTGGAAAGCCGGAAAGTCGGCCGACCCATCTGGTACATGGGCATGCTTTCGGGAATGAGTTTATCCCAGCCTAGAAGTCCGTGGATCAATTTTCCCACTTCGGCGTTGCGCTGAAATCCCTCCCGTTCGCCGCGCGACTGGAAATCCAGCATGACGATCTCGGACCGCTCGCAGATGGCCTTGTAATCGCGAAACTGTCTGCACTGACCGGAAATCGTCCCGTGATTCATGCCGAGCCACAGGCAGTCCGGCCCGCCTGCCTCCCGAACAACGCGGGCGTTCATATCCCATATTTCAAGACGGCGTTCGTAGTTCCAAAGAATCCAATCTCGATAGATGGGATTGCTCCAATCACGCTCTCCAGGCAAATCTTTGCCGGTTCTTTCCTTGAAACGGCGGCAGCAATGATCGCAATAACAGATCGTGTTCCGGTCCAATCCGCTCCAGCTGTTGTCTGTGAATCCTTCGGGATGCGAGCGTTCGATGATTTCGCGCATGACATCCGGCAGGTATTCCTCATAATAGGGACTGTTGATGCAGGAAACGTAATGGACGCCGTTTCGGATGGGATCGCCCTGCCGGTTACGGGCGAACCAATCGGGATGCGCTTTGAAAAAATCTTCATGCGCGCGATTAGAATCCATGCGCGCGAGCACGACCAACCCATCCTCGTGAGCGGCCTGCGTCAGCTCGCCGTACAGATCGCGCCCGCTCAGCGCTTCCGCGCGATGATGGAGGTTAAACTTGCTGGGATAATATGCATAGATGCCGCCCGCATTGATGATAACGCCCTGAATTTCGGTTCGTTTCCAATGCTGCCGCCACCAGGCGATGTCGTAGCGCGCCGGATCGATTTCAGTGATGTTTGTCTGAGCCCAGCGAAACGTCCGTCGGTACCAAGGGATTATCGTATCTTTTTCACCCTTCATTCCATCGTCTGGAACCGATAAAGCGCTTGTAGCGACCGCCAGCGCATTCAGTGCAGCGACTTGCTTGAGGAAACAGCGCCGGTTTGAACTGGACGAGCGTTTTTTCATTGTGATTGTCCTTTTTATACATTCAGAAAAAAATTATTGTGACCGGGAATGATGACATCGGCGAGTGCGGCGATCCAATTCCAAACTCATATATTCGGGATCGCTTAGCGATGGATCTACCAGTAGATTGAACCTTTCCCAGAGAGTACGGTGCAAGTGCATATTGCGGGTCGGACGGCTTTTTCGTCGCTTTCTCCCCAATAACGGTTTCGCGATAGGTTTCCGATCGTAACAATATCCCATCGCAGAACGAGCGATTCTAACCTGCCTTTCCAGCGATGTAAGGATTCCTCGTTGGAAGGAATGACGCGTGAAGATTCAAGCGCCTCAGCGCTAAATCCTTTATTCAACGACATCATTCCAAGCGACAGGACGCTTGCAGCCTTAAGAGAATCTGAACGAGTTTGAATTTCCATAGATATTCCCAGCGTATGCTTTTAAGATTTAAGAGAAAGATTTTCGTTATTTATTGCGTATTCCATTCAGATGGATTGAATGAACCGGGGATCAACCCATTCGCGCCTCTAAGGCTTTCCTCTCAATGATCGGCATGGGCGTCATTTTTCTGACTATCTCAATATTCTTTTTCAGTTGTACCACGGAGGAGACGCCCATAACGGCTGTTGTGATTGGTAGACTCAACGTGTATCGGATAAGAGATTCCGCGTCGACCTGATTCGGGGTGTCGTCGTGGTACGAACGCAGTTTGGTTTGCATGGGATTTCCTTCAACAAAACAACCGTTGCCTCCGCCAAACACTTTCATGGCGATCACGCCCATCTTTTTTATGTTCGCGACTGGAAGAAGACTTTCACGATATGGACGGCGGCGGCTGACTGGGTTGAGCGTTGTCAGGATCGTATCGAGTTCATACATTTCGATCGCCTGTCGAAGTTTCTCGGCGCTTTCATGACTGGTAGCTCCAATGAAACGAGTTACTTTTGTCTCTTTTAATTTGCATAACGCCTTGTATACGCCAGTTTCTTTCCCCCAGGCTTCCAAATCTTCGTTCTCTCCAATCCCGTGTATTTGAAGAAGGTCAAAACGATCGGTTTGCAGGCGTTTGAGGCTTTGTTCGACGCTTCGCATCGTCCCGTCATAAGTGCGATCCCCGGTTTTGCATGCTAGAAACACTTCGTTGCGGCGATGGGCGAGCACGCGTCCGAAATTCGTTTCCGACTGACCATTGTTGTAACTGGGCGCCGTATCAAAATAGGTGATTCCTAAATCCAGCGCCACATTTGCTATGTCCGCTGGATCGAGTTCGTTGGACGGTTCGAGTTGCATGCCGATGACGCCTCCCAACGACATGGCGCTTACTTCCACGCCGGTTTTCCCCAACAAGCGTTTGGGCAGCACCGTTTTTTGGAGAGAAATCGGTAGCGGTTGTAAATTCGCCGCTGTCGAACCGATTGGAATTCCCGCGACTGTTAATGTGCCTACCGTTCCGATAAAGTCTCGCCTTTTCATCTTTTACGCTCCATTGATTTTTAGATTTCTCTACGCATTATTACATAAAAAATTTTATTGGTAAAAGATTGAATACTATGTCATTGAATTCCCTCTACTAGTTCAACATGCCCCTCAATAGTCGCATCGTGATATCCAGTCAGATCTTTCACTGTGTTACCGGATATATGCGTAGCGTCTAAATCCAATGACCGACCAATCCGGTATTTCGCGCACAAGAAAAACCTGTCAGAATCTGGAAAACAAAGAATAAAAAAAGAGATTTTAAAAGTCTCCATGATGATCCATCTTCAATCATCTTATCAATAATGTGATTAGATCATGAAAGAAAATGGTTTTCAATGAATCTCCTATTATTCATAAGCCATAAGAATAAACTGAAATCCTAATAGCCGTGGAAGAACTGATGAACAAAAAGAATGCCTGATTTCTATTGCATATCCTTTTTGAGGTTCATTTATTATATTTGAACGAGGAATTGTTGTACTTTTGTTACATCTCGAAATGTTGTAAATCTTAACCCACTTAAGATCCATGATTTATCGATCCAGGTACACCTCTGCAAAAACCGGGCACGTACTGATTCAATATCCCAAACGTTCAACTCATCGATCCATTTCTAGTTCATTCATGAGTTTACCCCCAAAGTAGATTCTCCATCGATTTTTTGGGATAATCATTCCGATCTTCTTTATTTTGCTATTTTCTAAATGGATTTTCTCGTCTCCTCTATTATGCAAAAATTAAAGAAGAACGTATTTATCATGATGAGAATCATAAAATATCAGGCTTTGAGAAAGGACATTATCTCTAACGATATCTATGTTATCTTTTAGGATGCCACTATGGAGGAAAACCATAATGCAGAAGCGTTATACGTTCTTTAAGTTCATTATAATCTTGTAATCGTATCGAATTCGCAGAATTTGGTTTTCTGTTTTGAGATAGTAGATCCGTGCGGACCGATTTGGGCTGTGCGTATTTTAATCCATCTCAACTTATGCCGAAAGAGAGTGCCATGATCCGTTACCCCCTTCTGTTGTGTCTATTCGTTTCGCTTTTTAGTATAACAACGCCTTATACGTACACCTCGAGCCAGGACGCTCCCATCAAGGTGATATTCGACACCGATATGGGCTCGGACTGTGACGACGTCGGTGCGTTGGCATTGCTTCACTATTATGCTGATAGAGAGATGGCTGAAATCATCGGCTGCGTCTACAGTTCGGGTAAGGTTCCTTATGGAGCCGCTGTAGTCGAAGCGATCAATGTCTATTATGGACGTTCCGATATTCCAGTCGGCGCCAGTCACGATGAGATCGTCGGCGATCCGGTCGACAAAATGCAGGCGGAAAAGTTCGCCCGCGATCGGGCGGCCTACAGACATAGCATCGTTCACAACAGCGACGCCCTCGAAATGACCTCGCTAAATCGCCGTCTGCTGGCCGCACAACCGGATGGAAGCGTCACCTATATCACGGTTGGGCACACCAAAGGTCTTCATGATTTACTGGTTTCATCACCGGACGATATCTCTTCGCTTTCTGGCGAAGAACTTATCCGGAAAAAGATATCCCGTTGGGTGGCGCTCGGCGCGTTAGGCGCCATGAATCCTCAAAACCAGTTCGCCAAAGACTGGAATTTCTTCCGAAATGGAACCGCACCCTATACCAGCAAATTAATCAAGCGCTTTCCCGCACCTGCATATTTCATTGACGCTGGTAGTGATGTCATGACCGGACGCGCGCTGAAACTTACGCCGCCCGGCAACATCGT
>JAFGTC010000180.1 GCA_016934335.1 Candidatus Omnitrophota bacterium | reverse complement strand
TTTCTCGTTTTCCTTTTTTGGTACATGCTTCCCACCTTCGAAAAATCCATCCTTGACAAAAAAAGGGGAAACGAGCGAGAAATGGTCCAAATTGTATGGAGTCTTTTGGATGGATACGAGGAACGCATCGCAGCAGGCGACTTAAGCCCTGAAAAAGGGCGGGCAAACGCCGTCAAAATGATACGTAATATACGTTATGGGAAAAATGATGCCAATTATTTTTGGATCAACGACCTTACCCCCCGTTTGATCATGCACCCATATCGACCTGATTTAGAAGGGATGCTTGTATCCGACATCAGCGATCCCTTCGTCAAGCATGCTTATGACAAAATTATCGAAGCCATAAAAGAATCGGATTCCAACTACATAGAGTACACTTGGCAGCATAACGAGGATCCCTCTCAACTTCTCCCCAAAATATCTTATGTACGTTTGTTCAAACCTTGGAATTGGATCATTGGCACCGGCTCATACGTCTATGCCATTCAAGAAGAAATGAACCGATTTCGAATGAACATCGCTCTCATGGGCGCCGGGATACTGGCGCTCCTTCTCTTCTTGTCCGTGTGGGCGATTCGACAGAGATTCAAAACCGAAGCTATGCGAGAAAGCGCCGAAGCGCAAATTCAAAATGAAAAAAGAAAATTGCTCAAAATCATCGAATTCCTCCCTGACGCCACATTTGTAATCGACAAATCCCATCGCGTCATCGCCTGGAACCGCGCCATGGAGCAGATGACCGGCATCCCAAAAGATGCGATTTTAGGCAAAGGGGATTACGAATACGCTAAACCGTTATACGGTCATGCGCGCCCCGTCCTGATCGACTATGTCATGCAGCGGGACAGCCAAATTTTAACCCACTATGAAAATTTCACCGAAAGAAACGGCGTCATCTCCGGCGAAGCTTTTGTCCCTCAATTCCATAACGGCCATGGAGGGAATGCCTTGATCACCGCATCCCCGCTGGTCGATGAACATGACCAGATCGCCGGGGCCATCGAATCGATTCGCGACATCACCGAACAAAAGAAAATCGAACAAGCCATTCGCGCCTCCGAAGAAAACTATCGCACAATTTTCAACGGCGCCAACGAAGCCTTTTTTATCCACGATCCGGAAACCGGAGCGATTCTGGATTTCAATCAGAAGGCCTGTGAAATGTGCGATATTCAAAATCCAGATCGGATAGACGACAAAATCACTTCGTTTTGGAAACACGATAAACCTCAAGAAATCGAAGAACTAATGCGGCGGATTCGAGAGGCCGCGCAGGGAATCGACCGTAACTATGAAAAACTGATCACCAATCAAGCCGGACGCTCCTTCTGGGTGGAAGCCAATCTAAAGAAAATAGTCTTGGGCGGACAAGACTGCGTCATGGCTGTCTTGCGCGACATTCACAGCCGAAAAATCGCCGAACAGGAAAAAACAATCTCGAACAACAACTGCAGCAATCTCAAAAAATGGAGGCCGTGGGCAAATTAGCCGGCGGAGTCGCCCATGACTTCAATAACCTCCTGACGGTGATTCAAGGCTACAGCGAAATGGCTTTGGAATGCTGCCAGCCGGAAGAAACTATCCATCATTACCTGGAAGAAATCAAAAAAGCGGCTTCCCGCGCCGAATCGATCACGCGGCAGATGCTCGCCTTCAGCCGTCGTCAGATCATTCAGCCGCAAGTGCTCGACGTCAATTCGATCATCCTCAATTTAGGAAAAATGTTAAATCGCCTCATCGGCGAAAACATCGAAATGAGAACTCTCTTAAACAAGAAATTAAATCCGGTTAAAGTCGATCCCAATCAGTTAGAGCAGGTCATCATCAATCTGGCGATCAATGCTCGCGACGCCATGCCCCACGGGGGAACGATAACCCTCGAAACCCGCAACGCCGTCATCCATGATCAATACGCGCAGCAGCACATCGGCGTTTCGCCGGGCGAATATGTTCTCTTAAGCATCAGCGATACGGGATGCGGCATGGATAAAGACACCCAAACGCATATCTTCGAACCGTTTTACACCACCAAAGGGAAAGGAGAAGGAACCGGCCTGGGATTGCCCATGGTCTATGGCATCGTCAAGCAAAACAAAGGAAACATCACCGTCTATAGCGAAGTAGGAAAAGGTTCCGTCTTCAATATCTATTTCCCCGCATTTCACGATGAAGCAAAGCCCCTTCAATCCCCGGAGAAAATCCAAACGCCGCCCCACGGTTCGGAAACGATTCTCTTGGTGGAAGACGAAACTTCCGTCCTTCACCTCGTTGAACAAATTTTGCGCGATTTGGGCTATTCCGTTTTATGCGCCGACACGATCGAGAAAGCCCGGCAACTTTTTGAGACGCATCAAAATGACATCGCGCTCCTTCTCACCGACGTCATCATGCCCCGACTGAGCGGCCGCCGATTGGCGGAGCAACTGGCGGGAAAAAAGCCCTCGCTTAAAGTGTTATTCATGTCCGGCTATACGGACGATAATATTGTGCGTCACGGCGTGTTGGAAAAAGGAATCGCGTTCATCCAAAAGCCGTTCAATGCGGTGGATGTCGCTCTGAAAATCCGGGCGGTTCTGGATTCAAAACGCACAGATTAGCAACGAAAACTCTCCGCCTGTCAGTCTGGATGCATAAAACGACGCAGGGTAGGCGCCACAATCGGAGACGGCTCCGAATCCAGGAATTCATGAACCTCCTGCGCCGAAATGGGCGCCGTGGCGCCGGCCTGAGCGGCGACTAAGGCGCCGAGCGCATTGCCGAAACGGCAGCATTCGGCCAGATCTTTTCCCCGGAAATAGCGATCAATGAAGCCCGCCGTGAAAGCGTCCCCCGATCCGCAGGGATCGACGAGATCCACGACAAAGCCCGGCGAATAAACCTCCGCCCCATCGAAAGAGCGTGCGAACACTCCCTGCTCCCCCAATGTAACGATGCAATGCGAAAGAGACCAGCGTTCGATCATGGCGGCGCAAAAGTCGGGAAGCGCCGCGGGAAGACCGAACATGCCGCTGAGATGCGACGCTTCATCCTCATTCAACTTCAGAAAGTCAGCCTTCTCCAGTGAATGAGTGATCGTCTCAGGCGTGAAGCAGTTCTTGCGCAGATTGATGTCCAACAACTTGAGCGCATCAGGCGCATTTTCCAATATCTTCGCCAACGTCTCTCTCGATTTCTCATTTCTCTGCGCCAGCGCCCCATAACAGATGCAGTGCGATCGGGAGGCGTACTCCAAGATTTCCTTCGCGCATTCAATAAAATCGTACGCAACGTTCTGCACGATGTCGTAATCCGGCTGACTGTTTTCATCGAGTCGGATCTGCACCGTTCCGGTGGGCCTCTTGTCATCCCATTGCACGAAGCGGTTGTCCATTCCCAATTCCAGGATTTTATCCCGGGCCTGCCGTCCGTAATCGTCCTGCCCCAAGCGGCTGATCATGATGGATTGATGCTTGAATGTATGGACTCGGTAGGCAAAATTGAACGGCGCGCCCCCCAGCACGGGGCCCGTCGGCAAAAGATCCCACAAGATTTCTCCAAAGGAAAGAATGATTTTATCGCTCATAGTTATCTCTCAGAATCGCCGATTCTCTATCTGATCCCATTGATTTTCGTTCTTCACTGTAAACCAGATATTCAATTCAATCAATTTCAGTCTTTCGTTTTGCCGGGCCCGATCAAAGATTCTCGCCCTTAACTACCATATAACACACTTAAAAACATAGACTTATAATATCTTGCTCAAATTTAATTTATCATTCTATTGACATCCATCTTATATATCGTAAGAATGTTTTATAAAATGGTATAATTCCATCGATCCACCTTGCCAATGCAAATTCTCATAAAATCGTTGGATTTTCTCCATCTTACTTATTAAACGCGTTTTTTCCATCGGTTAATCACCTCGAAGAATTTTTATTCAGTGTATTTTCGCCTCGCTTATTTCATCCTTGATTCATACCTTGCGCATTTCTCCTCGTCCATGGAAACGACCGCGAAAGGAGACGATACTCATGAGCGGAAAACATCATTCAAAATTCCTGCTTTTAATAGCCGTCGTGTTTTTGCTTCCCAATTTCGTTGAGGCTAAAGAAGAGAAAAACATCACAGTCTTAGGAAAAGACCAGCCCAATTACGTCGCGGATTCGATTCTGGTGCGCTTCAAGCCCGATGCGCCTGGCCTCTTAAAACAATCCGCCCGGAATCAAGTAGGCGCCAAGGGAATTCGCTCGTTTACTCTCGTGCCCATGCTCGAGCGCTGGAAAATCGGCGGGATGAGCGTTGAAAAAGCCTTATCGATATTGAATAAACTCCCTTTCATCGAATATGCCGAACCGGATTATTTGATCAGCCTGGATCCTGACGAAGACATTCCCGTTCCCAACGATATGTTTTTCGATCATCTTTGGGGCATGCACAATTTCGGGCAGGCCGTCCCCCTTTACGGTGGATATCCAGGTCTTGAAGACGCAGACATCGACGCTCCCCAGGCTTGGAAACTGTTCAGCGGAATCGGCGTACCCGAAGAGAATCAAATCATCATTGGAGTCATCGACACCGGCATCGATCCCGGCCACCCCGATTTAGCCGACAACATTTGGGTGAATCCGGGTGAAATTCCGGGAAACGGCTTGGATGATGACGGCAACGGCTACGTCGATGACATATATGGCTGGGATTTCGCCAATAACGACAACGACCCCGATGACGATCATTCCCATGGAACGCACGTGGCGGGCACGATCGGCGCAATAGGCTATAACGCCATTGGAGTCGCAGGCGTCATCTGGGAATGTAAATTGATGGCCTTGAAATTCCTGAACGCGAGCGGCTACGGCGCCACTTCGGACGCCATACTCGCCTTGCAATACGCCGTCGACAATGGAGCGAAAATCTCCAACAACAGTTGGGGAGGCTCCGTATATTCGCAGACCTTGTCCGAAGCGCTGACCTATGCGCAAGCCCAGGGCCATCTCTTCGTGGCCGCCGCAGGAAACAGCAACATCAATGTCGACTCTTACCCTTTCTACCCGGCTTGTTACAGCCACGACAACGTCATTTCCGTCGCCGCAACCGATAAGTACGACAACAGAGCCAGTTTTTCCAATTATGGAGTTACATCAGTCGACATTGGCGCGCCGGGCGTCGAAATTGCCAGCGCGCTCCCTGTCGGCATGAATGACCCGCACGTCGACTATGGCTACAAAAGCGGTACATCGATGGCATGCCCGCACGTGACAGGCGTCGCCGCACTGATCTGGGCCAGACAACCCCAATTGCTTTACAAAGGCGTGAAGGATATTTTACTGCGTAATGTCCGTACCATTGATGCATTGGCAGGAAAAACCGCAACGGGCGGCGGCGTGAACGCCTTCAATTCGATTTCTGAAGCGATTAACGAATATGCTCCCCCCATCGCTCAGGACGATCTCTACGAAACCACGGAAGGAATCACGCTGACCGCCAATCCCGGCGTATTGGAGAACGATTCCAGCGGCCTGAACAATTTTGAATCCGGCGGCCTGAACAAAGTCATCGTTCTGACGCCGCCGTCATACGGCGTCTTGGCCTTGAATCCGGACGGAACATTCAACTACACGCCTAATCCCGGTTTCATCGGAACGGATTCGTTCACTTACAAAGCGACGGACAGCTATTCAGAAACCAACGAAGCGTCGGCCGCCATCCGAGTGACGCCGGCGCCTGATGTTATCTTATCGGAAATCGATATGTCTATTGAAACCATTCTCAGACGATACAGCAGCGCCGAGGCCATTGTATCCGTCTTAGACGAAGGCGGAAATGGAGTAGACGGCGCCTCCGTATCGGGCTTATGGAAATATAAGGGAAGCGTAATAAAATTAGAATCGGACTCGACGGTAAGCGGCAAAATTACTTTTACATCGCCGACAAAACGCGCCAAATCCGGCGATACGTTTGAATTCGTCATCACAGACGTCTCCAAAGACGGCTTTGAATGGGATGAAAGCCAATCGGAGACGGCGGAAATCATCTCCGTCCAATAACTCAATCCGCGATCAGAGCATCAAAAAAGAGGATTGGATGGCGCCGCCTCCAATCCTCTTCTCGTTTTAACTACTTTTCTTTATCTACTTTTTTGCCGTTATCACAAATTTTATGGCGTCTTCAAATTCCGTTCAAAAAATTGAAACATCGTTTGAAATAGATGATAGCGTCGATCGTCGCCGCCGATGCCGTGATCGCGCTCCGGATAAACATACAACTCGTAATCTTTTTCAGCTTCGATCAGAGCGTTGACCAATTGATAGACATTCTGAATATGCACGTTATCGTCGCTGACGCCGTGGGCGATCATCAGCTTCCCCTGCAAGCCGTCGGCGAAATTGACGGCCGAACTCTCCTTGTATCCCTCGGGATTCTCGTCGGGAAGCCCCATGTACCGCTCCGTATAAATGGTATCGTATAAGTGATAATCGCTGACCGGCGCCACGGCCGCCCCGGCCTGGAACGTTCCGGGAATCTTCAGCATGGCGCAGCAGGTCATGTAGCCGCCGTTGCTCCACCCCCAGATGCCGAGATGTTCTGCATCCACATAGGGGAGAGTCTGCAAATACTCCTTGGCGAATTGTAAATCTTGGAGCGGGATGTCGCAGGCGTTGTGATGAATGGCGTTGATCCATTCCCTGCCCCGCCCCGTCGTCCCGCGCGTATCGAACGAGAAAAGTACAAAGCCTCGGTTGGCCATGGCCAAATCCCTGTCGCTCACAAAATGATTTCCAACCACCTGCCCGGCCGGCCCGGCGTACATATAAACGATCGTCGGATATTTTTTCCCCGGCTCAAAATCATAGGGCTTCAAGATGCGGCCATAGTAGGTTATCCCCTCGGAGCTTTCCATTTCCACTAATTCAGGGATCTGTGCCTGGTAGGGAGCGTAATCCTCGATGGTGGTCTCGCCCAACGTTCGAATCACCTTTCCCCGGCGATCGATGACATCGATGCGATTAGGCGTGGTCAGACTTGAAAAATACCTTACCGCATACTGCATATCCTCGGAAAAAGTCGCATGATGGCTGCCGGGCTCGCTTGTCAGTCGTTGAATGCGCCCCCCTTTGGATGAAACCGAGTAGAGATGCGTTTCGAGCGGCGAATCTTTAAATGCATTGAAAAAGATCCACCCGTTTTTCTTATCGATGGGCACAGAGACTTCCCAGAGACTGGGATTCACTTCCCACTCCCCTTGAGTCAGTTGCTTGACATTTTCACCGTCCTTGGAATACCGGTACAAATGCCGGTAGCCGCTGCGTTCGGACAGCCACAGGAATTCATCGCCCTCGTCGTCCAAATAATACGGACCTCCGTGCGCATTCACCCAAGCGTCATCGGTTTCCTCCAAGATGATTTGGCTCCGCCCGGTGTAGGGATCGGCATACAGCAAAGTCAAATGATTCTGGGCGCGATTCAAGGTTTGCACGGCCAAGGCCTTGCCGTCCGGACGCCACTCCACTCGGGCGATGTATTCATACGGTTCGCCCAGATCGATCCAGCGCGTGTCGCGCGTGGAAAGCGACGCGACGCCCAGACGCACCGTTGGATTCTTGGTGCCTACTTTCGGGTAGGACATATTACGGGTTTCTGGAATGGGCTTGGAAAAATCCGTGACCGGATAGGTCGAAACGCCGCTTTCATCAAACTGCAGATATGCCAGCGAATCGCTGCCGGGCGACCAATAAAAGGCTTTGTATCCTCGCCGGTAATGCAATTCCTCCCAATACACCCACGTCATCTTTCCATTCAGGATCGAAGCGCCGCCGTCTTGCGTCAGTTGTATCTCTTTCCTCTGCTCCGTATCGTAGACAAACAGATTATTGCCTCGAGTATAAGCCGCATAGCGCTCGTTGGGCGAATAAGTCACATCGTCTTTCGGACCTTCCGGCAGATCCCGCTTCTCATCTTCCTCTTTGATGACGGCGTCATCCAGACTCCATAGATATTTCTTCTGATCGATGTTCAACCGTATGGACAACGCATCTTTTTTCCATTCATAACTGTCGATGTTTTTAACGGCCGTAGCGTCTTCCGGAACGAAGGCGACATGCGTCGCGGAAGCCGCGACGATCCCTTCCGGCTGAGACGCCAATTTGATCAATGAATCATGCAAGGCATAGGGCGTGATGCAAAAAGCCGTGGCATTCTTCGCCGGATCAAAAACGACCAGGTGCGGCGCTTCCGTCGCGAAGGATACCAGGTAAGCCAACATGTGGCCTTCCTTCGACCACTGAAACGACCGGGGCAGATCGGGATCGAGCCCCTTGATCCCCAACTCGTCTTTCTTGTAGATCCACTCCAAATCGATCGCTTTCTTCTCATCGCCGTTCTGCTGATCCTCCGCCCATCCCAGACCGGAACCGGCGTCCGCCAAAAGCAGAACAACGCTCGCCATCCACAATAATCGCTTCTTGAAACGCAGCATCATAACTCCCTCCTGTTACAATTATAAAAACGGCCTCGCACAAAGGCAAGGCCGTTCAGTAAATTAAATCCCAATTACGACGTCTCGTTATTGCTTCGAACTTTCGTCCGCTTCTTCCTCAGGCTTTTCTTCTTCCGCGGGTGACTCTTCCACAGAAGCGGAAGGCTCTTCCACAACCGGCGCCTCTTCCGCAACTGCTTCTTCCACCGGCGGCTCTTCCACAATCGGCTCTTCTACTGCAGTTTCTTCCACTGCAGGCGCTTCCGCAGTCGGCTCGTCCGCAACCGCTTCTTCAGCCGGAGCCTCTTCCGCAGCCGGAGCCTCTTCCGCAGCCGGAGCCTCCTCCTCAGCCGGCGCTTCCGCAACGGCTTCTTCCACCACAGGCGCTTCTTCTACTGCAGTTTCTTCCACAGCCGGCGCCTCTTCTACTGCAGGTTCTTCCACTGCTGCTTCTTCCACTACAGGCGCTTCTGCAACCAGCTCTTCCACAACGGCTTCTTCAGCCGGCGCCTCTTCAACAACCGCTTCTTCCGCAGCCGCTTCAGCCGCAGGCGCCGCTTCCGTAACTTCCTCTTGCGATTTCTCCATCAAAGCGCGCATCTGCTCGCCAAGCAACTCGCCTAAGGTCGCATTGCCGCCCGTCGAATCGGACATGTATTTCTTGACTTCCTGGCGCTCCTGCTCGTGGATGTAATCTTTAAGAGACAAGCTGATCTTATGATTGCCCAGATCAAACTTGATGACTTTCATGGTGAGCACGTCGCCCACTTTGACGACATCCTCGGCGCGCTGCCCTTTTTCGGTTGTCAGCGTGGAAATATGAGCCAATCCTTCAATGCCCTCTTCCAACTCGACAAACGCCCCGAATTCCGTCATGCGGGTCACTTTGACTTCAACCAACGATCCGACCGGATAGCTTTCTTTCGCCTTCAGCCACGGATCCGGCTCCAATTGCTTCAAGCCCAGAGAAATGCGCTGCTGGCTGGGATCGATTTCCAGCACTTTGCAGCGAATCGTTTCGCCTTTTTTGAGCACATGCTTGGGATGCGAAATCTTCTCGCCCCACGAAAGGTCGGAAACGTGAATCATTCCATCCACGCCTTCCGGAAGCCGAACAAAGGCGCCGAAATCGGTCATGCCCGTCACTTCCCCTTCGATCACGGTTCCCGGAGGATAGTTGGTCTTCGCCAATGTCCACGGATCCACCGTCGTTTGTCGCAGGCTCAAGGAAATGCGCTGGCGCTCTTCATCGATGCTCAATACTTTGACGCGCACTTCCTCCCCGTCTTTCAAGATTTCCGACGGGTGATGCACGCGCTTGGTCCACGACATCTCCGAAATGTGAATCAAGCCTTCCACGCCTTCTTCCAGGCAGATGAAGGCGCCGTATTTCGTTAAACTGGTCACCGTCCCGCCCACGATGGAACTTGGGGGATACTTCTCCTGCACGGACAGCCACGGATCGGGCGTCTTCTGCTTCATCCCCAGGGAGATGCGATCGCCTTCAATGCTGAGAACCATGACTTCCAGCTCATCGCCGACCTTCACCATCTCTCGCGGATGAGCCACATGCCCCCACGACATATCCTTGACGTGCAGCAGACCGTCCAATCCACCCAGGTCGACAAACGCGCCGAAATCGGTCAGATTCTTGACGACGCCTTTGACCCAATACCCGTCCTTCAAATTTTCCAGCGTATCCTTGCGAAGGCGTTCGCGCTTCTCGTCCAGCCATTTGCGCTGCGAAAGGATCAAATCCCGCTTGCTGCGCATTTCGAGGATCTTCACCTCGATGACCTGGTCGATCAACGCCTTCTGCTCTTCCGCCGACCGGGCGCCGGGCCCCATCTGTGAGAAGGGTATGAACCCGCGAACGCCGTCCACGTCCACTTGAAATCCGCCGCGCAGAATTTCATTCACTTTGCAGCGAACCGGCGTACCGTCCTTGAAGGCTTTGCGCAGCATGCGCTTCGCCAAGCGCTCCTTGGCTCGCTTCCGAGACAAGATCGGCAGCCCGTCACGGCCCTCTCGCTTGACAACCATGACTTCCACTTCCATCCCCACATAAACGTTGAGTTCCTTGTTATCGTCCATGAACTCGTTCAAGGGAATGACGCCCTCGGACTTCGATCCGATGTCTACTACCACATCATCCGAGGAGACCTTCAAAACTATGCCTGTGATGACTTGCCCGGATTCAATGGCAGACATTGTCTGATCTATCAGGGCGCCCATGTCAAAATCTTCATCTTGCAAAAAATCATCGGAAGCATTGTCGTCGGTTAACTGCACCTGCCCTTCCGAAACAGCAGGCTCTTCCGCGGTCTGTGAAACCGCCAGCTCTCGTTCCTGACCTATCATCTAGCTCGCTCCAAATCTTGTAATATGAGTAGGATTCATCTCTGCGTTTGACATTTTTTCGTTCGTACCCAAAAATACCAAACCAGTGTGAATTCTACAAGAATTTCGTAATGAGTTAAGCCTCAGCAGCCGGAAACAGAAAATTAATCATTTCACTTCTTTCCGATCTGTCGAAGACGCTCTCCATAACGATTCCATTGACTTGATCGCCGTTTCAATCTCGTTCGTCAATTCCTGAACCTGCTCATGAAAATCGGCGTCTTTATTCAAATCCGGCTGTATGGGCTTCCCCGCAAAAAACCGGATTCTTCCCGGCCGCGGAAATCGAGCGTTTTTGGGCATCAATCGAAACGTATCCGGCGAATAAATCGGCACCACCGCAACGCCCGATTTCAAGGCCAGCCAAGCCAGTCCATTCTCTAACGATTTAACTTTTCCATCCGCGCTTCGGGTTCCTTCAGGAAAAATCAAGAGCGTTTTATCTTCTTTCAACAAACGAAGCGCGACTCGTAATATCCGTACATCTCCCTTTCCCCGCGCCACCGACTGCGAACCAATCCACCGCAGCCACCAGCCTAAAAACGGGATGGAAAAAAGTTCCTCTTTCGCCAAATAGGTAATTTGCCTCGGAGTCACCAGACCGATAAGAGGCGGATCGAGCAGACTGCAATGATTCGCCGCTAACAACAGTGGACCGGAAGAGGGGATATTTTCTAAGCCTTCTATCTGTAGTCGAAAGTAACCTCTTGTCAGAGTTCGTATTAAAAACCGCTGTATTCGATAATGGAATTGCATAATTATACTATCTTACCATCACAATATCATTGAGAGCAAAAAGTGACAAGGTGTTTATTGAATCGATTGCCCAAATCACAGATTCTTTTGAGACTTGCATCAAAAAATACCTGGATAATCACTCGACGATCTCCCGCCGCCCTTAATCGCGGTTTTCCAGCGCATACACCGCCTTCTTCAATAAATAATAGGTGATCACACAAAAAAACACGCACTGTCCCAATGTGAAACTGTATGGAATATCCGACAGCGAATGGATCTCGAACAAGGAACGCTCCAAATATTTGATGCTCCCCGGCGGAAACAAAAGACTGATCCCAACCAATGGGCTTAAAAACATTAACCCAAAAATGAGAAAATACGAAGAGGCGGACAAGGCGAAAAACTCGATGGGGGGCAGCAAAAATGGTGCGCTCAACGTCCCGAGAATGATCAGCCCCGCAATGATCAACGCTCGGTTGGAACGGCGGAAATACGCCGAACAGAACAATCCCAATGCCGTATACATGACCAGCGAGAAAAACAAGATGACGGGGTAGATGATCATGGCGAAGGAATCCGCCGGATTGGTGGCTAAATCGACCTCGAATCCTAAAAATCCACATAACAACTGGACCGTCATTCCGGGCAAATATAACGCCAGCGCGATCAGAAAACTGTATTGAAGACTCGTGATGAACTTGGCTTGGATGATCTGCCGAGAACTTAAAAAAGTAGTGCGCAGCATGGCCAGCGTCTCCCGCTCATAATCCGAACTGATGCTGGTGGCGGCAAGCGGCAGCGTAAATAAGGCGGCCGAGGCAAAAGGCAGAGATAAAAAAAGCCAGGATCCCTGATACGATGCCAGCGGCAGCGTCAAAATCGACAGCATCAGCGAACAATAAAATAACCGCAGCAAAATCGGCAGGCGCGCAAACCATTGCACCCGTCTCTCTAAAACCAGCCCGGGATTGCCGTCCTGGGATGTCGTATCAAACGTGATGGCATAATCCCGATCGCGGATATTCTGAAAATCCTCTTCCTCTCCATCGTACGCGGCGGCGCGCGTCGCAGCCCCGGAAGCGATGAAGCGAACCATAAAATACGTCGCCGTCAGCATAATCGCGCCGGCGGCCGCCGACCACGTCATATAAATGAGCAGCATATGGCCCCGCGCCATCGGCGACGACGTAAAAATTACCCTTCGCAGCACATAAAAAGGACTCAGCATCTGGAAACCGTGATTGATCATTCTGTCCTGCTTCCAACTCACTTCGGAAATGTAGTTCCAGAGGCTTCCATGATAGGGGATGATCAGGCTCAGCACGATCGCCAGGCCCGCCGCGACCAAATAAACCTCATAAACGCGGGGGCGCAAAGTCGAGCACAACAAACCCAGGCAACTGTACACCACAGCGGTCGTCAAAAAAATCACATAGGTGTAGCCGATATCCGACAGGCCTAAACCGCCGCCCAGCAGACACAGCGCAAGCACGGGGATTGCCGCGGTCAATAAAAGAAAAATATAGAGCAGCGGCGAGATTAATTTCGCCAGGATCAGATGAACGATCGAAATGGGAGACGAAACCAGCAGATCGATCGTTTTCTTCTCCCGCTCCTCCACGATCGACGGCGCCAAAAGAAAAGGCGTTATCAACAAGATAAGAAACAAATGCCCGCTGGCCAGAGAATAGAAAAAAGTGCGCGCCCCCCGGGCTATATCCAACTCGGGACGCCAATACTCCATGAACGCCGACCAGTTTAACTGGACAACGACGAGCAGCGCCCCCAGAAATAATAACAGGTACAAAAACGCCCTGTAACTGCGCAAAAGCACGCGAATTTCCCGCATCAACAGCGGAAATCCCGCAAACAGATAAATGAACGCTTTGTTTCTCAAATCCATGGAGTTACAGCGACGAATGGGATTTCAATCCTCCTATTATACCCAGCGGCCGGCGATTTTTCTATTCTATCCGGCGTCACTCCAAATGCTCCGTCGTTCGCTCCGTCCACTGAATGAGAACTTTCGCCAATCCCCAAAATAGAGCGCATTGAAGAACGACAAACAAATAAGCCTCCCAGGGAATCTGCCCCTTGCCGACTGGATTGAACGGGAATCCGATCGACTCATGGTTTCCAATCCAAATCTTCGCTTGACTTTTGGGCAGCAGCGACAAAATCCCGATAATCGGCGAAAAAAAGAAACTCCCTTTGACTAGAATCCATTTCGACAACCGCGAAACATCCTGCCAAAATACCGCCCACAACGGCTTCGCTTCAAGAAGAATTCCCGGCTTCTCGCTCCAGGGATTATTGGCGTCGATGGGAATAAACGAAAAATACGAAGTGAATAGCAGCGGGATCAGCATCGTACACGAAACGACCAGCCCGATTACCACCAGCGCCCTCCCCGTTCTTCGAACCGCCGCCGAAACGAATAACGCCATGGCCGTATAAAACCGTATGCAGCAGAACAAAAAGAGAGGATAAAACAACACCAGAAGAGTATCGATCATTTTGTAATTCAAACTCATTCGGTGTCCTCCCAACCACCCGAAACTCAGCCGCGCCGCCATGCCCGGCAGATAGAGCGCCAACGCAAATATCAAACTGTATCGCAGGCAGGTATGAAATTTCGATCGCGTATAATCCCACATGGGCAGCAGCGTCGTCCGCAGCAGATCCAAAGTTCTTTGCTCCCGCTCAATGCTGATGCGCGTCGCCGTGATCGGCAAAGTAATCAACAACGATAAAAACAAGGGAAACATGAAAAACAAAACCGACGTATCCTGCGATGCAATCGGCAGAATGCACAGCGAACCGATAATGGAGGCGTAACCGATCCGAATCAAGCCGCTGGATCGAGCAAACCACTGAATCCGCTTCTCTAAGAGATTCCCCGGGCTTTCCCATTGGGAAGAGGACGCCAAAGCGTCATCGCTCGTCAAATCCCGAAGCCAAATCGTTCCCTTCTTTTTCTCTGACAAAACAGAATTCCCCCGCCCGGCCGGGGGGCGAACCGTCTGCTTGGCGATGCGCTTCACCCGATAATTCGCCCCCCCAATCAGAAAGAAACACAACAAACCGGAATATCCGATATAAATCATCACATCCCTGAAAACGGGAAAAGTAGGCGGATAAATCAATAAGTATAATTGATAGAGGGGATTAACGCATTCCATGCCATGGTTGATCGACCCCCATAACGTAAATGTCTGCGGCGAGACGATGCGCTGAAATATGTTGATGCGCTGAATGGAAAGATTGGGTTCGATCATGTGGTTCAAATACGACATGAAACGTGGATCGACCAACGACCAGACGGCCCCGTGAAACGGAATAACAATCGCAAACAGCAAAGTCATAAATGCAGTGATCAACATGGTTTGATAAATTCGAGAGCCGAATGTCGAACAAAACATCCCCAAACATCCATAAACCAGAACGGTGCTGAAAAGAAGCCCATAAACGCCCAGTACGTCCTGTACGGATAATCCGCCCGCCACCAGACAAAAAGAGAGCACCGGCAGCCCGGCGATCAGCAGCAGCGTCAAAAATCCTATCGGCGCCAGCAGCTTTGCAAGAACAAGATGCATGCTGGATACCGGCGAGGAAAGCAGCAGTTCGAGAGTATTCTGCTCCCGCTCGCCGAAAAAAGTGGTCGCCGCTAAAAATGGGGTGAAAAAAAGGAAAAAAATTAAATGCCCCTGCGCCAGATCAAAGAAAAGATCGCGCATCAAGTGACTATTGTTTTTGGCGGATGGATTCCACGAATCGACGACATGCGCCCAGTTCAACGCGACCAGCACAAATAATATCAGAAGAAAGAACAATAAGACGCCAAAGGATTTCCAACCGCGCAAAAATATCCGGATATCCTTCCAAAGAAGAGGCGAGGCCGCGATTCGCGTGAATCGCGCGGCCCAATTTTTGATCATATTGAGGAAAAAATCCATCTGACAAATCCTGCTGTTGCGTCTATCCTTTTCTTAATAGAAGATATAGTGTACTTTTGTAAAATTGACATCTCTTTTTTCGCGAAAGATTTTCTTTTGGGAGATAATCCATTGTCCGAATTCTATTTTACTCAACCGGTAAGGCGATGGGACAAAACGGAAATCGCCAATTCAAAGAAAATGAACTCCTTTCCCTTTTATTCCAAAACCTGGTTTCTGCTTCTTTTCACGATTTGGGCCGCATCCGCCGCCCCAACCGTCTGCGCTCAATCCGACTCCGGAGATCTCAATCAGTCCGGCGCCCCCTCTTCCCAATTCGATCTCCTTACGGATCCCATTACGGCCTCCGTCTATGTCGGCGTCGATCCGGAGCGTCCTTACCGGCGCAGTGAATCATGGATCCCCATGACCGTCGAACTGGAAAACCGCCAAGAAGCCTTCAAAGGAAGCCTCGTCGTACGCATGAAAGGAGGCAGCGTCGAATACTCCGTTCCCGTTAACCTCCCCCCAAAAGCCAAGAAATCCTACGACCTCGCTGTTTTCTTTCCGCCAATGCTCGACGAATTAGAATTTTACATCAAAGAACGAAGCAAAGAAACACAGATCGAATTGGTGGCGGTTCCCTCCTCTTATGCGGAAACCGATCGCTTTATCGCCGTGATCAGCGCCGAGCGCGGATCGCACGATCATTACGCTCACCGGCCGGAGGATGAAGAAATTGACTTGTACCGGCGCGTTTTGTATACCGCCCCGGCTTTTCTCCCACGCTACTCCATCGCCTATCAAAGTCTGGATGTTCTGATGTGGGACGGAGGGCCGAACTCCGCCTTGTCCCCCGAACAGGACGCGGCGCTGGAATCGTGGATTCAAATGGGCGGAACTCTCATCTTGGCCGCCGGCGATTATTGGCAGGAATTAAACAACTCGCCCTTCCGCCTCTACACGCCGATGACGCTCAACGGCTCCCGCGTCCTCAATGCGGGAACCGCTTTGGACAATCCGAGCGAAGTCGTTCGTCCCGTCCTGAACTCATCCGTCGTCATCGCCGCCGGCGAACTGCTCGACGATCCCAATATCCACGTCTGGCTGAAAGCAGGCGACGATCCGTTCCTCATCGAAAGAAAATGGGGTGCGGGTCGCATTGTGTTCGTCGCCTCCTCTCTCAACAAACCTCTCTTTTCCGATCCCATTCAACAAATCATCTTCAAAGATTTTCTCACGAAAAGTTATCTTCCTTTCAACGCCAAGGTCGTGAGTTACATAGACGACGTCATCGCTCGTTTTTTACGCGTCATTATTCAAGCGGAGCTGCCCGGCACGTGGTTTATCGCCCTTTATCTCGGCTGCTACATTCTTCTCGTCGTCCCCATCAACTACATCGTCTTCCGCATGTTGGGCCGCTTGGAATGGGCCTGGTTCACCGTCCCCATCTGGGCCGTCATCTTTGCCTACGGCGCCTACTACATCGGAGCGCTGCGCCAGCAGGGGCAGGTCGCCGTCAACCAGATTTCCATAGTCGAGGCGCGTCCCTCCGCCAGCGCCGCCCAGGCAACTACCTACAATTCCATCTATTCCCCCGTACGCAACTGGTATTCCATTTCGTTTCAAAATCCCGTCGCCTTCCCCCAACTTTTGCAGACCTCTACCCCCCGCAGAACCGAATCGTTGTCTGAAGAAAGCCTCAACATCCAATTTACGAACCAAGGCGCCCAAGTCGACGACTTCATAATCTATCACTGGTCGCAGCGGTCGCTCAAAACCCAGCACGAAGTCAAAATCGGCGGCGGCGTCGACATCGACCTGCAATGGAAAAGCAGCCGAATCACAGGCTCAATCGCGAACCATACCGGCGCCGCCTTGCACGCCCCGACCATATACCTGAAAAAATACCAATTCAACATCCCCGACCTCCAAGACGGCGAATCCTGCAAAATCGATCAAGACCTGAACACCACCCCGGCTTTCCACCCTCAAAGCGCTATGAACAATTACCGGCGGATCGATGAAAAAGAAGAAATGCCCGATTTTATCCGCAACGAATTAAAAGAAGCCTATTCAAGCCAATTTTTCTCCGAATATCCCGCCATGGGCATGGCGGTGCTCGCCGCCCAGGTCGACCGGTCTCAGCTCACTTTCGCCATGAACGATCAACCCATCATCCCCAAAGAAGGCCAAACCCTCCTTTGCCAAATCTTCCCCCTCAAGGAAAAACTGCAAGGCCGGCTTCTCCTGCAAAACAACGCCTGGAATTACGCCAACATCAGCACTCGCCCCGGCGCCCAAAGCCAGCCCATGATCGTCTCCATCCCGCCGAACCGGGGTTTTGGAGGGTACGGAATGGCCGGCATGCGGATCCAGGACGACGCGAACCGCATCACCAATTTTCAAGTCCCCCCCGACGCCGCCAACTACTGGGATATTGTAAGCGACGTCTCTCTCGTCGGCAGTAAAATCGATTCGTTCCGCCTCGAAGTCAATTATCAGAAGCTCGGCTTCTTCCCTTCGACTCAGCCGAACGCTCCGGCGGCCGCCTATAATCCCGACACAGGAAGGCCCGCCAAACCCGAATTCGAACTCTCCTTGGAAGACCTGTACGAACGCACATATCATCCTCTCTCTAAAATCCAAAACGAAGACGGAGAGATCCTCAATCCGGGCCGCTACGTCGATAAAGTCACGGGCATCATCTCCGCCCGCATCCAGTCGCCCCCCGGCCGGAATCTACGCATCAGCATGGAAGCCATTCAAATTCATCTGTTAGTCAATTTTGGAACCGAAGCGGGAGGAAAATTCCTCGGCTATTTCGTCGACGCGGTCGCCGAAGACGCATCGGTCACCAATTAAAAAGCAGTTCGCCATTTGGCAATCCTGTTTGGATCGAAAAAAAATATGAGGAGCGCCTAATGATTCGCATCGAAAACTTCACCAAGAAATACGGCGAAAAACTGGCTGTCCAAAACTTCAATCTGCACGTAGAACAAGGCGACATCTTCGGATTCATCGGCCCTAACGGCGCGGGAAAAACCACCACTATCCGCTTTCTCGCCACCCTCCTGAAGCCCACCGCCGGCGAAGCCTGGATCAACAACCACAGCGTCACCAAAGATCCCATGTCCGTCCGGCGCTCCATGGGCTACATGCCCGATTCCTTCGGCGTCTACGAAGGCATGCGCGTGTGGGAGTATCTCGACTTTTTCGCCGCCGCCTACAACATCAAAAAAGAAAAGCGCAAGCATATCATTCGCGACGTCATCAACTTGCTCGATCTCGACAACAAAAGAGACGATTTCGTCGAAGGCCTCTCACGGGGCATGAAGCAGCGCCTCTGCCTCGCCAAAACCCTCGTGCACGATCCCGAAGTGCTTATTCTCGACGAACCCGCCTCAGGCCTCGATCCTCGCGCCCGCCACTACATCAAAGAACTTCTCAAAGAGCTTCAGCGCATGGGCAAAACCATTTTCATCTCCTCCCACATCCTCGCTGAATTGGCCGATTGCTGCAATAAGATCGGCATCATCGAACGGGGCGCGCTGCTGGCCGCCGGCGACATTCGCACCATCATGAGCCAGGTGCGCGAAAATATACTTCTCGAAATCGAACTGCTCCATCCCGACGAAAGGCTCGAAAAAATCGCCTGGAAATTCCCCGGCGTTCAAAATGTAGAGGTGATGGGTCAGATTACGCGCGTCGAATATCAAGGCGATATCCGCGAAATTCCCAAACTCCACAAGAAACTCATCGACGAAGGCATCGAAGTGCTCTATTTCCGGGAACTGCCCGCCGACCTCGAAGAGGTATTCATGAAGGTGACCAAAGGGGAAGTGGCCTAGCACCCCTCCCGTATAGAAAATTTGAATTGAAATGGATGATTCCATGGATGCAAAAGAATTCACCCGCTCCATCGCCATGAAATATCTGCCCCGCCAGGATTACACCGGCTGGTTCGAAGAATTGTATCAAAAGGCCGGCGGCGATCCCAACTTGATCCACTGGGGCGCTCTTCGCCCGACTCCCGTCTACGAAGAATGGCTCCACCGCGAAAAACCGTCAGGAAACAAGAAAAAAGCCGTTATCGTAGGATGCGGATTCGGAGACGACGCCGAAATCACCGCTCAATTCGGCTTCGATACGACAGCCTTCGACATCGCCCCCACGGCCGTTCAATGGTGTAAAAACCGCTTCCCCGACGCCTCCGTCCATTACTGCGCCGCCGATTTGTTTCATCCCCCCCAGTCCTGGCGCAACGCATTCGACCTGGTGATGGAAGCCTATACCCTGCAGAATTTCCCCGAAGCCATGCGCCGAACCGCCCTAGAAAATCTCGCCCGAATGACCGCCCCTTCGGGAACGCTGCTCATCATCGCCAAAGGTCGCGGCGACGGCGAGCCTCTCGATAAAATTCCCTGGCCTCTATCGCACCGGGAGATCGGCGGCTTGACATCGTTTGGATTGACGGAAATCCAATTTGAAGATCTAGATCGGCCGGACGATCCCAACCAGCGCATTTTCCGCGCTGCTTATCGCAAACTCCCGTAAAAGACGTTTACAATGTAAAATAATAGAAGTCGACTCAATAATTCACCCCGATCCCTCGTTATAAGCGACAACTGCATCCATAACAAAAGGAGATATTACATCGAATGAAAAAAGTACAATTCAATTTCATCCTGAATCTCATTGCCTTCTATTTGTTGATTCTGCTGATTGCGACCGGATTATTGATGGAATTTGTTCTCCTCCCCGGCTCGCGCGGCGGCCATGGCCTTTCCATGCTGGGTTGGACGCGCCATGATTGGGGCGATCTCCACTTTTACTTCTCAGTAGGCTTCATCTCAGTCATGCTGCTTCACGTCATCCTGCATTGGGCTTGGATTCGCGCCGTCTTCTCCCGGTTTCTTTCGGCCAAATCCGCCGTCGTTATGGGATGCATCCTCGTCTCCTCCCTGTTGTTCATCGCCTCCCCGTTCCTCATCCCCGTCCAGCAAGGGATCGTGGAAGAAGAAAACTTTGCCGGTTTAGGACGCCGGGGAGGAGGCCGCGCCGAGCAGCCTATCAACAGGCGGGCGGGCGAAATTCCTCAATTCAAGGGGTATATGACCCTGGCCGACATCGAAGCGGCCAGCGGCGTTCCCGTTCAAATCATCCTTCAAACACTGGATCTTCCCGCAGACGCGCCGGTCGGCGAGCGCATCGGCCCCCTGCTCCGCTCTCACAACCTCGAAATGGAAGCCCTTCGCGCCGCGGTCTATAACCTTATGAACGTCGAACCGCCCGCCGAGCATTGAAGATTCCCCGCCGCGAACGAAGGCTTTCCCGCCATCTTGTGGTACAATAAGAAGAAGCGAAGCAGTGTTCTGGAGATCGACGGGCAGTGCGTGAAATCCATTCCCATCCCAACGGTGAAGAAAGCGACGTCCTGCGGCAGCGCTTGATCTGGCTGTCCAGCATCCGCCGTTTTGCGGCGGTTGGCATGATTCTCGCATCGCTGGCCGGCCGCTATGTTTTCGGCATTCACATCCCGCTGCATCTGCTCGCTCTTTTGGCGGGCTTCACCTTCGTCTACAACCGCTTTTACTCGCAGAAAATCGACCAGAGCGCCCTTCTCTCCTCGATCGCCTTCCAGCAGATTCTCTTGGACGTCTTGGTGCTTACAATCACATTGCTGATCACCGGCGGCTTTCTCAATCCCTTTTTCACTTTCTACTTCTTCGCCGTCATTCTCGCCTGGATCGTCCTCGATCACCGGCAAAGCATTTGGATCACGGTTCTCGTCGCGATCGGCTTCAGCCTTCAATATTTCGCCTCCCAAGTCAATCCGGTCGACCTTCATTTAAGCAACGAAGGGCTCTTGAAAATGGGCGAACTCCCATTCCATGTAGTCGGCGCACCCTTCAGTTTCATCACCACCGCCATTTTGACCGCATACTTCGTCTCCGTCATTATGGGCGACCTGCGCAAACGGGAGCGCGAGGTTTGCGCCGCCCGAAGACAAACCGAACTGGAACTCAACAAACTCGACAACATCCTTCATCACGTGGAGGCGGGCATGCTGGTCGTCGGACGCTCGAACGGCGTCGAATGGGCCAACGATCGGCTTCAAACCTGGTTCGGCGCGGAAGGGATGAACGAATCCAAAGCCTGCTACCGCATCAGCCGCTTCGCCCAGCAATATGCTCCTCCCCGCTTAGCGGACGAGGCGGTCGAGACGGCGCAATATTTCGATATGCAGCTGCCTACACTTTCGAACGGGATTCGAGATTTTGAAATTGTGGTGCATCCTATCAGCGACGCGCGCGGCGAACACATCCAGATCATCGAAATCATCTTGGACGTCACCGAGCAGAAGCGCAAAAACGAACAATGGGCCCAGGCCCAGCGCCTGGCCGCCATCGGGCAGCTAGCCGCCGGCATGGCCCACGAAATCAACACCCCCCTCGGCACGATCAGCATTCTCGCTCAGGAAGCGCGCGATATGATCCGTGAAAATGCGCGCCTCTGCGACTGCCCCAACCAAAAAGAGATGGAGGATTCTCTCCAAACCATCTACGACCAAACCCGGCGCTGCAAGGATATCACCCAAAGCCTCCTCAACGTTTCCCGAACGCCCGC
>JAFGTC010000179.1 GCA_016934335.1 Candidatus Omnitrophota bacterium | reverse complement strand
TGCCCAACACCAAAGGCGCCGCCAAACCGGTTCAAACACAGCAGGAGCGCGCCGAGGGCTTCACCCGCTACGTCTCCGATCTCATGGATCAACCGTATATCATTGGATATCATTGGTTCGAATACGCCGACGAACCGGCGGAAGGGCGATTTGACGGCGAAAACAGCAATTACGGACTTGTAAACATCCAAGACGAACCCTGGGAAATTCTCACAAACGAAATGACCCAAACCAACCGGCGAGTCGAGCGAATGCACGCCGGCCTCGCCGAACAAGCCGGCGTCCGACAGGGAGAATCGGAAAGGTAACAATCAAATATGTTTAGATTCATGCGATTTGTTACGGTCATCGCCGCCGCATATTATTTTGGAGTCGGCGCGCCTTTCGCCCAACTCAATCCTCCGATCCGCGTGGGAGAACCGCCCTCTCTCATGCCGGCGGCAGTTGACGTCCAAACCGCTCCAATCACCCCCACACCCACGCCGGCGCCCGCCCCCAATGCGGAACAAGCCGCCTATTCGTCGTCTAAGACTCTCTATTTATTCGATTTAAACAGATGCCTCCTTCGTCATCCCGAAAACAAAACCTGGCAATACGACGTCATCAACCTGGTCAGCGCTCTTCAAGGATTGGTCAATCGGCAAGAGCCGCAATTATACATTCTTTACGTCCACGAACGCCTGTCCTCCTTTCAGATGAATGTCGACGAATTCTGGCTGCGCCAATTGCGCGGATCCAACGGATTTTTATCCGAATACCGATTGGAAGAGATCGAAACCCTTGAGGAATTGTTGGAACAATTCAGAACCCAATTCGCCTCGATCGTGCTATGGGATCCCGGTTTGCCCGCCACCGGCAACGTAGCGTTAACAATCGCCGGCATCGAGAACCTGCTGCCCCTACGCTACGACAAGTCGCCCGGCTCCCTATATAACCAGATCGTCGCCGGCGGCCCCCAACTCAACGCCCAAGTGCAATTGAGCGGCAAATTTTCGGGCGCCGGATACATCCCCGACACCAACGAAGGCGCGCCGACTACGAAAACCGCGAAAACCGACGCCTACATGTGGGCGAAACTGAAATATCTCGACGCGGGCGCCTGCTCGCCGTCCCATCTGGCTTACTTTCTCGATCCCTACGATTGGGAGCCGCGCGAGGAGGGCTTTCAATATCCCGACCTGCAGCAATGCATGATCGTCAATCACGATTTCTATGTAAGCCAAAAATCCTTCTTTCTCGATCTGGATCCCTGGTTCGATGAAACCGCAACCGATTCCTCCCCCAACCCGTTCCATAAAGGAATCGATCAGTTCATGCTCTTCACGATTTTACAGACGGCGCTGGAAAAGGCCCCCGGAAGCGATCGCATCCTGCGCATCGGCGGATTCGTCCCCTGGTGGATCAAATACAGCAATCAATACATCTACGGAGGGGGGCGAAGCGGCCTTCACTCTCCCGCCGCCACGGCGGAGGAATTCATCAGTCACATTTCAAAATACGGCGGCGTCATCGACGCCGACAGCTCCCCCATCGCCTCCATGGCCAACGCCTCGGTTTTTCAACACGCCCCCTTGAAGGAGCGCTACAATCAAAATCCGGTTCCGCCGGCCCGCCCTCTGGAAAACAAAAACTATCTGCTCTTCGCCATCGGCGACTTTCGATCCTCCGCCTTGTTGTATCAAACCATCCCGACGCTCTGGCACGATTCGCTGCGCGGCGAAATGCCGATCGCCTGGGCGATTTCTCCCATCCTCAGCGAACGAACGCCGCATATTTTCGACTATCTGTACGAAACCCGCACGCGAAACGATTATTTCATCTCGGGCGCGCCGGGCGCGGGGCTATGCCATGTCAATCGCCTGCTGCCCGCCGATCGCGCGCAGGGATTGGGCGACCGCATCGCGTTTTGGCAAAAGTTGTCTCTCCAACTCTATGAAAAATTCGATCTGCACGCTTCGCTGGCCGCCGATTTGTCGCGCGAAGCGCGCACGACTTATTTTCCCGAAACGCTGCAAAGCGCCTTTCTTCCATTCTCGCCGCATGGCGTCGGCTCGATCAAACCGTTCGAAACGCCGCTTGTAGAAGGATTCCTCCCTTTTATCCAAGAACAAGGCAACTTCATTGAAAAAATGCCCCCCCTGGATGCAGCCATTCAACGCATCGTCAAAAACAGCCGGAAGGGGAGGCCGGCGTTTCACCTCTATCGATTCAATCTGGCTAATCCGACTACGTTGTTCATGCTCTACCAACGGCTTCTTCAGGAGCATTCGGATTTGAATTACCAGGCGGTGGATCCTTTCACATTTTTCTACCTCCTGCGCCAACATCTGGCAGACAACGATCCCGCGGTGAACTATCTTCTGCCCGCCTTTCTCTCCACATCATCCATCCCCAGACAGATGAAGGCGAGAGGATACTACCCCTCCGACATCACCCTTCGCAACGACGGATGGGATGAATGGAAATCTCCGGACGCCCAGCCGAACCAGGCTCATCGTTTAACCTACCGATGGTTCTACGAAGGTCAGCAGATCCCCGGAACCGGCTGGCACGACGCCTATGTGAAAGATCCCGTCTACCCGGGAGAACAAACGACTTTGAATTTGAACATTCTCGCGCCCGACCAAAGCGGCCTCTATCGATTGAATTTAATTTTTGGTCAGGAGAATGTTCGAGAATCGTCAATTCGGGAAGAAATCCGAGTTTATGTCGGCGACTGACGCCTCTCTCCCTCTGCTCGAATTTCATGACGATATCGGGTACAATGAGGGCGTCTTGAATCAAGATACGTTGTTTTCTCCCGGGAAAAACTTCCGGCATCTTGATGCCTAACCATTGAATAATTTTGAAATTAATGAAAAAATGCCTGTTCAGAATAATGCAGAGACAATGCGGCAAACATAATTTTATTCTCTATCAGGTTCTCACATCAAAACTCTGCACCTTGAATCCCGGTCGTTTGCCCTACAACAACATCTAAGCGAAAGAAAAAGCATGGATTTTGAATTTATCGAGCGCGTCGTACGATTGGTGGAAGAAGCCGAAATCGGCGAGTTGGAAGTGGAATCGAAGGAAGGCATTCGACTTGTCGTAAAAAAACAATCCCAATCCACCCCCTCGCCAACAGCTTTTTATCCTCAAATGATCACGGGAACGCTTCCACCTCAAATGGCGGGAGCGCCTGCGGCCGCACCCGAATCTCCCTCCTCTCCTGCGGTGGAAGTGGATGAGTCGGTCGAATTGATCAAATCCCCCATGGTGGGGACGTTTTATCGAGCGCCCGCGCCGGATGCGCCGCCGTTTGTCGAAACAGGCGACGTCGTACAATCCAATACCGTCGTCTGCATCCTGGAAGCCATGAAGGTCATGAATGAAATCAAAGCCGGTTTGGCGGGTACGGTGCAGGAAGTGATGGTCGAAAACGGCCAGCCGGTTGAATTCGGCCAACCACTCTTCAAAATTAAAAAATAATTAAAAGAAAGTGGACAGTGGGTAGTGGATAGTGGGTAGTAAAAACGAATAACTGCCTACTATGCACTACTCACTAACGACTGCTTTTAAAGAGAGTCAGGATGTTCAAAAAAATTCTTATCGCCAACCGCGGCGAAATCGCCCTCCGGGTCATTCGAGCCTGTAAAGAACTTGGCATTTCCACAGTGGCGGTCTACTCCGAGGCCGATCGGGACGCCCTGCATGTACGCTTCGCCGACGAGGCTGTTTGCATCGGCTCGTCCGCTCCCGCCGATTCCTATCTCAACGTCGCCCGCATCATCTCCGCCGCGGAAGTCACCGATTCGGAAGCGATTCATCCCGGATACGGCTTTCTCGCCGAGAATCCCGGCTTCGCGGAGATCTGCCAGTCCTGCAAAATCGTGTTCATCGGCCCGGATCCCAAGGCGATCAACATGATGGGCGACAAATCGCGCGCCCGCGCCACCATGGCCGCCGAAGGCGTCCCTACAATTCCCGGATCAAAAGGCATTGTGGAAACGCCCGACGACGCCGTCTCCCTGGCTCGCGGCATCGGTTATCCGGTCATGATCAAAGCCGCCTCCGGCGGCGGCGGCCGCGGAATGAGAGTGGCGCATACCGATGTCAGCCTCGTGCAGGCTTTTATCACCGCCCAGTCCGAGGCCGAAAAGGCCTTCGGCGACCGGCGGCTTTATCTGGAAAAAATGATTGTAGAACCTCGACACGTCGAGATTCAAATCCTGGCCGATCAACAAGGAAACGTCGTTCATTTAGGCGAACGCGACTGCTCCCTCCAGCGCCGCCATCAAAAAGTTCTCGAAGAATCTCCCTCCCCCGCCGTCACCGAAGAAATTCGAAGCCTGATGGGCGAGGCCGCCATCCGATGCGCCAAAGCGGTCGGTTATCACAGCGCCGGCACGGTCGAATTCCTTCTCGACAAAGATAAACATTATTATTTTATGGAAATGAACACGCGGGTGCAGGTCGAACATCCGGTTACGGAGATGGTCACCGGCGTGGACGTGATCAAAGAGCAGATCCGCATCTCCGCCGGTATTCCCCTCTCTTATCGGCAAGAGGATATTCAGGTGAAAGGCCACGCCATCGAATGCCGCATCAACGCCGAAGATCCCGCCCACCAGTTTCTTCCCTGCCCCGGCAAAATTACAGGTTTTCATGTTCCCGGCGGTCCCGGAATCCGCGTCGATTCGCACGCCTACAGCGAATATGTCGTCCCCCCGTTCTATGATTCACTGCTGGCCAAGTTGATCGCTTATGGCGCGGACCGTTGCGAGGCCATCGCTAAAATGCGCCGCGCATTGGATGAATTCGTCGTCGAGGGCATCCCCACCACCATTCCTCTTCTCCAACTCATCATGGACGATTCCGATTTTCTTTCGGGACGCGTCCATACCGCCCTTTTGGACTCCATCGTCAAGCGATTGGATGTGGATCATCCTTGAGTTTGAGAGTCCTTCGCCGAACATACAGGCGGCCGGCGGCTCTATACGGAAAACATGGAAATCAGGAAGCCATCGTCAATTGGCTGGAAGTCAGATACTCTTCGGCTTCTTTGAGGCGTCCCGTCTGCGACAAGAGCGCTCCATATTCGCGCCGCACTTGCGGTTGGCGGGGATAGCGCTTCAAAAATCTCTTCAACGCATCGGCGGCCTGCTCTTCCTGCTTGCCGTTGCGGCAAATCCGGGAGTAGGTCAATAACACGTCAACCGAAGGAGTCGCTGCGGAGAGGAAAGGCTTCAGATGCTCCAAGGCTTCGCCGCTTCTCTGCAGAGCATCCAGGCATCGAGCGATGCAGATGCGATTGCGCGCGCGCTTGGGCTCTAACTGCACCGCTTTTTGAATCAGAGGCAGAGCATCCACGAATTTTTCCTGATCCAAAAGCGACGCGCTCCACCAATAATAGGCTTCCACATTGGCTTCATCCAACTCCACCGCCCTTTGAAACGAATACCCTGCTTTGACGAAGGCGGATTGCCGGCGATAGATGCGCCCAACGCATACATGCGAATGCGAGTTGTCGTCTTCGATCTGAATGGCTTGGTTCAATACATCCAGCGCTTCATCCTCCCGGCCGTTTTCCAGAAGAGCGCGTCCATACTTGTGCAAAACGCGCCCCAGCCCGGGCGACTTCTGCAAGATTCGCTGATACACCTGCACGGCTCGATGCCAGCGGCGCAGATCGGCGCATGCATCCCCAAAACGCTCTAAATAAAAGACGCTTGGCTCTTTGGATGCAGCCTGCTCGTAATATTCGTAGGCCTCCTCGCGATGACCGCCCTCCGACAACATTTCAGCCAGAAAGCAATAATCGCACGCTTCCGCCGAATCGATTTTGACAATCATGCGCAATTCACATAAAAACGCCGCCTTGTTCCCGATCTCTCGAAAGATATCCGCCCGCAGACGATGCGATGCGAGATGCCGGCGATCGAACATAAACACCTTGTCTAACACTCCTAATGCATTTTTGTACTGTTTCCGGCTGACCTGGGTTTGTGCAAGTTCAAAACAACGAGCGATTTCTTCTTCGCGAATCTCGGGGATTTTCTGCGCAAATTTTTGAATCAATTGCGAATACAGCGCGATCCGGCGATCGATGGGGAGGCGAGAGAATTTCTCGCGAAGCGCCGCCAGCAGCTTGCCGCGCTCCTGCTTGGATAGTTTATCCAGACAGCGATCCAGGTTTTTGCGTAATTCCCGCTCCAAAGACTGATCCTGCCGGATCTGACGTTCAACCCGCTCTCGCAAAACGATCAATCGCTCCGTTATGGCGCCTGCGTCATTCTCGAGTTTTTCCGCCTGCTCCATAGCGCGCGCAAGATGCAATTCCAAACCGGGCGCGGGCTGGCCGCTCAATTTTTCGCGCGTCTGCTTAATGCGCTCCTCTAATTTATCCAATACTATTTTTCGCCGCAGCAGATCATCCGCCGACCGGGTAAAATCCTCGGCCATTTCTGAGCTTGTTTTCGTAAAACGGCCCATTTTTCGATGCTGCAGCAGTTCGCGCTTCGCTTCCAATACGGCGCTGCGAAGTTCCACAACGGCGCCTTGACGAACGATCCGACTGAATCGCTCTAATTTCGCTCCAGTTGGATTCTCCGCATTCTCCCGCTTAGTGCGAATCTCCTTATGGATCGATTGGAGCATGCTTTTTTTACGAAGCCGTTCGACCTGCTCGTAAGCGCTGCCTTGTTCTTCTGGATCGCAATGAGGATCGTAAATCATGCTGAACGCTCACATCAACTATTTTCTGATTGAGAATCTGACTGCGCTGGATCGGGAATATGCGGCGGCGCGCTTCGCATTACTCCCTATTACATTCCACTTTTTTTATTGTTTTTCTTGAAAAACCATGCGCCGCGCCGAATCACGCATAGCCGCGGCGTCTCGATCGGTCTGTTCTCGAATCGATTTCAACGATTGATCGACAATCGATACTATTCTTTCCACACATTCTTGAACAGGGATAATAACAGATGCGTCGATCTCATTCATTTCTTTTTCAATATCGGGAATAAACGAAAGAGCCGTATTCGCGAGAGAGCCGGAAAGTTTCTCAATCCTGGCGCGCGAAGTCGCAAAAATATTGCGCAATTCATGAACGAAATCCGTAATGGATCGAAGCGCCGCTTCTTCGAATTTTCGAAATTTTCCATTCGTTAAATCTTGGGCGATCAATTCAACGATCTGGCGGCCTGTTTCAAACTGCATGCGCATGACTTGCCTCTTTTCGCTCAGAAATTTGAGGCGAGCCTTTTTGGCCTTCGATAAATAGGGCTTTAACCGTTTTTTATGAAAATTGTAAACAGAGATATTATCTTCGCAATATTCCCGCAACTCCGCCGCTCGATCATAATCGTTGCGGCGAATCGCTTCAAAAAGATCCTTCGACGATTTTTCCAAATTAGAAATCACCGGATCCTCTTCTTTTTTTCGCTGAATTGCCATTTCCAGCACGGTGATTTCTTTGATCAGACTTGCCGCTCGATTGTTTCGACTCTCAATGCTGCGCCGAATCGACGCCAGATCTCTTTCGGAAATTTCACTGAAGCAGGAGAGATAATTGATCCATTCCTGGCAACGAGCCAACCGGCGCGATATATCCTCCGCCATACTATTGTCGCCCCGAATGGAGCGCTGTCGAAGTTTTTTGATTAATTCTTTCCGCCTCGATTCATCGGCCGCCTTTTTCTCCTGCCGAGTCACAGCGCGGATTTTGCCGCCTCGCACGTCCAATGACAATTCATTCATCGGCACGCCGTCCGCCCGACTGCGCTCCAGAATTTTGGCCGCCATAACGACTGTCGATATTTGAGACGCCGCATGTTCGTTCTCCGAATCCGCGTCCTTACTCAAATCGAATTGATTGTCCTCCATTTTTCAACCCTTAAGAATCAACTCAAATTAAAGAAAACAAAAAATCCTTTTCATGAATCATTCGAAAAAAATTCTCGCGTTTTTCTTCGCATGAATCTCCACAAAGATTAAAACCGCAATTTATGAACAAGTTATAAAAAATACGAAAACAGCCTTTTATAAAAAAACAACTTGGCTATCTAATTAACTATATCGATGAATACATCAGGAATCACTGATAATATATTACAATATTATCATCTAACAAAACAAATTGTCAATAATTATTTAAAAATATCATCCACTTTTTTATGGATGACATCCCCCGCTCGCCTACTTATTGATCATTCTGTTGGGCTGCCCTGTGGATTCAAGTACGGAAAGCCACAGGTCGCTCTCGGGATCCAACTGTTTGCTCTTCGAAACCGCCTCTTCGATGGGAATATGGATATACGAAGAATTCCAATGCCCTACGAGCATCTCCGTACGCCCGCTCATGGCGGCGTGCACGGCGTCATGCGCCAGGCGCAGACAAAACATGCGATCCGAGGGAATCGCCGGGACGGATCTCACATAGTAACTGGGATCGATATAGCGAACCTCGGCATGAAGATCGCGCTGCTTAAAATAGGCTTTCACCCTATCGCAGAGAAAAACGCCGATGTCGCTTAAGATCACATTCCCGGATGCATCGGTTTGAGATCTGTAAGAATCTTTTTGCATCAGTTCCTGACCAGCCCCCTCGGCGACGACAACCACGGCGTGATGGCGCTTGTGCAGCCGTTTTTCCAAAGCGGCCAAAAATCCATGAGGGGGATCTAAATCGAAGGGAACCTCGGGAATCAGACAGAAATTGACTTCTCCGCAGGCCACCGAGGCGTGAGCGGACAACATGCCGGAATGGCGGCCCATCAGTTTTACAATGGTCACGCCATTGAAAGCGCCCATAGATTCGGCGTGCGCGCTCAATAAAACATCGGCGGCCACTGAATAGGCCGTTTCGAAGCCGAAACTCTTGTCGACATATCTCACATCGTTGTCGATGGTTTTCGGGACGGCGATCACCGAGATATTCAATCCCCGCTTCTGAATTTCCCGGCAAAGCGTCAAAGCGCCCCGCTGGGTTCCATCCCCGCCGATCGTGAACAAAATCTGGATGTCGCGATTCACCAAAAATTGCAGCATCTCTTCAATGGACTGAGGCCCCCGAGACGTCCCCAGCATCGTCCCGCCGCGAGTATGAATCTCCGCCACCGCTTCCGGCGTGAGTGAAATGGGTTCGAGACGGGATGATTCGACAAGCCCCCGGTAGCCGTATTGAATTCCCAAGACGCGCCTTACTCCATAATGAAAGAAAAGAGACTGGACAATGCCTTGGATGACATCGTTCAAGCCGGGGCAAAGCCCGCCGCAGGTTACAATCGCAGCAGTCGTCTGATCGGGGCGAAAATAAATCTGATCGCGGGGGCCGGCCGCTTCGAACGCGGGAGGAATCAAACCGCTGTCTCGATACATTTTCAAAGAATTCAGCGACTTATCAAAAAGAATTCTTTCATTGTCATCGATGAAATTGGCAATCAGATCATCCATGACATACGATAGTTTCATCGGCGACTTGTGGATGGGATCGCCTAAGCGGCGGATCGAAAAATCAGGCAGGTTCGATTCATTCATGACAAATACCTTGTCTACGGATTTCTTACGTTATGCGCCCTTTAGAATCGTCTCGATATGCGATGGTATAAACTAACCGCCTTGACCGAAAAAGCCAAGGCGGTTGTTGGGATTCTTCTATACGAAACGATTTTCTGAACAGGCGGTTAGGACGGCAAATCCGGTTCGTTGTACGGATAGAGTTCGGTGGAGAGATATCGCTCGCCTGTGTCGGGGAACACAACCACGACATTTTTCCCCTGCCCCATTTTCCGGGCGACTTGTAAAGCGGCCCAGCAAGCCGCGCCGCACGATATGCCGGCCAGAATTCCCTCCTCCCTGCAAAGCCGTCTGGCGATTTCCATAGCCTGATCGTTAGAAACCGGAATGATCTCGTCCATAAGGTTCACATCCATGACGTCAGGAATAAATCCGGCGCCGATGCCCTGGATTTTATGGCCTCCCGGCTTGCCGCCCGCCAGGATCTGAGAATTTTCCGGTTCGACGGCCGCTAAATGCACTTGAGGATTTTTTTCTTTCAGAAAACGCCCTGCCCCTGTTATCGTACCGCCCGTCCCTACGCCGCACACCAGCGCGTCCACGTTTCCCTCCATCTGCTCCCAAATTTCAGGGCCGGTTGTTTTGTAATGGATTTCTACATTGGCGGGATTTTTGAATTGTTGAGGCAGGATGGCGCCTTCCATGCTCCTGACCAATTCTTCGGCTTTGTCGACTGCGCCGCTCATGCCTTTCGGGCCTTCGGTCAAGATGATTTCCGCTCCGAAAGCCTGCAGGATTTTACGGCGCTCCAGACTCATGGTTTCGGGCATGACCAGGATGCACCGGTAGCCCTTCACGGCGGCCGCCATCGCCAAGCCGATTCCCGTATTCCCGCTGGTCGGTTCGATGATGACTCCTCCCGGCGGAAGCGAACCGTCTTGTTCAGCCGCTTCGATCATGGACAAACCGATTCGTTCTTTCACGCAGCCGGCGGGATTCTGCGCCTCCAATTTCGCCCAAATTTCGGCCGAATTTTCTCCCGGAAGTTTATTCAATCGCACCACGGGAGTATCCCCGATCAAATCAATCACACTGTTAACACGTTTAGCCATCGCAGCCTCCATTTCTATCGCGGGCGCACAGTTGGCGTCATCAATAATGTATAAATAGTTTATTCTTGATCATAGATAAATAATCCACAATAGTCTACCTTATGGATAGTCATTAAGCAATGGAATAGTTTACATTCCATTCGGGGCTGAGAACGATCATAATGAATTCAATGTCCAAAGCGTCAGGATCGATCCGTCCATGGAAAACGAATTGCATTTCACGGTTGATGCCAAAAGCGAACCGGTTCGCATCGATAAATATCTTTCTACTCAAACCGGCCTGATTTCTCGCAATCGAATTCAACGCCTCATTGAAGAAGGCGCCGTTCTATTGAATGGAGAGCCGATTTTGCGCACGAAGGAAAAAGTGCAGCCCGGCGACCGGATACGAATTCGGATCCCTCCCCCGCAATCCGGCGCAATCGAACCAGAAGCGATCCCGCTTGATATTTTGTATGAAGATTCCTCTTTTTTGATCGTCAACAAACAGGCCGGCTTATGCGTTCACCCTACCGAACATCGAAAAACCGGCACGTTAGTAAACGCGCTTCTGCATCATAGCAAGGAATTATCGAGCATCGGCGGAGTTATGCGGCCGGGCATCGTTCACCGGCTCGATCAAGCCACCAGCGGCATTCTGCTCGTCGCCAAAAATGACGACGCCCACAGCAAACTGAGCCTTTTATTCAAAACGAGGCAAATCGAAAAGATCTATTGGGCGATCGTCCTCGGCCCCACTCCACCGGAAGCGGGTGTAATCGATCAACCGATTGGACGCCATCCCGCCGACCGGAAGCGGATGACCATCCTGGCGGATGGAAGAAAATCGAAAACAATGTATCGAATTTTACGCACGGGACTAGGCGGAACGCTGCTGGAAGTTTATCCTAAAACAGGTCGCACTCACCAAATCCGGGTTCATCTGAGACACATAGGACTCTCCATCGCCGGAGACCGATTGTACGGCCTTCGGAAGCGCCAGGGTCGAGGAGCGATAGAGCGATTATTCGAAGGATATCCGGGAATCGGACTGCATGCGAAGATTTTGCGCTTCGTGCATCCGATAACGGGCGAAAAGATCGATCTGGAAGCGCCTCTTCCGCCCATTTTTCAATCTGTCGTGGATCAAATGATATGTCTGAATCGCAGCAAAAACGACTCATAATGACTCCGGAAGACATTTCTCGCTCCATCCAGCGAATGGCCCATCAAATCTGGGAAAACAACGCTTCCGGAAATTTGGCTCTTGTGGGCTTGCGCAGCCGCGGCGTCACTCTGGCGAAGCGCTTGAAGCCTCTAATTGAATCCATGACGGGTGAAGAAATTCCTTTGGGGATCCTGGATATCGCCCTCTACCGGGACGATATCGGCCTCACAACCGCCACGCCCCAAGTTCGAAGCACTGATATTCTTTTCGATGTAGAAGGAAAAGACATCATCCTGGTGGATGACGTTTTATTTACGGGACGAACCACACGAGCGGCTCTCAACGCCCTGATCGATCTCGGGCGCCCTGATCGCGTGGAACTTTTAGTGTTAATCGATCGCGAGGGACTTCGCGAACTGCCCATTCAAGCTAATTACATAGGGAAAGCCTTAAAAACTTATTCGACCGAGACCGTTCTTGTCCACCTTCAAGAAGATGATGGAGAAGACAGCGTTACCATTGTTCTCGAATAAAACCATTTTAATAAGCACCGGTTCGGACGCTATGACTGAAAAGAGCAAGACGGAAAAAGCCAAAATCAGTTGGAAAAGCAAAGACTGCCTGGGTCTGAGGGGCGTATCGCGAGATGAAATCGAGTTGGTGCTCAATACCGCTCGGTCCATGAAGGAAATTCATTCTCGCACGGTAAAAAAAGTGCCGCCCCTGCGTGGAAAAGTCGCCGTCAGTCTATTCTACGAACCCAGCACCAGAACCCGCACTTCCTTTGAACTGGCGGCCACGCGCCTGTCGGCGGACGTCATCAGCATCGCCGCTTCCACCAGCAGCGTCGTCAAGGGCGAGACCATCATCGACACCGCCAACAATCTGCGCGTCATGGGCACCGACGTCATCATCATGCGCCACAATCTGGCGGGAGCGCCTCATCATCTCGCGCGCAACATCGACATCCCCGTCATCAACGCCGGCGACGGCACCAACGAACACCCCACCCAAGCGCTTCTGGACATGTTCACCATCCGGGAGCACAAAGGACAGTTGGAAGGGCTGACCGTGGCCATTGTCGGCGACATTATCCACGGCCGGGTGGCTCATTCCGACATGTGGGGCTTATTGACCATGGGCGCGAAAGTTCGCTTTGTCGGGCCGCCCACGTTAATCCCCGAATCGGTCAAGGATTTCGGCGTGGAAGTCTACCACAATCTGGACGAAGCCTTGGAAGGCGTGGACGTCATCAATATGCTTCGCATTCAGCGCGAACGCATGACCAAAAATTTCTTCCCCAGTTCAAAAGAATACAGCCGGATTTTCGGCTTGAATATGGAGCGCCTCAAACGCTGCAAACCCGGAGTTCTCGTCATGCATCCCGGACCGATCAACCGGGGCGTGGAGATCGATTCCGATGTAGCCGACTGCAAAAGTTCCGTAATCCTGGAACAAGTCACCAATGGAATCGCCGTCCGCATGGCGCTTCTCTATTTGCTGGTAAGCGGCGAAAAAGAAACGCACGAGAAAACTACGGATAGCACCCCGAGTTTATTCGAATAATCTGGAGTCAACTAAAGAAACCATCCATACCCTGAAGAAAATGGGGGCGACTGGACACGATGGGGAGAAAGCCCAAAGAAAATTCCATGAACATTCTGATTCAAAACGCCCGGGTGCTGAATCCCGCCGCTGGAGCCGATCAAACCGCCGACATCCTGATTGAAGACGGGCGCATCGCCAAAATCGGGCCGTCCATCCGCGCCAAAGAGGCCAAAGCGATCGACGCGACCGGCCTGTGGCTCCTGCCGGGCTTGATCGACATCCACGTTCATCTGCGCGAACCGGGATTCGAAGGAAAAGAAACCATTCAGAGCGGCACGCGCGCCGCGGCCGCCGGAGGGATCACATCTCTGGCCTGCATGGGCAACACCAACCCGCCCATCGACAACCAGACCGGCGTCGATTTTATTTTGGAGCGCGTCGCCGCCACAGGCATCGTGCGCGTCTATCCGGTCGGCGCGATCACCAAGGGAATGGAAAGCTGCGAAATCGCTCCCATCGGCGAAATGGTGGAGGCGGGCGCGGTCGCCATCTGCGACGAGCAGGGCATCATGGATTCGCAAGTCATGCGGCGCGCCATGGAATACTCCACCATCTTTCACATCCCTGTTTTATCGCACGCCGAAGATTTCGCCCTCAGCCAGGACGGCTTTATTCACGAAGGTCAAATGGCCGTGAAATTGGGCCTGATCAGCCAGCCCGCCGAAGCGGAGGCCATCCAAGTGGCGCGCGATCTTCTGTTAGCCAAAAAAACCGGCGCGCAAGTGCATATCACCCACATCAGCACCGCCGAATCGGTGGATCTGCTGCGCTTCTACAAAAAGAAAGGCGTCAACGCCACCGGCGAAACGGCGCCTCATTACCTGCTTTTGACCGACGAATCCACCGAAGATTTCAACACCAACGCCAAAGTCAATCCGCCGCTGCGGACCAAGGAAGACCAGGACGCGCTTTTTGAGGGATTGCGCGACGGCGCCATCGACTGCATCGCCTCCGATCACTTCCCCTGGTCATGCGAAGATAAAAACGTCGAATTTCCCATGGCGCCATCGGGCGTCATCGGCTTGGAGACGCTTTTGCCGGTGATGATGAACCAGATTCTTGAGCGCTCCGGCATGGAATTGGCGCCGCTGCTGAGGCTAGTCACCGACAAGCCGGCCAAGATTCTGGGCATCCCGGGCGGAGTTCTCCAGGAAGGCGAACCGGCCGATTTAACGTTGTGGGATCCGGCGCCCCGATACAAAATCGACAAGAATCAATTTTATTCCAAATCAAAAAACACCCTTTTTGACGGCTGGGAAATGAAGGGGCGGGTTGCCCGAACGTTCGTCGGCGGTAAATTGGTTTACGATTACGACAAAGGTTTTTTAGAATAATTCATCGATTTTTTTGGAAATACGCACTTTTAACAACGCAGGCAAAACAGGATTTTGATTTCGTGAGCAAGACCGACTCTATTTTCTCTCTCCCCGCCGGAGAGACGGGGGGGCGAGAGAGATTCATGAACCGCACCCCGCGCGCTCCCTGGCTTTTCTATATCATTATGATCGCAGGCGTCATCGGCATGATGATCTTCACCGGCGAGTTGCTGTGCCGAATCGCCGGCGTGGGGCGGCCCAACCTCACTCTCACCGGCCCGAAGCAGCTTTATATTTCCGATCCCGATCCTCAAATCGCCTTCCGCATGCGCCCCCATTACTCGGATTTCGTCTATGGCGCCCGAGTATCCATCAATTCCAAAGGCCTCCGCGATGATGAGCGTCCCTATGATAAGCCGGACGGCGCCAGACGCATATTGGTTTTGGGCGATTCGGTGGCCTTCGGATACGGCGTGCGCATGGAGGACGCGTTTTCGAAACAATGGGAGGATGCGCTCCACGAAACGCATAAGAGCGCCTGGGAGATAATCAACAGCGGAGTTCCCGCTTACACAACCGTCCAGGAAGTGCGATGGTTCGAAGCGGAGGGATTGCGCTGCCAGCCGGATGCGGTTGTAGTCGCTTATGTTATGAACGATCCCGAAGAGATTCATCCCCTGCGAAGCGACGGTCTTTTGGATCAGATCGAAATCGACGCATTCTATCGGAAAATGGCCGAATTGATCCCTCCCCCCATCATGCCGCTCACCCGCTACAGCCGCCTGTCAAAATTCATGAACCGCTGGCTGATTCACGCCCACCCCAATTGGAAAATTCTGCATGAAGAACTGACCCGCTATTTTTGCCGGGATATCTTCGAACAAGAGGGTTGGGAAAAATGCCAAGATGCTTTTCTTCGCCTGCGCGATTTGTGCCGGGAAAAAAACATATTTTTGTTGACGGCGATTTATCCGCTGATGTACCGTCTGCATGAGCGGGAAGAACATTCGTTCACTCCGCATTACGAGCGCGTCGAACAATTTCTCGAACAGGCCGGCATCCAGCACGCAACGCCCCTAGACGATTTTATCGGCCAGCCGGTGGATGAAATGCGCGCTTACGCCGACGACCCGCATCCCAGCCGAAAAAGCCACCGGATCTTTGCGCGGCGCCTCCATCATGAATTCGCCAAGCGATGGAGCGAATACGCCAGGGATGAAAAGACGGCGTCAGCCGAGATTCCATGAAATTCAAGGAGAAGAGGCGGCGGCTCGACATCGGGAATCGTGAGAGATAGAATAACCTCAACGGGATGTTGTTCGATCACTCCTTCGATGTATTTCTTGAACCATTGTGAAAAAAACGATTCGACAATACACTGCTAAACGGATTTGAAAATCGAAAAATTTCGAGACAATCGCCTCTCCTTCCGAAAAGGTCATCAGGATGATTGCGAATGCTTCTCGAAAATCGATACAGGAATTGATAAAAGAGATCAAAACGGATGAATTTTTTAGGCATTGGTCCAGTCGAAATTCTCGTTATTCTTGCTGTCGTACTCATCGCTTTCGGCCCCAATCGGCTTCCCGAACTAGCGCGGCACGTCGCGAAAGCCATGAAAATGTTTCGCGAAGCCAGCGATGAACTGCAGCGCCAATTGGATATGTCCGACTGGGATAAAGACGTCTCGAAAAAGACCTCCTCGTATTCCAGTTCGTATAATTCGTATGAAGATCCCTACAAAGACGGCGCCGGCGAGTCGGGATACTACGAGGATACTTACAATCACAGCGAAACCGACGCAAACGCCTCGGCGGACAAAGCCGAAGCGGCCGGTTCAGAGGCGACGGAAAATGCGAATTATGCCGGCGAGGGGGATGCGAGCCCTGAGATGCACTCTACGCCGGAATCGGCGCCTCCGATCGACGATCCAAATAAAACCGACGACGCGCAGCGCTACGCGCGCGAAATGACAGACTAACCGCCCCCGTTTCTTGCCGCACCCGTTTCTTGAAATTCGATTCAAGGCAGAAACGACGCACAGCCGCAAATAATGGATGATTTATGCAATGACGGACGATACATTAACTAAAGACATCGCCAAAGCAGAAGAACCCAAAAAAGAACCCGAATACGATGAGGATAACGAACTCGGCGGCTCCATGACCTTTTTGGAGCATTTGGCTGAACTGCGGGAGCGTCTCATCAAGGCTCTTGTCGCCTTCGCCGTTTGCACCGTCGTCTGCTTCATGTTTTCCGATCCCATCCTTAAAGTGATGATGAAGCCGCTTCCCGAAAAGAAGCGCGCCATCGCCGAAGAAACCATCCAGAAATGGAACGAAGATCACCCCGGCGAAGAATATCAATACGTTGAAGATCCGGAAACCCAAAAATTGATCGCCATACACCCGTTTGAAGGGATTATGGCGTATGTCAAAATTTCCGTCATCGCGGGAATTTTCATCGCTTTCCCGATCATTTTTTATCAGGCTTGGATGTTCATCGCGCCGGGCTTATACAAAAAAGAAAAGCGCGTCGTGCTTCCCATGGTTTTTTCCGCCTGGTTTTGCTTTATTTTGGGCGGCTGCTTCTGTTATTTTATCATATATAGTTTTATTTTGCAATTTTTAGAATTGTTCACTCCCGCCGCCGTCGAGACGCAGTGGACGTTGAGCAACTACATCGCCATCACCACCCGCTTCATGCTGGCTTTCGGCATCATCTTCGAAGAGCCGGTCGTCATCACGCTGCTGGCGAAGATTGGGATCGTCACCGCCGCCGGGCTGGGGAAGTTTCGCCCTTACGCGATCGTGATTATGTTTTCCCTATCCGCTTTGATCACGCCGCCGGATCCGTTCAGCCAAATGGCCTGCGCCCTCCCCTTGTATTTATTGTATGAACTCTCCATATTAATCGTACGCATGATCGAGCGAGGGAAAGAAGAAAGTGGAGAAAGCTACGCGGGATAGACTGCAGCAAATCGTTGAAGGAAAAATCGTCCTCGTCACGGGCGGCACAGGAACCAT
>JAFGTC010000178.1 GCA_016934335.1 Candidatus Omnitrophota bacterium | reverse complement strand
GTCCGTGATTACGCCTTGGCGGGCGATGTGCATTTGGGTAATATTACCGCCCGGCGCGGCGGGTTTACGTTTACTTTCAAACATGAGACTGCTCCTTCGTGATCGATCAGCCGGAAAGACGGCGTCGATTTTGAGTTCGGAGAAGAAGGCGCGGAAGTTTACGAACCACCGCGGCGGTGGTTGGGGAAGGCGTTTCCGTGGAAGACCGTTTAGAGAACACCGTCGCTTCCCTCCGCCGGAATTACCCGGATCAGGTTCGAGGGGTATCCCTGCAGGGATTCTCAGGGCGATGACGCCCACCCCCAGCGATTTGTTCTATATTATATCCGGACTGGATTCAAAGTGTCAATGATACGCAGGGAGAAACCAACGAAGAGGCATCGTCGGCAGGGATGGGCTCATTGTGCTTTTGCAGGCTTTCCAAATATGCTTCGACGGCTTCTTTGGCCATCGAAAGGGCTTCATCAACATCCACTCCATACGATACGCATCCCGGCAGGCTGGGTACAAGAACGGTATAGCCGCCTTCCGGCTCGGGTTTAAGAATTATGTTGTATCGAAGAGATTTTGTATTCATTTCAAAATTCCTTCATGAAGCCTATCTTTGTCATTGAAGATTCTATTGTCTCATTCAGGCAAATCTTATTTCTATTTTATCATGAATGCCATGGAAAGACTCTAGGATGATTCGGCTTCCTCCAGTTCCTGCAGCTGGCGGCGATAGATCCGGCGGATTTCGCAGAAAACGTCGCGGTGGTTGTAATAGTCGGGATAGGTCCAAGGGAGTTTGTGGAAATCGCCGTGCTGGAAGGTCATGGTGACTTCGGCGTAGATTCCCTGGCTGAGGTAGATGCGCTGGCTGAAATTTTTGGTGCTGGCCAGGATCAAGTTGGCCGCGCCGATATAGCCGGGATCGAGATTGACGGCGCGCCTGCCATCTATGGAAAACCGCTCTTCGCACTGGTTGGAGACCGTTTTGAGCAGAGGCAGTTCGTCCGGATGGATGAGGCGCTCGAGCGAGACGTATTGCCGCGTCAGATTTTCGCCCATCTCTTCGCTGTAATAACCGGTTTCCACAAAGGGGAAGCAGGGGCTTCGATAATCGATGGGGCCGAACCGGCCTTCGATGAGGCGCAGCGCTTCGCCGATCGCTCCGGCATCTTTGAACAACAATCCCAAAATGGCTTTGACGGCGGGGGGCGGCGATATGACACCCAACGGTATTTTCTCCTTGCGTTCCGGCACTTTTGTGTTCGCGCCTTTTCCATCATGATAATAAGAGAATTCTTTCAAACAATCCTGTCAGCGATATTCGCGAGCAAGTTTTATGCGTTCTGAATTCAAGAGACGTTCCATTCGAAATCTTCTTCTGTTCCTGCCGGCGACGGTTTTGATCGGGGTGGCGGGGGCGATTGAATATTCGATCGTTCAGCAGACTGGGCGGACGGTTTATCCGATCGACGATCCGTATATTCATCTGGCCATGGCGCGGCATTTCGCCGAGCATGGAGTGTTCGGCGTCTCGCTGGCGGGATTCAGCGCCTCGTCTTCTTCTCCGCTGTGGACGCTGCTGCTGGGAGCGTTGTTTCGCGTTCTGGGGAATCACGAGTTCATCCCTTTTTTGTTGAATCTGATTTTCGGATTTATCGTGACGGTCTATCTGACGCGCCTGTTGGCGGATCGACTCGGGTCGATCCTTGCGGCGATAGCAGGAAGCGTGTTTGTCGCCGCGATCGCGCCGCTTCCCACGCACATCGCGCTGGGCATGGAGCATATCCTGCATATCGGATTGACGCTGATGCTGGTGGAGCGCGCAAGCCGGACGATCGGCGGCGAAGAGAAGGAGCATCCGGGCGTTGTATTGCTGCTGGTCTTCCTGGCGATGCTGACGCGCCTGGAGACCATGTTCGTCGCGGCGCCGCTGGCGCTGCTGTGCATGATGGAAAGAAAATGGAAGACGGCCGCGGTTCTGATTGCGGGGTGCGGGCTGCCACTGTTAGTGCTGGGATGGATCAATGTGCGCAACGACTGGTTTTTCTTCCCCATGTCGGTCGTTCTAAAAAGCCCGTTGTCGCTCAGCGGCTGGGAGCGCATTGGGAATTGCGTGGAGCGATTATACGGGCAGTTGTTTGCGACGCCGCACATGGCGGCCCCGTTCGGGTTGGGGATCGCGGCGCTGCTGTCGGGATGGCGGCATGAAAAGATTCTCAGCGCGAATTCAGCGTGGGGGGTCGTCTTCGCGGCGGCCATGACGCTGCATTGCGCGTTCGCGTCGATCGGCTGGTTTTATCGCTACGAAGGATATTTGTTGATCATGGGGGCGGTCGCGGCGGCGCCGTCCGTGCGGCGCTGGGCCGCCGGCTTTCGGAGACGCTGGAAAGAACTGTCTCGTTGGAGGGAGCGGATTCTGGTCGGGGGATGTTGGGCGGGGCTGCTGCTTCTGCTTCCGTTTCCTTTTTACAAGCAATGGCAGTCGATAGGAACGCTGGCGCCCGCCGCGCGCAATATTTACAGCCAGCAGTATCAGATGGGATTGTTTCTGAAGAACTATTACGAAGGCGAAGCGATCGCGGCGAACGATATCGGGGCGATCAATTATCTGGCGGACATCGAATGTCTGGATCCGATGGGATTGGGGAGCATGGAGCCGGTGCGGGCGAAGCTGCAAAGCGTTTGGTCTCCCCGGTTTTTGCATTCCTGGTGCATGCAGCACAAGACCGCGGCGGTCATGATTTATGAAAGCTGGTTCAAGGGCGTTCTTCCGACAACCTGGATCAAGGCGGGCGAATGGAGGGTTGATGAAAAGATCTCGGTGGCCGATTCGACCGTCAGTTTTTTTGCGCTGACGCCCTACGACGCCCGGCGATTGAGGAAAAATCTGATAGAATTTGAAGCCAATCTGCCGAAGCACGCTTCTTTGAAACTGGAGAATCCATGAATTTCGAGCGGCGCAGCGATGCCGCCGCTTTGGGCGCCCCCTTCTCTTCCCCTTTCCTCCTCATCAATTGAAAAAATGAGGATCTCCACTAAAATGAACCGCTTATAAAAAATATTCTTTTATTCATTCCCATGACAGAGAGATTTTCATGAAAACTCAAAAACTTCTTACGGCGCCCATCAAAAGCACTCAAATGCCGTCCGGCATCCCTTACATCCTCGTGAATGAAATGGCGGAGCGATTCAGTTTTTACGGAATGCGCGCCATTTTAACCATTTTCATGACGAAATATCTGATGGATGTGAGCGGCTCGCTGTCGGCCATGTCGGAAGATGAAGCCAAATCCATCTTTCATCTTTTCGTTTCGGCGGTGTATTTTACGCCGTTGATCGGCGCCATCATTGCGGACGCTCTGTTCGGAAAATACAGGGTGGTCTTTTGGCTGTCCCTCGTGTACTGCCTCGGCCACCTGACTCTGGCGGTGATGGATAGTTGGATTGGAATTCAGATCTTCACCTGGCTGCCCTTGGGCGTCGACGCCAACCGCCTGGCTTTGTTCACCGGGCTGGCGCTGATCGCGCTGGGTTCGGGGGGCATCAAGCCCTGCGTCTCCGCCATCGTGGGCGATCAATTCGGCGAGACCAATAAACACTTGATCGAGAAGGTTTACAGCTGGTTTTATTTTTCCATTAATGTAGGATCGTTTTTGTCGACGTTATTGACGCCGCTGCTGTTGAAATATTACGGGCCCCATGTCGCGTTCGGAGTGCCCGGCGTTTTAATGGCCATCGCGACGCTGGCATTCTGGATGGGGCGCTATAAATTCGTACATATCCCCCCGGCGGGCGCGGGTTTTGTGAAAGAGACGTTCAGCATCGACGGACTGCGATCGATCGGGCAATTGTTTGTCATTTATTTCTTTGTGCTTTTCTTCTGGTCGCTCTACGATCAAACCGGTTCATCGTGGGTGCTGCAGGCGGAGAAGATGGACCGGCAATGGATGGGGATTACGTGGGAGTCGTCGCAGATTCAAGCGGTGAATCCGATTTTGATCCTTCTATTTATTCCATTGAGCGTGAGCGTGATTTATCCTCTGATCAATAAAGTGTATCGCCTCACGCCGCTGCGCAAGATCGGGATCGGGATGTTCATGACCTCGTTTTCCTTCTGCATTGTTTACTGGATTCAATTAAAAATCGATCAGGGGCAGACGCCCAACATCGCGTGGCAGCTGCTGGCGTATGTGATTTTGACGATGGCGGAGATTTTCGTCTCCATCACCTGCCTGGAATTTTCCTACACCCAGGCGCCGAATAAAATGAAATCGTTCATCATGGCGTTTTATCTATTATCCATTTCGATGGGGAACGCTCTCACGTCGGCAGTGAATTATTTCATTCAGAATCCAGACGGAAGCAGCAAATTGGAAGGGGCCAGTTATTTTCTGTTCTTCATTATGTTGATGACGACCGCCTCCATCTTCTACGCGGTCGCCGCCATGTTCTATAAGGAAAAAACCTTCATTCAACACGAAGCGGAGGCGCCCGCGGAGGAATAACCGGGAGAGCGGCGATCAGGGCGCCTATTGCGGTTCGTAGCGATGACGATTATTGTCGTGGGTTTCTTCGTCGACGATCTCATCGGGATCGACGACGATCTCGAGATATTCGATGCCGGCGGGAATTTTGATGCCGCCGAACGAGCGATGCGCGCCCGGTTGAATTTCGAAGGCCTGGGGGAGGCGAATTGACTCCGGCTCGGCGGCGCCGGCGTCCTTACGCAGCAATTCGATGACGATGCGGTCGGCGGGGCTTTCTCCTTGATTGCGCACTTCGAAGTAGATCTGCAGACGCTTTCCCCCTTCAATGGGGCGGGCGTCGAATCGGTCGGCGTCGACGAGCAGATCGGCTTTTCGCAGGACTTGGATATCCGTTTCAATGGCATTGTTCTCTTCGTCGGATTCGGCGATGCGATCGTTGGGATCGATCTTCAGGCGAAGTTTATGGGAACCGTCGTTATGGGTCGGATCCCAGCGGAGGCGGACGGATTTTTGTTGGCCGGGATCGAGGCGCTCGATCGTCGCGCCCTGCCGCCCGACGGCGACGTTCAGGATTTTTGACGAATTGCTCGACGTAATGTCGCTGCCTTGAATGGATATATCTCGAGCGCCGGCTTTCCCATCATTGCGGACTTGGGCCGTGAGAAAGACGGTTTCGCCGGAGCGAGGCGACCGCGGCTCAACGGACATTGAATCCGAGACGAAGCGTAAATCCGGAAGGCGGCCAGTAGCAGGTTCGACAAACGAGGCCGATTGAATTTCTTTCGATAGACGAACCGATCCATGAGAGACGATAACTCGATCCTGCTCGCGCGCGACGGAATCCAGGCCGATTTTGTGGATGTCCATATCCTGCGGAGTTGAGAACACGCCTTCGATGGAATCATCCCGGCGCGTTTGCCGATAGAGATCTTTATCGGAAAGAATGTTTTTATCGGTTTCCGCCCAGATTTGAAACGGCTTCGTTTTGGCGCCGCCGGATTCAAGAGACCAGCGGAACGAGACATCGTCGGAAGCCCAACGAGCTTCGCCGGAGATCGAGTGGAATTCAGGCATTCGGACAGTGGGATCGCCGAGAACGGCGAACTGATTCATCGGTTCGAAAAAGGACATTCGGCCGACGCCGTACAGGCAGCCGGCATAAAAGATCTGCCCCAGCGTGTGAAATCGATCGCGGAAAGCGGCCTGGTGCATGCCGCGCGCCAGGACGACGTGATCGGTCGGATAGCCCCGGCCGGTCGCCCCCACCAGCGCGATCATGCCGCCGCCGGGGAAGGTGAGCATATCTTCTCCGATGGAGACGTTCCATTTATCGCGGGGATAATCGAACTTGGCGGTTTCACAGGTAAACGCCCAGAGCATGGGCAATCTGCCTTGGTTGGTTAATTTTTTTACATCGGAATGCTTCGACCCGCCGCCGAAAAACATGCGTTCTTCACCGAGAACATTGGGGGCGCCATGACCGAAGTAATCCCATAGAAAAACGCCTTGATTGACGATGCCGATGATGTCTTTCGTGGCTTCCAAACTGGTTTTGGCGCGCATTTCCTCGCGCAGGCGCTCGGGGAGGTAGATGTTGTCGATGAGCGGGTAATCGGCGATATGGCGCTGGAGCGTGCGCATGGCGGGAGGAATCCATTCGTCGACCAGATCCCGAGAATATCGTTCAAACGTGTCGTCGGTAAGAACGAAGACTGTGTTGAACCACGAATCGAGCGGGGGATCGTTTTTGTAGCGAAGCGTTTTGTCTATGACAATGCGAAGGTCGGCCGCCGATTGAACCGGCCAGCGGGCGATGATGCTGTCGGGGAAGGGATCGCCGGGATCGTCGCATCGAACGAACCAATTTTCCACGGCGTATTTGGGATCTTCGCGATAGCCGGGCACGAAATTGCGCACGCCGTTGCCGTAGCGCCCCCAATAATCCCACGTGGCGTCGCCGACCAGGAAGACATAGGACGGCTGCGGACGCCGCCAATGACGGTGGGCGTAACGCAGAAAGTCGCGGAGATGATGGGGCGCCATTCGCCCGTCGCCAAACAGGTCGTAGAGATCTTCGATGGCCGCATTTCGAACGCGGTAGGATCGGCGGCGTAAATCCTGCTCAAAAGGCTGGAGGATGGGAAGCCAGTCGCGCGGGGCGACCAGGAGAACATCCGCGCCTTCATGATCAACGAGCAGTGGATGATTCGACAGCGGAGATGGAATGGATTCGCATTCAATCGGAGATTCGGCGAGCTCATCGGGAAGAATATAGAGATCCCATGACTGCGGCGACTCGGGAAATGAGAGTCGTTGAAGGCCGGCCGGAGCGTAATACACATCCTGGAGCACGGCGCCGGGATGAGGCGCCAGCCAAACGCCTCCGTGAGATTGGGGGAGATCGATCACTCTGCAATCCTTTGGAATTCTGTAAGGATCAACGGCGGGCGCGGGCCGGGCGGGGATCCGCCATTCGATTTTGTCGAGATAGACGCTCAAATCGGAGCGCGTGGCTAGATTTTGCAGATCCACGGCAAGGATAAGAGTATTGGCGCCGGGAGCGAGGATGTCCGGTTCGACGGTCAGGTTCGATTCGAATTCGCCGGATCCCAAGCGATTCAAGACAACCGGCAAGCGGCGGTTGTTGAGTTCAGCGTGCACGGCGTCGGTGGCGAGATAGACATACGATTGGTTGGATACAATGCGGAGCGATGCGGAGGCGGCGCGGTTGACGATATTCTGCGGTAGTGAAAACGAGATCGTCTTTGTACCTTCCGAAATAAAGTCGTGCCACATCCAATGCTGGGATTGGGTTTCATTTTTATCTCCGCCGTCAATAAAGGCGTGATCTTCTTCCAGGATGATTTCCTTCTCCAGGAATCGGGAGTTCATGTCATCCTGCGGCGATCCGGCTTCGGACAAGTCGGCCGGCCGGCGATGCGAATCCGGCAGCGGGGCGAGCCAGACGACGGTTTCCTGCGTATAGGGGGAGGCAGAGGGCGGCGTATGGAACCGGATGAAATCGTCTTTTTGCAGCGGGCCGCCGGTTTTGCGTCGACCCTTCGAATCGACGGCGAGGAAAGGAATCGGCTTCCGATCGCGAAAGAGGGCCAGGTTTTCGATAGGGAGATCGGCGGGCAGGGATTGATGGATTGTTCGACCCGCGACGGAGACGACGCCCGATTGGCGCGTGCGGATTTTCATCGCCCGGGTTTGAAAGTAGGGCGGCGCATCCTCCCATGAGCCGCCGGGCGGAGCGGTGCGGAGAGGGGGATAATTCAAGACGAGTTTTCGGGCGACGTCATCGATGGCGAGAGGCAAATCGATAAACGGATTTTCGTCGATCCCGGCGAATTGAATTTCGATGAGGCCGCCGGGGAAGGTAATCGATTGGGACGCATCGGCTTCCTGTTGAAAAGAGACCGGCTCGGCCTCGAGAGTGAGAGCGGCCAGGCGAGCGCCGTTCATGCAGCCGATTTCGCGCAAAGAAACCCGGGGCGGCCTCCATGGCGGCGAGTCCTGCGGGAATGACGTCTCATCGCCGCGCGTCTCGCCGCCGTCCGCCTGCACGGCGATCCACTGGAAATGAGAAACAAAATAAGTGGCCGACGAGATCGGCCCCGGCGCGAAGAGAATAACTTGCTGGCGATCCGTGGAATCCGGGGACATGCTCCACGACAGTGATATTCGTTCGGGGAAATTGTACTCCAGCGCGAGATGGGAGGATAAAAGTGAATTTTCGGTATCGCCGCCATGCGATGATGCAGCGATGGAAAAAGAAAAGAGCAAGACTTCGAGGAAGAATAAACCATGCATAATCGTTCCTTATTGAAGCGTCAATATCTCAATCTGGCTGCTGTTTGTAGGATACATCAAGACGCGAATTTGATTAACTGTCAACAAGAGCAGGCGCCCTAATAAGGAGAGAGGCTGCGGCAAACATGCGATCCTGGAAAAGCCGTTTTTTTTATTCAGCGGGCGATCAGTTCCCAGCCGACGGGAATCCGGCCGCGGGCCAAGATGTCGTAGGCCAATTCGTCAAAGAAGCGCTGCCCGGATTCGTCGGTTAAAAAAAGGCGTTCGCCGACTTCGATATGTTCGTCGTCGCCGAACGGCGAAGCCATTTCGCTCTGCCAAAACATAATGCCGGCGGGCGTTTCGAAGCCCATGCTCATGAGCGTCTTGGGGGCGTCCTTAATATAAAATTCGCGCAGAGCGATCATCAAGGGCGATTCCGGATCTTCCAGATTGCCGTCAAAGAAGAAACAGTCCGATTCGATATGAGACCGGAGCAGAATGCCTTCTTCATCAACTAGAAAAACTTCTACGCGCTCATTCATGATTGAGGGCAATCTCGTTTTCATAAAATTGGTCGAAAAGTAATTCTCTACTGTTTTTATTTTAGTCGCGAAACGGATGAAATAGAATATCTCAAACAGGCAAAAGAGAGGTTCGCGACAGGAACGCACAGCTGTCAGGCGCACGACTGGCAGGCGCACGGCTGGCAGGTTGACTTCCAAGTTATTTGCCGGAAAATCAGGTGGAGATTTTTATGCTTCCCGTTCAAGAGAAAATCCCGATTGGGAGGCAGAATTCTCCCTGGCGGAGATGGAGTTGAGAAAGCGCTTTGATTCAGGATTGTTCGCGCAAAGCGTCGATGAGCCGGCAACTCGATGCGAGTTTATTTTCATAAGAGGACTATTATGAAAACAAGAAGCCGTTTTAATCCTGGTTTTATTTTTCTATTCTCGACGCTTGGAGCGATCTGCCTGTTCTGCGCGCCGGCGAGCCGAGCGGAGAATCCATCGTTCAGCGGGATTTATCCGCACCTGGCGATGTATAACCAGGAGGGAGAATGCGGGACGGGGGCGGTTGTTCCCTGGGCGGGGCGCTTGTGGGCGATCTCGTACGGGCCGCACAAGCCGTTCGGATCCTCGGATAAGTTGTATGAGATCGACGAGCACCTCAACCGGATCATCCGTCCGGAAAGCATCGGCGGCACTCACGCCAACCGGATGATTCACCGGGAATCCAATCAACTTTTCATGGGATGGTACGCCATCGATTCGGAGAGAAACGTGCGGGTCATTTCGCCGGACGCCATGCCGGGCCGGCTGACGGGAAACGCGCGGAATCTGACGGATCCGGAGCATAAAATCTATTTCGCCTCGATGGAGGAAGGCTTTTACGAAGTTGACGTCGCCACGCTGGACGTCAAGACCATCCATCTGGACGGCAACGCCATGCAGCCCCCCGACATCGCCAATCCTTTGCTGCCGGGGTATCACGGCAAGGGATTGTATTCCAGCCAGGGTCGCCTTGTGTACGCTAACAATGGCGAACGCTCCGGCGAGGCGCTGCAGCGGCCGGACATCGTTTCGGGCTGTCTGGCGGAATGGGACGGGAAGACATGGAACGTCGTTCTGCGCCGGCAGTTCACCGAAGTCAGCGGCCCGGGCGGAATCTACGGGAACGATTCGGAGGACGATCCACTCTGGTCGGTGGGCTGGGACGACAAGTCGTTGATCCTGATGCTTCTCGACGGGGGCGAATGGCATAAGTTTCGCCTGCCCAAAGCCTCGCATACTTATGACGGAGCGCACGGCTGGCATACGGAGTGGCCGCGCATCCGGGAGATTCAGCCCGATTTTCTACTGATGGCCATGCACGGCATGTTCTGGCGTTTTCCGAAGACCTTCTCGGCCGAACATCGCGGGGGGATTGAGCCTTTATCCACCTATTTGAAGATCGTGGGCGATTTTTGCGGCTGGAAAGGAAACGTGGTGTTCGGCTGCGACGACGCCGCCAAGTCGGATTTCCGTTCGAACGGCGTGTTCGATATTCGGGGGACCATGGCGGGGCAGTCGAATTCGAATTTATGGTTCATCGATCCGGATCAGTTGGACGATTTCGGGCCGGCGATCGGCCGGGGCGGGCCGTGGAAGGATGAAACGGTGAAGGCGGGGCAATATTCCGATCCTTATTTGTTCCGCGGATTTGATTATCGCATGGCGCACATTACGCACAACGCCGGCCGGCCGATAACGTTCACCTTCGAGATCGATGCAAAGGGTACGGGGCGATGGGAGGAACTGCAAACAACGACGGCGCCGGCTTCGGGCTGCGCCTACACGCTTTTCGATCCGGCGATCGAAGCGGAATGGATCCGCGTCAAAACGGATTGCGACTGCGATCAAGTTACGCTGATGTATCAATACGCGAATCGGGACAAGCGAGATTCGTCCGCCGATTCGAAGTTCGATGGACTCGCGAAAGCCGGTGGAGCGTTTTCCTGCGGCATCATCCGGCCGAGGGGGGAAGATCTGGGAACGCTGCATTTCGCCGCGACTCGCGTGGAAAAAAACGGTGCAGTGAGCGAGCCGGGGTATTATGAAATCGGGCCGGATATGAAATTGAAGCGAATCGACGATCCGCAGGCGCATCGATGGCTGAAGGAGAACAACTCGATCGGCGAGCCGGTCTTTACGATGGACGAAGCGTCGGTTCTGGTAATCGATTCGGAAGGAAAGCGTTACCGGCTTCCCAAAGGCGACAAGTCTCTGCAGAAAGCCACGGCGGCGGGTTGGCCGCGAACGGTGCGTGAAATCGTAACCGAGCGCTGCCTGTTTCAAAGCCAGGGGAACTGGTTCGAGATGCCGCGCCAGAATTCGGGCGGCTTTTCGAAAATTCGCCCGATCGCATCCACGGATAAGCTCATCATGGACTTGTGCTCATGGCGAGGCATGCTTGTATTATCGGGCGCATCCGACGACGCCGCGGATAATCCGCATATCGTAAGGTCGGACGACGGGCAATGCGCCTTGTGGTTTGGAGCCATCGACGATCTGTGGGGATTGGGCAAGCCGCGCGGCGAGGGCGGCGTGTGGAAGGATGCGGAAGTCAAAAAAAGCGAACCGTCCGATTCCTATTTAATGACGGGATACGACCGGAAGCATTTGAGTTTGTCTCATCAGGAGAAAACCGCTGTGGAGTTTCTGGTGGAAGTCGACATCACCGGCGACGGGCATTGGGCGCCGTATCAGAAATTCAAGGTCGATCCCGGCGATACTGTCGAACATACTTTTCCGCAGGGCTTCAACGCCTACTGGGCGCGGCTGACGGCGGCGCAGGACGCTGTCGCGACCGCAATGTTCAGGTATGAGTGATCCGCAATCCCTGGGAGAATATGATGGAGTTGGGGAGGAGGATGGTTTGGCCCTCGTGCTCCAGTGTGGTATAGCGTAAATCGATATCCCGGACGGCGCCGCTGAAGCCGCCGACGACGATGAAGTCGCCGCGCTTGAAAGGGCGATAGACTAAAATCATCACGCCGGCGATGACATTGGAAAACAAATCCTTAAGCGCGAAGCCGACGACGAATCCAGTCAATCCCAGACTGGCGACCAGGGCGGAGACGTCGACGCCCATAGTGCCCAAACCGGTGACGATTCCGATGATGAAAACGACCGCCTTGGCGAGGCCGGCGAAAAACGCGACGACGTCGCGATCCAGTTCGCGATTTTGACAAACGCGAAGCATGATGTTGCGGCTCAAGTTCGAAAGAAGGTAAAAGATATAAATAATGATCAAACCCCAAAAAAATTTGGGGAAATATGCAACCGAGTATAATAGGAGAGTTTTATAAAACTCATCTAAATTCATCTTTCCAATCCCTTTCGATTTCTTTTTCTCATCCGAGAAATGCTCCGATTCCTGACAAACCCGCATTTTGGAAGTATCCTAACATAAATTGTTTCTATTCGAAATTCGGCTTACAACTCAATTCTGGAAAATTCACAACACACATAGAAAGCATACGAAATGAACAATACTCCTCAGTATCCTCGAATCACCATATCCGGCGCCCGCGGGATCGTCGGGAAGGATTTAACGGCGGACAACGCGCAGCGGATGGCCTGGGCCTACGCCCGGTTCATCGGCGGGGGGACTGTGGTTCTGGCCCGCGACGCGCGCCCCAGCGGCCGGCTGCTGCGCAGCGCGGTGGAATCGGGACTGCTGGCGGGAGGCTGCGACGTGCTCGACATCGGATTGGCCCCGACGCCGACCGCCGGCATCATGATTCGAACGGTGAAAGCAAAGGGAGGGATCAACATCACCGCCAGCCACAATCCTTCTCCCTGGAACGCGCTGAAAATGTTCGGGACGGACGGCACGTTTCCCTCCGACCAGTTTGTTCAGGAGTATATTCAATTTCTCCATCATGGCGGCTGGAAACACGCCGAATGGGATGAGATCGGCGCAACGCGCCTGGAGACTGCGGCGCTGGAGACGCACTGCCGGTTGATAGAAGAAGCGATCGACTGCGACAAAATCCGCGAGAAGAACTATCGCGTCGCGGTGGACGGCTGCCGGTCGGTCGGCGGGCTTTATCTTCCCGCCTTTTTAGAGAGATTAGGATGCGAAGTCATTCGGCTGGACTGCGAAGCGGACGGGAATTTTCAACGCGAACTGGAGCCCACGCCGGAAAACCTGGGCCGATTGTGCGAGAAAGTCAAACAGGAGAAGGCGGATGCGGGCTTCGCGGCCGATCCCGACGCCGACCGGCTGGCGATCGTCTCGGAGCAAGGCGAGGCCATCGGTGAAGAATACACGCTGGCGTTTGCGACGTACGCCGCTTTGCAGAAAGCGGGCGGAGGGCTCGCCGCGACGAATCTGTCGACTTCGATGCTGACCGACTTCGCCGCCAAACAGGCGGGAGGGCGGGTGATCCGCACAGCCATCGGCGAAGCGAACGTGGCGCAGGCGATCCGCGAGCGTCACGCGGTCATCGGGGGCGAAGGCAACGGGGGCGTCATGTATCCGGCCGTTCATAACGGGCGCGATTCGCTGACGGCCGCGGCGCTGACGCTTCAATTCATGGCCGATTCCGGGCAAAACATCAGCGAATTAAAAAATCTTTTCCCAAATTATGTTATCCTAAAAGATAAAGTACACGTCGATCTGGAGGCCGCCAAAAAGCGCCTGGACGAATTAGCGGCATCTCCGCTCGACGGCGAGATCGATGCGCAAGACGGCGTCAAGATCATCCGGGATGAAGCCTGGCTGCATCTGCGCTGTTCGAATACCGAACCGATCGTGCGCCTCATCGCCGAAGCGCGCGGCGAAGCGGAGGCGCGCAAATTGATGGAAGAAGGGAAGCGCTTGCTGGCGCCTGGCTGAACAGAGGCCGCAATCTAAAAGGAGATTATGTCTGACATCCCTAATTTATATATCGCCATGATCAGCGTACACGGCCTGATCCGAAGCGAGAACATCGAGTTGGGGCGCGATGCGGACACCGGCGGCCAGATCAAGTATGTTATCGAGCTGGCGAAGTTTTTAGCAGAGCATCATACGGTGGATCGCGTCGATTTGTTTACGCGCCAGATCGTTGACAAAAAAGTCAGCACGGATTACGCGCAAAGCGAGGAATCGATCGCTCCCGGCGCTTCGATAATTCGAAAGCCGTTCGGACCCAAACGCTATCTTCGCAAAGAAGTGTTGTGGCCCTATCTGGATCATTTCGCGAATGAAATATTAAAGCATTTTCGCGCGATCAGACGGATGCCCGACATCTTGCACGCCCATTACGCCGACGCCGGCTATGTGGGCTCCAAATTGGCCCAGCTGCTGGGGATTCCTCTGATTTTCACCGGCCACTCGCTGGGGCGGGTGAAACGAAAACGCCTGCTCGAGCAAGGGATGACGGAAGAGGCGGTCGCCGCTCGATACAATATTTACGAACGAATCGAGGCGGAAGAAACCGCGCTGGCGACGGCGTCCATGGTAGTCACCAGCACTCATCAGGAAGTGGAGGAGCAGTATCAACTCTACGAACAGTATCAACCGGAAACGATGGAAGTGATTCCGCCGGGAACGGATTTATCGCGATTCAATCCCTCGAGAATTCCTCTGCCCCGATACCCCTACTATTCCTCCTTGAAGCGATTTTTGAACGATCCCAACAAGCCCATGATTCTCGCGATTTCGAGAGCGGATGAACGGAAGAACATCGCCGCCCTGATTCATGCGTACGCCGAACGCAAGACGCTGCGCGAACGCGCGAATCTCGTCATTGTCGCCGGCAATCGCGACGATCTGATGCAGTTGAATTCGGGGGCGAGGGAGGTCATCCGCAACATCCTGTATTTAATCGACAAATACGATCTGTATGGATCGATCGCCTTTCCCAAGCATCATGCCGCAGACGACGTCCCCAATATGTACCGTATGTGCGCGAAGACGCAGGGCGTCTTCGTCAATCCGGCGTTGACCGAACCCTTCGGATTGACATTGATTGAAGCGGCCGCCTGCGGAGCGCCGATCGTGGCCACCAACGACGGCGGCCCGCGGGACATCATCTCGAACTGCCGCAATGGCATTCTGATCGATCCATTGAACACCGGCGAAATCACCGAAGCCATCGAAACACTGCTTCTCCACCGGGATCAATGGAGGCAATTCTCGCAGAACGGACTCAAGGGAGTCAGGAGATATTATTCGTGGATGAACCACGCCAAAACCTATCTCCAGAGGATCAAACGACACATGAAAACAAGCCGCAGGAAATCATTCTATATTTCTTCGGGCAAGAGGCTGCTGAAAGCGGACCGGCTGGTGATCACAGATATCGACAATACGCTGCTGGGCGATATGGAATCGCTGCATGAACTGATGGATCTGATTCACAATCGCTCCAATATCGTCGGATTCGGCATAGCGACGGGCCGGCACATCGAGAGCGCCGTGAATGTTCTGCAGGAATGGGACGTTCCTCGCCCGGATTTATTGATCACCTCCGTGGGCAGTGAAATTCATTACGGGGACGATTTGAAGCAGGATATGGATTGGGACCGGCACATCGATTACAAATGGGAGCCGGAAAGCCTGCGCGAATTCATGGCCTCTTTTCCCGGAATCGAGCTGCAGCCCGAAGAGAATCAGCGAAAGCACAAAGTGAGCTACTATATCGATCCCTCCATCGCCCCCAGCCGCCGGGAAATCGTCCGCCTGATGCGGGAGAACCGCTTTCATGTGAAAGTCATTCAATCTCACCAGCAATATCTCGATTTTCTCCCGCTGCGCGCCTCGAAGGGATTGGCGATCTGGTATATGGCGAGCAAGTGGGGAATCCCCATGGAGCACATTTTGACGGCGGGCGACTCGGGCAACGACGAGGAGATGTTGAAAGGCTACAACTTATCGGTCGTGGTGGGGAATTACAGCGCGGAATTGGAGCCGCTGCGGAAGAATCCAACGGTCTATTTCGCGAAGGCGTCCTATGCGGGCGGAATACTCGAGGGGATGAACTACTTCGATTTTATGGGCGAGATCAAAATGCCTGAGGAGGGAAATGCATGATTCAAGAACTGCAAAAAACGATTCTTGACCATCGAAGCGCCGTTTATGTTTTTCTGCGTCGATTGATCGCCTTAAACCAGTCTTTTCTTCTTCGCTCGGATATTATCGATCAGTTTGAATCTTATCTGGAGGAGGATTCGAACGCCGGGTTGAAATCGACTCTCTTCGGCAAAATCATTTTTCAATCCCAGGAAATGACCATTCAAGCGCCGTGGATTCTGTTCGCCTGCCGCCCCCGGATTGGAAAATGGATTTATATTCAGCTGCATGTGGAAGAGATGCAATGCGAAGAAGCGACGCCGTCAACCTTTTTGCAGTTTAAAGAGCGGCTGGTCAATCATGAGCAGCGCGATGACGAATGGGTGTTGGAAATCGATCTGAAGCCGTTCAATCGAGAGTTCCCCAAATTGATTGAAGCGCGATCCATCGGGCGCGGGGTGGAATTTCTCAATCGCCATCTCAGCGGCCGTTTGTTTTCGACGCCGAACAACGACGGCAGACTGCTTTTCAATTTTCTCCGCCTGCATCAATGCCAAGGCCGGCCGTTAATGTTGAACGATCGTATTCAGCGCTCCTCCCAGCTGCAAGACGCCATCAATCACGCCCGCGATCATCTCTCGAAATTCGACAAGCAGGCGACCTGGGAGAATGTGGGTCATGCGATGCAGGAGATGGGATTCGAAATCGGGTGGGGGCGCACCGTCGAACGCATGCTGGATACGCTCAACCTTCTGCTGGATATTTGGGAGGCGCCCGACCACGAACGCTTGAGCAGCTTCCTCAGCCGGATCCCCATGATCTTCAATCTGGTGATTCTTTCGCCGCACGGCTATTTCGGGCAGACGCACGTGTTGGGGAAGCCGGATACGGGCGGGCAGGTGATTTACATTCTTGATCAGGTCAAGGCGCTGGAAAAAGAGATGAAGCAGCGCCTCTGGGAGCAGGGGATCGACGTCGATCCCACCATCCTGGTCATCACCCGGCTGATTCCCGAAGCGGAGGGAACGTCCTGCGACCAGCCGGTGGAGACCATTTTTGGAACGCAGAACGCCAAGATCATCCGCATCCCCTTTCGCTCGGAGAGCGGCGACATTATTCCGCATTGGATCTCGCGATTTCGCGTGTGGCCTTATTTGGGACAGTTCGCTCTCGAAGCCGAGAAGGAGATTCTCGCGCAGTTGGGATCGCGGCCGGATTTGATCATCGGCAATTATTCGGACGGGAATCTCGTCGCCTCGCTTCTGTCGGAAAGATTGAAGGTGTCGCAGTGCAACATCGCACACGCCCTCGAAAAAACCAAGTATTTATTTTCGGGCTTGTATTGGAAAAATATGGAGGATCAATACCATTTTTCCTGCCAGTTCACAGCGGATTTAATCGCCATGAACACCGCTGATTTCATCATTACAAGCACCTATCAGGAAATCGTGGGCAATGAAGAAAGCGTCGGGCAATACGAAAGTTATTCGACCTTTACCATGCCGGACCTCTATCGCGTCAAGAACGGCATTGACGTCTTCGATCCCAAATTCAATATCGTCTCGCCCGGCGCGGACGCCGAAGTCTTTTTCCCGTATACGGAATCGCAGCGGCGCCTGCAGGATCTGCATCCCGAGATGGAAGTCATGCTGTTCGGGGAGGATTATCAAGATTGCAGGGGAATCATCCGAAATCGCGAAAAGCCGATTTTGTTCAGCATGGCGCGTTTGGATCGCATCAAGAACCTGACGGGGCTGGTGGAATGGTACGGGCAATGCGAGAGGCTGCAAGAGCAGGCGTCGCTGCTCGTGATTGGAGGATTCATCGATCTTCACCAATCCTCGGATTTTGAAGAGCAGGAGCAGATTCAGCGCATGCACGATCTTATGAATGAATATCAACTCGATGAAAAAATGCGCTGGATCGGGTCGCAGCTGGATAAGAATTATGTCGGCGAGTTGTACCGGTATATCGCCGACCGGAAAGGCGCTTTTGTCCAGCCCGCTTTATTTGAAGCCTTCGGTTTGACGGTCATCGAGGCCATGAGCTCCGGGCTGCCGACCTTTGCGACGCAATACGGCGGGCCGCAGGAGATTATCGAAGACGGCGCCTCCGGTTTTCATATCGATCCGAATCACGGCCTCCAATCGGTCGAAAAAATCGCCGATTTTTTCGAACAGGCGCAAAAGGATCCTTCCAAATGGGAGGCCATATCCAACGGATCGATCCGGCGAATTCAAGAACGATATAACTGGAAACTGTATGCCGAGCGCTTAATGTCGCTCTCGCGGATTTACGGCTTTTGGAAGCACGCCACCAACCTCGAGCGGGAGGAGACCCAGCGTTATCTCCAAATGCTTTACGGATTGATGTACCGGCCGCGGGCGGCGAAAATCACGTAACGGCGCGCGCGATGCGAGCATCGAGAAAATCAGGGGGTACTTTTCCGATCGGATTTTTTGTGATAAGACAGAAATCATCATGCAACACGGGGAGAATGAAAATGACTGTTACAAATACACTAAAATTCCGGAGTTGGTTGAGCGCGCCAGAGCGGCTCTTGATAGGAATTGTTTTCGCCGGCGCAATCTGCGGATACGCCGCCGGAAGCGAGACGATCGACGCTTCGAAGTATGCAACGATCCAGGAAGCCTTCGATGCGGTTCCCGAGGGGGGCGGTTTGGTCAAGCTGCCGGCCGGCGTCTTCGAGATCGACGAGCCGCTGACGCTCGCGCGCGAAGACGTGCGAGTGGAGGGCTGCGGGGCCGCCACGCACATCGTCAACAAGAACGCCCAGGGCAAGCCGGCGTTGATTCTTCAGCCGAAAGATTATCAAGCGGACAACCGGGCGCGCATCTGGCGCATTCAACTGGCCGATTTTCGCATCAGCGGTTCGACGGAAAGCGGCGACGGGATTCTGGCGCAGGGCGTCAACGAGATCTACATCCACGGCCTCTCCATCGATCACAACGGAGGAAACGGCATCAACTTGATCGACTGCTACGAAGACCCGCGCATCTCCGATTCGATCATCACGTACAACGCCCAAACGGGGCTGAATCTTCATCGATGCCACGACATCGTCGTGAACGCCAATCAATTCGAAGAAAACCTGGATGCCGTGCGCTGCATCGACAGTTTCAATCTCTGCATGAACGGCAACAATCTCGACGATCACCTGCGCCACGGCGTCGTGATTGAAAACACGTACGGTTCGGTGCTGTCGGGCAATATGATCGAAGAGTGCAACGGCATCGCGGTGATCATGGACCGGGACTGCTACGGCAACACAGTGAGCGCCAACGTCATCGCGCACAACAGCGGGGGAGGCGTCGATCTGCGCGACGCCTGGGGATGCGCGATATCCGCCAATACCTTCACCATCAACGCCCGCCAGTCCATCACCGTCGGGCCGGGCAGCGGGAGGATCACCATCACCGGCAATAATATCTCGAATGCGCATATCGGCGGGAAGACCATGCGCGACGATCCGACCGGCGGACTTCTGCTGCAGCGGACCTGCGCCGTCACCGTCACCGGAAATATCTTTTCGGGCAACTGGAAAGAGGCCGTACGATCCGAAGGAAAATGCAAAGAGATCGTTCTAACCGGAAATATCCTGTTGGACGGCTCGCGAAGCCAACCGGGCGAGTTTCCCGCCTTCGATCTGGAATCCGCCCAGATCATTCAAGGCGACAATCTGGTAGTTCCCAACAGAAGAATCCAAGAGACGCTGCAACAGCAAAAATAGACGGCGCCCGGATTCAAGACGTCCGAATTCAAGACGCCAGGCCGGCCAGCAAGTCGCGCAAGGCGCCGGTCATGGATTGTGTGTAAGCCCCGGCGTCTTCTTGGTGAAAGGTCATCAACTCGAGGCCGCCGCCGTTGGAAGACAGGGTGGTCGTTTGAGCGGATTCATCGAGAACGACGCGTTTTTTGACGAACGAAAACGCGCCGTTTTTTCGTCCCGCCGCATGGAGAAATCCCGCCGTGCACCACATGTTGCGCTTCATGCTCCAGAATTTCTCTTTCACATCCTCCGGGATGGGCCGTTCCAACGCCCGGATCGGATCGACCTCTCGTGGGGAAGTTTTGGAGAGCGCGTAGACGATGTAATTCTGAACCGCCAGCGGCGCGCGCTCGAGAACGTCGCCCTGGCGAAAGTTCCAATAGGTCTGGAAGCCGCCGTCGCCGAAACAGGGCATCCAATAAATCGGCAGATGAGCGCGCAGCATGCGGAAATAGGCCCATGGCTCCAGTTTGACGTTCCATTCGTCCTTGCCGGACGAATGCCCCGCATTGATATACAAGCGCTCCACGCGCCGCTGAAACAGTTCCGGTTCGCGTAGATAAGCCGCCGCAACATCTCGCAGACTTCCCGTCGTAAAGATCGTGACCGGCTGCTCCGATCGGCGCAGAGCGTCGATGATCGGATTAACGCCGTCCAGTTCGCCGTCGGGGATATAGCCATGCCAGGGAACGTTTTGAATCATGCCCAACGCGCAGGGCGCCTGGCGGCGGGTTATGGCCGCCATTTGTTCGACGGCGACGATCCCGGGCCGATCCGCACCCCCTTCGCCCCGGTCGATCACGATGGCGCGAATGTCGAATTCGCGCATGGCGAAGAGGGTCGCCAGATCGAAATGATCGTCGGGATCCTGATGAGGATGATACAGATCGGTTGTGTAGATGATGGGAACGGGCATGGCGTTCATTCTCCCTGTTATTTATCGTCCTCTCGTCATTTCGGATCATAGGCCGCTTCGAGGCTTCCACCGGTCAGCCGGCGAAGGCCTTGGAAGGCGCGTTGGGGATTTTTAAATTCGGGCATATCGGCGATCTGTTTTTTGGCGTATTCGTGTAGGCGCTTTACGACGTTTGGATGTTGAGCGCTGACGTCATGCTGTTCGCCGGGATCGTTTTCGAGATCGAACAGCATCATCTCCTTGGGCTCATCCCCGCCGATGACGCCCGGATAATCCGCCGGCCGGGCTTGCTCGAACTGAGCCACCAAAGTCAGGCCGTCCGGTCCCCGGGGATCGATCCAATCGTCGCCCCGATTGGGAACGCCGCCGGGATTGCGGACATGCAGTTTCCATTGCCCGCTGCGCACGATGGCGAGATTGGCGCCCTGCATGGCGACAATCGCTTCGTGCGGGCTGGGAGCGTCGGGGGAGGTCAATAGCGGCCAGAAATCCTGTCCGTCGATGAGACGGTCCTGCGGAATTTCGACGCCGGCCAATTTCAGCAATGTGGGGAAAACATCGATGGTTCCCGCCACGGAATGATTGACGACGCCTTTGGGAATTTGGCCCGGCCACCGCGCGATGAAGGGAACGCGGAGGCCGCCGTCCCACGTCCTCCCCTTCATGCCGCGAAATCCGCCGGTGCTTCCGCCGTACCAGGGTCCGTTATCGGATGTGAAGATGACCAGCGTGTTTTCGTCAATGCCCAGCTGCTTTATTTTCTGCAGAATTTGTCCGACCGAGGCATCCAATTCGCGAATGACATCGGCGTACAAATCGTCCGGCGTTTCGGGCGTGTAATATTCTTCGGAGGCGGCCAGCGGCTTATGCGGCATGGCGTGCGGCAGATAGAGGAAAAACGGCTGATCCGCTCGATGGCTTCGTTCAATAAAATCGACGGCGCGTTCGGTGTAGCGTTTGGTCAGCGTCGGTTGGAAGACGGGGTACTCGACCACTTTTTCATTTTCCACCAGCTGCACGGGGCGCATATCGTTCGAGTAGAGAATGCCGAAATATTCATCGAAGCCCTGCTGGCGGGGAAGAAACTCCGGCTTGTGGCCCAGGTGCCATTTGCCGATGCAGCTGCAGGCGTAACCGGCGGTTTTGAGAGCGTCGGCGATGGTGATTTCCGACGGAGCGAGCCCGACGTCGTTGATGCCCGCATCGGGCGAGGGATTATGCACGACGCCGTGGCGAAACGGGTAGCGGCCGGTCAGCAGAGTCGCTCGCGAGGGGGCGCAATAGGGGACAGGCACATACACTTGAGTCAGTTTAACGCCCTCGCTCGCCATCCGGGATAGATGAGGGGTTTTGTACGAGAGCGATTGAGAACCGAAGCCTTCGATATCGCCGTAGCCCAGATCATCCGCAAAAATCAAGACGATGTTGGGCTTGCGCTTGGAAGCGCTCCAACTTTTCGAGGCGGGCAGCGCCGCCGCCGCGGCCGCGCCGCTCATCATTCCCAGAAAATCCCGCCGTACGATAGGTTTGTTCATGATCATGTTTTTCTCCCCAATGATTCAGTTCATTACTTTGACTGCGGCGCCATGGACCGCATCCATTATTCTATAGATTCCTGCTGAATGCTACTCTTTTGCTTCGGAGACCAATTCGGCGAGGATATGCAGAGCATCCATGGGAGTTAACTGATCGACGTCGATGTCGAGCAGTTTGGCGCGCAGAGGCTCGTCCATCATGCTGAAGAGTGAGATTTGATAATCCTCGCCGTTTTTCATCGCTTCCTGAAATCCCAGGTGCTCGCCGCGCTCCAACCGCTTGAGAATTTTGCGCGCCCGATCGGTTACGCGCTTGGGAACGCCGGCCAGATCGGCCACATGGATCCCGTAGGAGTGGTCGGTGTAGCCGCGCCCGATGCGGTAGAGAAATTTGACGTCGCCGCCTTCTTCGCTGACCTGCACATGATAATTGATTACGCGCTTGTGCGTCTCTTCGAGCGCGGCCAATTCATGGTAATGAGTGGCGAACAGGGTTTTGACGCCCTTGCCGCGCAGGCCATGGAGGTATTCGACGATCGCCCAGGCCAGGGAGACGCCGTCGAAGGTGCTGGTTCCCCGCCCGATTTCGTCGAGGATGACCAGGCTTTTGGGGGTGGCGTGAGTGAGGATGTGAGCGGCTTCGCTCATTTCGACCATGAAGGTGGAGCGGCCCCGAGCCAGATCATCCGAAGCGCCCACGCGGCTGAAAAGCCGGTCGATCACGCCGATGGAGGCGGCGCGCGCGGGAACGAACGACCCCATTTGGGCCATGAGCGTGATCAAAGCGACCTGGCGAATGTACGTTGACTTGCCGGCCATGTTGGGGCCGGTGATGATCAAAATCTGCTCGCGCGACGGGTCGAGTTTGCAGTCGTTGGGCACGAATTGATCGACGACCGGAACGCGTTCGAGCACAGGGTGGCGGCCGTCGTGAATCTCGAGTCCGCCGTTGGCGCCGACTTCGGGGCAGGCGTAGCCGTAGCGGGACGCGGCTTCCGCCAGGCTTTGAAATACATCCAGGCGAGCCAAAATCTGCGCCGTATTTTTAAGGCGGACGCCATAACCGCCGACCGCTTTGAGAAGTTTTTGCAGAATTTGATACTCCAGTTCACGGATGCGGTCTTCGGCGTGCAGCACTTTGGCTTCGAATTCTTTCAGTTCAGGCGTGATAAAGCGTTCGGCGTTGGTCAAGGTTTGTTTGCGGATATACGAATCAGGCGCTTTTTCTTTGTGCGCATTGGTAATTTCGATGTAATAGCCGAACACTTTATTATACGCCACTTTTAAGGAAGGGATGCCGGTTCGTTCGCGCTCCTGCTCCTGCAGCCGGGCGATATAGCCGCGCCCGTCTTTGCGAATGGAGCGCAGTTCATCCAGTTCGGATTCGCAGCCGTCGCGGATCATTCCCCCGTCGCGAACGGCGAGAGGCGGTTCGTCGACCAGCGCGGCGGCCAGCAGTTCGCGCACTTCCATGACGGGATCGATTAAATCCCCGCCGGCCAGCAAGGGCGCAGGCGGATCGTCCCATTCGTCTTCGCCCAGCAGCGCTTTCAAGATCGCGCTCTTCTCTCCAGCCTCCATCAAGCGTTCGTTCAGAAGCGGGAGTTGATCGAGAGAAGCGCGCAATCCCGCCAAATCGCGGGCGTTGGCGTTGCCGAAGGTGACGCGCCCCAGCAGGCGCTCCATGTCATGGACAGAGCGGAGAATCTTGCGCAGATCGTCGCGCAGGTTGGGTTTTTCGAAGAGGCGTTTGACCATAAACTGGCGCTGCTGAATTTTGGAGGGGTCGAGCAGAGGGCGCAGAATCCAATGCTTCAACAGCCGCCCCCCCATGGCGGTGGCTGTCAGATCCAAGACGCCCAATAGGGAAAATTTTTTGCCCCCTTCTCCGGCGCTGGACAATAATTCCAGATTGCGCTCGGTATTTTTATCGACGATCATAAAAGCGCTGCGCCGATACAGCTCCATGGCGTTGATATACCCCAGACACTCTTTCTGGTGGGTTTCCAAATACGCCAAGAGGGCGCCCGCCGCTTTCAGGTAGAGTTCGCGGTCGGCGTTGGATCGCTTGACGGCGTCGCTGACGATTAATTCAATTCCGCAGCGTTCAAATATATCCACAGCGAACGATTGAGAGGAAACCGGGGTGATCATGCAGTCGGCCTGCGCCCGCAGCTGCTTCTGCAATTCGGCGTCGTTATCCGTACTTTCCTCAATCAGGATTTCACTGGGATTGAGCGTTCCCAATTCGGCGAGAATGGAGCGCCAGCCAGCGGCGCCGTTTTCCCAGGTGGCGCGAAATTCGCCGGTGGTGACGTCGACATAGGCCAATCCCCATCCCGCCATCCCGCCGTCAAAAAGCGCAGCCAGGTAGTTGTTTTCCTTGCCGTCGATTACGTCGGAATCGATGATGGTTCCCGGGGAGATGGTTCGAACCAGTTCGCGCTTGACGATTTTTTTGCCTTTCTGCGGCAGTTCCATCTGTTCGCAGACCGCCACCCGGCATCCCTGGCGCGTGAGGCGGTAAATGTAATTCTGCGCGGCATGGAAAGGGATGCCGGCCAGGGGAACGGTCTGGCCCCTGCCGACGGATTTTTTCGTGAGGGCGATGTCCAGCAGTTCGGAGGCTTTGACGGCGTCGTCCATAAACATTTCGTAAAAATCGCCGCATCGAAAAAAGAGGATAGCGTCGCCGCACTGCTCCTTCATGGAGAGATATTGCTGCATCATGGGGGAGAAATCGGCCGGATTCTGGTTCTTCATACTCGACAAACTCATGCGTTTTACGTTTCCTACCAACAATTACCTCACTAGGGTAACTCAAGGCCGGGATTCGGTGAATACTCGCCGGTCTGAAGGCTGCGATAAAATGAGACGGATTGTTCATTCCGAAAAAAAAGTCACAGCCTCATGTTTCTGCGAGTAAAATTGCGATACAATTCTTCCAACATATCTTCATGGATGGGAGAGGATTTCAATGAATAAACTATGGTGCTTTTTTGTCCTGTGTCTCGTCGTAATTTCACCTTATGCGCCGGCGGCAGCCGAAGAGGAACAAATCGAGCCGCTGGCCATCGGATCTCCGGCGCCGGACTTTGAACTACCGGGCGTGGACGACATGACCTATGTATTGGATGATTTCGCCGACGCCAAGATTCTGGCGATCATCTTCACCTGCAATCACTGCCCCACCGCCCAGGGATATGAAGATCGAATCAAGCGCATGGTCAGCGAATATACCCCCAAGGGCGTCCGGTTCGTGGCGATTTCCCCCAATGATCCGAAATCCGTGCGATTGGATGAATTGGGATACACCGATGTAAGCGATTCGCTGGAGGATATGAAGATCCGCTTCAAGCATCAGAAGTTCAATTTTCCTTATTTATATGACGGCGATTCGCAGGAAATATCCAAAAAGTACGGGCCGACCGCCACGCCTCATGTCTTTTTATTCGATCAAGAGAGAAAACTGCGATATCGCGGGCGAATCGACGACAATGAACGAGATGAAAGCAAAGTTTCTTCGCATGATCTGCGCAATGCGCTGAACGCCATGCTGGAGGGGAAGCCCGTTCCCAATGAGGTCACCAAACCGTTCGGCTGCTCGATCAAATGGTCATATAAACGCGATTCGGTGAAGGATTATTTCGCGAAAGTCGATGCGGAAGAGGTTAAAGTCGAACCGATCGACGCCCAGGGCATTCAACAATTGATCGCCAACAACAGCGAAAACTACCGTTTGATCAATGTATGGGCGACTTGGTGCGGGCCGTGCGCGGCGGAATTTCCCGATTTGGTGACCATCAACCGCATGTATCGCAAACGCCCGTTCGAGTTCATTACGATCAGCGCCGACGATCCGGATCAGGGCGATGCCGTGTTGAAATTTTTAAAGAACGAGCACGCATCCAACGTCAATTATCATTATAAATCAAATGACAAAGATGCTTTGGTGGAGGCGGTGGATCCGGAATGGCAGGCGAATCTGCCTTACACGATCCTGGTGAAGCCCGGCGGCGGCATTATCTATCGACATGCGGGCATCATCGATCCACTCGAATTAAAGCAGGAGATTGTGAAGCATATCGGAAGAACCTACGCCAGCCGATAATCATTCCATGATGCAAGCCGCCAGGCCGAGGCGTCTCGCGCGCCCTCGCCTGGCGGTTGATTTTATTTAACTTATCGCCAGCTGCTTCATTTTTCCCGGTTCGGATTGACGCGAAGAAGGAAGAGCGGCTCGCTCAATTTCCGCAGGCCCAGGCGGGGAATGGAAATGCTGCCGACTGCAGATCCCAGGCGGCCGCCGTCTATTAAATCATAAAGCGGTTCGTTGATCTTTCGCCGACTGTAAATCACCCAGAGATTCGAATCCGGCGGCGTTTTTTGCGCGGCCTCGCGAAGTACCGCTTCGGCTTCCTGAAGTAAATCCAAATTCTTGTAATACCACGATTCGCTTAGATGGGCAAGATGGTCTTCCATATCGCGCGGATAGGAGAGAAAAACCACATCTTTGGAGCGTAGAGCGTACTCGAAGGAGGGGCGGGTCAAGCCGGTGCAAAGAATCACATCGCCGGATTTCGCCTGCCGCTGCAAATAGAGAATCCCGTCGCGTTCGGAAAAAGGATCGTCATGAAGCAGGAATTTTCCATTGACTATGCTTGCCTGCAGAAGAAACAGGATAAGAAACGCCGACCGGACATGCCGCCAATGAATGCGGGATAAGCCGAATCCCATGATCAAACACAGGAATGGAAACACTCCATAATCGGTCCTCCCGGCGAGATAAACCGGGGCGGCCCATAATGAATATAAATAAGGCCCCAGCAATCCCCCCGACAAAAGCACGAAAATCATGGCGGCGCAGCGGTCTTTCTCGCGAACCGTAGAAACGGCGCTCAAAAGAAAAATAATGACGAATAAAAGCGCGTTTACCGCCTGCATCCCATAGGGAAAAGCGGGCAATTGAAGGTAGGCGAGCGTATATCCGCCGGGAATAAACGAACTGAACGAATTGACGATCGCCCAGGGCGACCAGAAATTCCGCACCCAATCGATGGTTCGATCGGTGTTGTCCATTTGCGCCAGCAAGGTGGGAACCCAGGGAAGATAGAAGAGAACGACGGCGAATCCTGAGAGCAGCAGAGCAAGCCAGCGCTTCCGATCGCGCAGGAACAGAAGGGCGGACAAGCCGCCCGCCAATCCGATGAACCACCCCATGTTGTGCACATAAACCAGAGCCAACGCGGAAAGGGCGCATACAATAAGCGTTCGCCTTCCTCCTTGGCGGATGAAGCGAATCAGCGAGACGCCGAAAGCGAGGCTGAAAGCCGCAAATAAGGTATAGTTGCGCGCTTCGAGAGCGTAGGCGGCGGACAATGGCGTGAACGCCGCAAAACAGGCGGCGAACAATCCCGCGCGCCGATTCCAGAACCGGCGCGCCGCCAGATAAACGCCCAGAGTCGTAAAGACGGCCATGAACAAAGACAGCGACCGCAGCGCCCACTCGCTTTCGCCGAACAAGTAACGCCAGATGTGCAGCAGATCGTAATAGAGCGGGGGGCCGGCGTCGAATCGGAGAGAACGATGGATTTCTGCGATGGAGCGCCGGGCCAAGATCGCGGAATAGGCCTCATCCACCCAGAGCGTCCGTTTGGATAGAAAGAATCCATTCATGACAATCTGGACAAGTAGGATTCCCCACAGCCCCGGATCGCGAAACGAAGCGGGGGAGAAGATCGAAGAGATCCTGTTCTGTAAAAGATCGGTCGGTTTTTGTTGATTCACAGAGAGCCTGCCTGATCGGAATCCGTCATGATGACGATGTCAACGAAATTCGAAAGCGATTGTTCCCGCGATGCGTCATGCAGAATTATCTTTCCGGCGCCGCAAGAAGCGCTTTTGAAATGTAGCACAATTTTGATGGCGGCTGTAGAATGAGGGGGAGAGATTAAAAATGTTTATCTTTTTTCCAACGCCTAAGTAATTTAGATTTATTGATTATCTCTTTCATTTTTTGCCAAGAATATCATGCGAGCCGATGCGTTCCAAGCGATACGCATCGTCAATGATCTGAAAGACGATGCGATAAGATGCAGTAATTCTGATTTCCCACATATTCTTATGACCCCGCATTTTGTGTAGACGGAGTGAAGGATGTTGCGGATAATTTAGTAAAAGCGCTAGTTTTTTATCCGTGCGTTTTTGGATTTGTTCCGGCAAGGCTTGATATTGTTTTTTAAACCTGTCGGTGAAGTATATTTGCATGGGAGTCAGGCATGAAGCGATTGAATGAGTTCTTGGGCCGTTTTATAAGGGCCGCTGATAAGCCCGTCGCGGGCGTCTTGTTCTGAAGCGCGCATTGTCTTTTGCCATTCTTCCGTCCAAAAATAGGCTTGTTCCAAATCAATGATACCTACTTTGGCGGCGATTTCTATTTCTTTTTTCGTCAAACCTTTGGAATTGAGAATATCGTCATTGATTTTATTGATTTTGGTCTGGGCGCTTTTCAAAATTTTTTGATCGGCGAGAGAAAGTTTAACGATAGAGAATTTATCGGCCAGCCGCTTCGGGGTTAATATAATTTTTCCATTCACGACGGATGCTTCCAAAATGTCGCCTTCTTCCAGCTGAGCTTTATCAATAATCTCTTGCGGAATCGTAATTTGGCGTTTGGGATTGATGCGAGTCGAAGGCATGTTTTTTTCACTCTCAGTAGATATCGAGTACGAAGCCAATTCGTAAATTTTACTCTTTCAATACAGGATAATAAATTCCTCTCTCTTTGTCAAATAAAAACCATTTTTCATTCCAGTGGGCGCACTATGATTGTATTTCCCCTTAAACCGATTTCGGCGGCGTTATCTTTCTGGAAAGATGATAGAACAGCGCGGGCGCCGCTAAGGGCAGGGGGGATTTTATGGTAAAATGGCGCACAGATGCATCGATGCAGAGATCGAAATGGCGTCCAATCGTCATTTGGATATAGATCATTTCAAAGAGAGAGTAAGCATGTTTGAAAACGCCGCAAAAATCCTCGAACAAGACCTGGATTCCATCCGCGCCCGTCTGGCGGAGATTATTCAAGAAAAATCCATCAAAATAGCGCCGCCGGGCGAACCGTTCATTCTCACGTCGGGAAAACAATCGCATTACTATATCAACGGCAAGTTGACGGCCGGCGATCCGGAGGGATTGTTTTGCATCGCGCGCTTGATCCTGGAAGAAGCCAAATCGTTGGGCGCGGAGGCGATCGGCGGCCCGACGCTGGGCGCCGATCCCATCGTGGGGGCGATTGCGGTTTTGAGTCATCTGGACGATTCGCCCATGCCGCTATTCATTGTTCGGAAAGAAGCCAAGCAGCATGGCGCCCGGAAGCAGGTGGAGGGATCGGACATCGCCGGAAAAAAAGTGGTCATCGTGGAGGACGTCATTACGACGGGCGGCTCGGTGTTCAAGGCGATCAACGTCGTCAGGGAATTGGGGGCCGGGATTTTGAAAGTAATTTGTCTTGTGGATCGGGAGCAGGGGGGGCTCGAGGCGTTCGAAGAAAAAAGCATTCCTTATCAGCCTCTTTTTTTCATTTCCGAATTGGTATCGCCTGAAGTTCTTCAGGGGCGGCGATAGGATCGGATAGACGCCGCCGTTCCAGTCATGCGAACCGCCCATCATAGCGGCGCGGCGCGGGCAGCGGTTATTTTGGAATCATGCTTCCAAACGGAAAAGCCCCCAGGGGTGCTGGGGGCTTTTCGAAAAATTAGCTCCGGCGATGACCTACTCTCCCACCAAGTGTCCTCGGCAGTACCATCGGCGCGGTAGAGCTTAACTTCCGTGTTCGGGATGGGAACGGGTGTGACCTCTACGCTATTGTCACCGGAAAGCTAAAACGTAAATTTTCGATAAGGCGTCTTTGATGATCTGATTTTGTGTTGTATCGGTTGTCGGGCAATGCTGCTGGGCAGAGATACAAATGTTAAGCCTCACGACCGATTAGTACCGCTCGGCTCCACGTGTTGCCACGCGTCCACCTGCGGCCTATCAACCTTGTAGTCTTCAAGGGGTCTTCAGTGAACTTATGTTCTGGGAGATCTTATCTTAGGATTGGCTTCCCGCTTAGATGCTTTCAGCGGTTATCCAGTCCGAGGGTGGCTACCCTGCGATGCCACTGGCGTGACAACAGGAACACCATTGCCTCGTCCGACCCGGTCCTCTCGTACTAGGGTCAGCTTCCTTCAAATCTCCTACGCCC
>JAFGTC010000177.1 GCA_016934335.1 Candidatus Omnitrophota bacterium | reverse complement strand
TTTGATCGGCGGCCGCCGGCGTCGCTCCCGTGCGCTGCGGCGGCCGGGGGGGCTGCGTCCGTGTGGTTTGAGGCCTCACCGGCTGCCTCGTCGTTGTCTGCTGTCCCTGCACGCCGACTGTGATGACCGCCGTCATGAATATCGATAACAAGCATTTTAAAGATGCAGAAAAACGCAAGGTATTAATCTCCTTCAATGATAGAGTAAAGTAATTCGTTTTTTTATCTTTGGCCTGCGCGACTAACTTGCTGATTGATCTCGCCCACGACGCCTGAATTGACTTCTTTCACCTTAACCCGCGGATATTCAATATCGGGAATGATTTCGAGCACTGTAAAATCCTCCCCGTAATTATTCTTCACGACTTTCCCCAACTGGGCCGTGACCGGCTGTTTATCCGGTCCAACCAGGAACGCGTATTTCTTTGTGGCGAAATCGATCAACCATCCCTTGGCGGGGACGACCGGCGTCGGGGTGGGCGGCGGAATCGGGGTCGCCGTCGGCTTGGGAACCGGCGTAGCCAATTCGCGAAACGAACTTGTCTGACTGAAGGTCAATAAAACATCCCGCTGGTTTTCCGCCTCTTTTCGCTTCAGATCTTCTTTCACGACGTCGGGATTGACAAAGGCGCCTTCAAAAGGTTCGGTCGGATCTTCCCGCTCATACATAAAATACCGAACCTGCTTGGCGAGAACCGCCGCCGATCCAATCAGCAAAAGCGACAAGATGAGATAGCTTATGAGCATACGATTCGATTTCATCATCGGCTCCTTTTCTTCGGTTTTTCGCCTTGCCGATAATCGATGAGGCGGGCGATCTCAAGATCCACATCCAACAAACCGCTGGCGGATGCCGCTTCGTCGCCGCCGCCGCGCCCCATCGACACCTTGCCGATATCGCTCACCAGGTTTTGGATTTGACACTCCACGACGTCCATGACCTCGGATTGCTTTTCGATGCGGTACAGCAATTGCCCCAACTGCTGCGGCGTGCAGCGGATTTGAGTGATCGAAATGGAAGCCGTCTTGAACTCATCCTCCATCCTCTGCTCCCGGGGGCTGATGCTTCCATACCGATTGTTCAAGCCGACTTCATTCAAGATATCCATCAAGATTTGCCGGATGGCGGCGTCCTGCTCGGGATTGCTGCCTTCCAGAGTCAATTCGGCTTTCATCTCTTCATATCGAGAGTTAATTTCCACCGCTTCTTCCTGGATATCCAGCAAATTGGTGATGTCGATTTTCTTTTGTTCAATCTGATCGTTAATTCCAAAAAGATTATCTCCCATCTGACTATACAAATACGTCCCGATAAAACCGAGGACGGCCAGAAACACAACGAACATCAGAAACTTCTCACGCTTGGATTGCAACATAACGACTATTTCCCTGCCGGTGTTATTTCTTCGTCACCGCTTTTCCTCATCGCGCCACAAAAAGCAGGTGATGCGGAAATCGGTCACTCGTTTATTGACTGCTCCCAAATTCAACTGTTTCAAAGTGGTTTCGTTTCTAACGTTGGAAAAGAGCGGTTTTTCGGTTCCCTGGATCTTCAAACTGATCAAGGCCGTCAAAAATTGATTGTAATCGTCATCCGTCTCCACCTGCCCCATGATCTCCAGGGTTTTCGATTTGGAAAAAGTCAGACTGCTGATATACGATTTTTGCGGCAGTATTTTCAAGACATCCTGAATCACATTCAGGCAGGATTGTTCTTTATTCAAATACGTTTCGACAATTCCAATCTCTTTTTTCTTTTTATTCAAGCCGGCCGCCTGCACGGCCCGCTCGCTGTAAAAAGAATCCAGCTGCGAGAGCTGCAGATATTTCTCATACCAATATAAGTAGCCCGCGCCGCCGAGAAGTATCAATATCATGAAAAACAAAATGAATACATTTTTATGGAACGCCGATTTCTGAATCTGTCTGCGATCCTCGATAAATTCTCCGGGCAATAAGTTCAGCGTATTTTTTTCATCGCGCAATCCGCGCAGGGCCAAACCGACGCATGTGCTGATTTCGCAGCCGTGGATGCCGTCCCCGGAAGGCAGTTCGCCGTTCAGCGCCGGCTCGATCGAAGCATTCGTTTTAATGCGAACGCTCAAACCGCGCGGCGGACCGGCCGGAAAGAATCCCGCCCCGCCGCTGAGAATCATCCGATCGATTTTCGGCGCGCCGTTTTCACACGCATACGCGCTCACCGAACGCAGCAGCTCCATCGACAACCGATCCACCCAGGCGGAAAAATGCTCGCGTTCGCTGGGATTTAAGGCGCCCGCCGCCGTGACGCGCCCCTGCAGATCGCGCCAGCTTTTCGCTCCGGGAAAGCCGGACAGCAGTCGATCCTCCGACACGGGCATGCTCCGGCTGAACAACAATTGTTTATTCCGGATGATCGACAATTTCACCGATGAACGTCCAAAGTTGCATACGGCGACCGTCTCATCCTCCTGGATCGAACGCCCGTAAGCCTCCGCATCGCCCAAAACATCCAAATCGATCCGCGCCGTCTCGATCTTCAATTCCTCGCAGATCTCCATATAAGGTTCGAGTTCTTTTCGGGGAGCGCAAACCATCATGATCCGGGATTCATGCTCGCCCAACTGCTCCACGATCTGAAACGAAAGTTCAATCTCATCCAGAGGAAAAGGGACGTGCCTTTCCACATCGTATTGAAGCATCTCCCGGAGTTCGGTCCGGTTGGCCGAAGGCAGATTCAGATAACGAATGGTCGCCTTGCTGCGCGGGAAGCCCAGAATGATTTTGCCTTCCATCTTCCCATGCTTTTTGATGGCTTCCTTCAATGCGTTTTTCTGGCGATCCAGGAGTTCTTCCGAATATTCAGCGCCCTCCGGCTTGGCCAAAGGAACGACGGTCGCGCGCCTGACGTCAACAAGGCCTTCCTCATCGCCGTACAAGGTGACGATCTTCACCGAAAATGTACCGATATCGATCCCCGTCGACGCGCGCTTGCCGCGCCCCATTTTTTTCGCATTTCGCTTCCGCGAACTTCGCTTTTGCGGACCGGCTTTGGCCGTTCCCCGTCTTGCCGGTCCTCGTCTGGGTGTTCTTGCCATATTTCACTCGCGCCCGAATTTGTCGGGTTAAATCATTTGATTGATCTTGTCCTCAACCTCATAAATGGGTTCAAACAAGCGCACTTGCAATTTGACCTGTTCTAAATCTTCTACTTCCATGGTGTCAATCCCGAAAATGGGCATTTGATCCCATGGCGTGAACGTCCGTTCGACGACTGCGCGGTAGCCTTTTTCGAGTCCTTCAAATTCCGCCATGCAGGTTATCACAAAAATGTCGGATACGATGCCCGCCAAGGGATTCAAGGCTTTCATGACGTCTTCGGTGAATCCATCCACCTCGCTCCAGTGGACATCGTCCATATCGCTGTTATCGAGGGTTTTCAAAACCTGATCGTCATCCGTATAGGTTTGGTTGTCGCGCCCGTCCCGGTATTCCACCCAATCCTGCGCAAGATTTTCCGCATCCGTCCCCAGGATGGGGTAGAGCAGCGACTCCAACACTTCCAATTTCACCGTATTCAAATTGATTTTTTTCTCATAAACGGTTACGAGATTCGACAATCCCAAATATTCGCCTTTTCGCATGCGCTTTCGCCGATAGCGTCCCGAACGATTTTCGTCGGGATCTGCGGTTCCAAAAACAATGTCCGGCGTCATGCCCGGGATAAGAAGAAATTCATCGATCGACTGAATGGGAGCGTTCTTCAAGGCGATTTCTGGAATTTCGCCCCCGCCGCGCCGGCCGCTTCTTTGCCGGCCCGAATTATAGGTGGAATATTCGTCGCCGTCTCCGCCTGACTCCAGCGTAGCGGGTATGTCGTCTGCATCGCGCCAATCGATGATAGCTGCGGCCAAGGTCTCCGAATCGCGCTCGCTGACGCCGGATAACTCCAACAAGTGTTGGACCATTTCCAAGGTCGCCTGCGAATTATTGATGGGAAACTTAGCCGCTTCATCTTCGACTTCAACATAATAATAGGCGACTTTATCGCCAAACTCGTAAAAGGGGACGTCAACGTATAGTTCATCGTTGGACGCCCAGGCCTCCGTTCCTCCGTCGTACATAAAATTATCGTCATCTAAAAATGTGGTAACGCGCTCTTCCACGTCTTCGCCGCTGTCTTTGATCTTATCTTCTCTGAGGAGCACCAACGCTTGGCGCAGCCCCGCTTTGGCCACCGAATCCACAATCGTGATATCCCTTTGAAATCCCACCATCTTCGCTTCCAACTGAACTTGCCGAATAAAGGCGGTTGAAACCGACGCCAGGACGACGATTACCCACAAGGTAATGATAAGAACAATGCCTGCTTCTTTTTTATGCTTCGTCATCTTATTCTCCGGCCATCATCAGGGAACGGCCGCGGGAGTTTCATTCATGGGCGTCTGCGGCGTTAAATTCGACGCCGGCGGCGGCGTAATCGGCGCCGGTTGTCCGCCGGGACCTGACAGGTCCGCGCGCATATTTCCAGCGGGGATATCGGTCGCCGTGATCAACATATCGCCGTTGCCTAAAATCAGCGTAATCTCGACTACCAGCGGCGGCCCTTTTTCCAGGATTTCCGTATCGCCGGCGGTATAGTTGGGGCTTTGCGGAGAGACATGATGGATGGTTTCGAGCTCCTGCGAATCCCACGACGTCTTCCAACCTCCATCTTCGCCGTATCGAAAAGCAATTTCTTGTATGCCTTCCGCAATCACATAACTATAGTCAACCCGCCCCACATCGCCCATCTGCATGAGCCATTCTTCCAGAGGAGGCTCGCCGAACTCACCCTGCGCGCGGATTCGCACCCGGCCGCCCATTTCGGGGATGACGATGCCGTTCAAATTAACTTGAAAAATATGCTGATAAAACCAAGACGCCTGCTTGATTTCCAAAAGGGATCGCATCACCGTCAAAATCAATCGCCCCTCCTCCGCATGAATCAAGCATTCCTGTAAATCGAAGGGCGGATATCGATCCAGATGATACACTTTCCGCACGTAAGTCACTGAATGCGCATCTCCGGTGAACCGAATCGCTCCGGGATCCTCCTCTTCGATGGGAATGCCGTTGAAAGTCATAAAGACCTCTTCTCTCGACAACTGCTTGTATTGATCCCGAGGCTGCCAGAACGAATAAGGCGACAAGGCCAGGCGCAATTCTTCGGATATCTTCTGCAGGGCGATGCGCCCCGATTGATACAATTCCATCGTTTGCCGGCCTTGGCGATACGCATCCATCCCGATCTGCATGGTGGCGAACACGCTGCCCATAGCCAGAGCCACCAAGGTCATGCCCAATATTAATTCAATGAGCGTAAATCCTTTATTACGAGAAGGATAGTTCATCGACTTCGACCTCCTCGCTGTCCCCCTCGCTGCCCGCCTTGCCGCCCCTGAGAACGATCTTCTCCACGGCGGCCGATATTGGGCTCTCCCCCAAAACCAAGCACCAACTCCTCGTTATAGCGAGCCGTCAACACCATCGTTTTCAACATGACGCCCCCCGAATCCCTACCCTGCCATCTCCCGCGGCGCCGGCGGGAAGATTGATCGTCCTCCCATTTGGTGCGAACGGATATGATATAAGCGTCCTTGTCGCGATCGTATTCAATGTCGGCGTACCAACGAAATTTGTAAGATCCCGGATACGGATAATTTCCTTCGAATTCTCCGAGTTGAACGTCGGCGCGCCGCGTATACCTTATTTCGAGATCATGAAGCATCACTTTTGTCAGATACAAAGCCTTGGTCATATCCCGCAGCGTTCGAGTCGCTTCAAATGCATTCATCAACGAATGGATCAAGACGCCGCCCGTAATGGCGAAGATCGTCATGGCGACCAGGACTTCGATCAGGATGTACCCCGAATCGCCGCGCCGGACGCGCGGCGACTTCGAGAAAAGCATGGGAATCGACGAAGAGAGGCTAGCGGCGCCATTCATCATAATATCCCTTATAAAAGTCCGAGCCTTGCTGCTGCGTCGAACCTTCCATGCTGGAGATAAATCCCGTCGCCGGCGATATTTTCATGAACAACCGCCTTTCCTCTTCGCGCTTTTTCGCCAGCCAAAGAATCGTGACAAACGTTTGATCGGCCGAGCCGTCGGGATAAAAATAGATTTCTCCCTCTCCCCGGCGGATTTCATCGTCTTGAGCGACTTTGTAAACGAATTCAAATACGAATCCTTTCGGCAAAAATCCGAATATTTCATTGATTTCGTTGACTTTTTTGTTTTTTCGATTGTCGGAGCGTCGGCTGCTGGCGCTGCGATGCTTCCGGCGCGTCACATAATGACGGCGCTTCTCCGGCTCTTCCACAGGCACTCGATACGTGTTCTCATCCACATCGACGACCACGCGAACGGGATTGCGCTCCTGAATGGCGCGCTGCTGGGCATAGCGCAGCGCGCCGGTAAAGTCGGACGTCACGCGCTTCATCTCTGAATATTCATAAAGCGATCGAAAACTCGGTACGCCGACCGCCGTCATAATCGCCAGCAATAAAATCGCCAGCGTCAATTCAATCAGCGTAAAAGCGCTTTGCTTCCTCATTTTCTCCGCTCGCCGTCCGTTATGCCTCAATAGAATCTCCGTCCAAGGGACTAGCTGGTTGTTCATGGAGCGATCCCGCAAACAACCAGCCGTCCCCGAATTGCGAGATTATTCCTCATCTTCCCAGTTGCCGATGTCGTCATCGGATCCGTCTTGTCCATCCGGACCGACCGAATACAAATCGTAATCCATGCCGGAGCGGTCGCCGGGGCTCGAGTATCGATATTCGAATCCCCAGGGATCTTTGAACGTTTTTTGCTGCGTGAAGGGCTTGGTCCATCCTTCGACGCCCGGATCGTTCACCAAAGCGTCCAATCCCTGGTCGCTGGTCGGATACGAGCCGATCTGGATCTCATACATGCTCAAAGCCATTCCGATGTTTTGAATATCCTGCCTCGCTCGCGTGATCTTGGCTTCATTGGTGCGCCCGCTGAAGTTGACCATGACGGCGCCGGCCAGAATGCCCAGAATCGTAACCACCAGCAGCAATTCAACCAGCGTGAAGGCTTTTTCGGTTCGTTTGTTATTCATCGTTGTCCTCCTTATCTTCTTCTCCTCTTTGGTAAAACGTTTCTTTATACAATGAAGCCTGGACAGCAGGCTTATTGTCCAATGGAATTGCTGATCTGAAAGATCGGCATAATCATGGCGAAGACGACAAAACCGACGACCACCGCCATCAACACAATCATCATCGGTTCAATCAGTGTCATCATAGTTTTAAGAAGGCGGTCGGTTTCCTTGTCGAAAGTGTCCGCCACGCGCTGCAAAGTCGTTTCCAAATTTCCGGTTTCCTCGCCGACGCTCACCATATTCACGGCCACCGGAGGAAAAAGGTCGCTCTCCGACATGCGCGTCGAGAGCCTCTCGCCTTCCTTGATGTCTTCTTGAAATTGTTCGATGTCCTTCTTTAAGACTTGATTGGAAATGACCGATTCCGTGATGGAAAGCGATTTCAAGATTTGTACGCCGTTCGCCAACAGAGTGCCCAAGGTGCGCGCAAACTTGGAAATTTCCCTTTTCCGGATAAATTCGCCGATAATGGGAATCTGGAGTTTCAACTTATCAAACATTAAACTCCCCGATTCGCTTTTGATAAAGTTATAGAGTAAAAATATCCCCCCGCCGACTCCGCCGATAATCGCCCACCAGGCCATTTTAAGAAAATGCGTGAAGCCCAGAAGAATCTGAGTCGTGACTGGAAGTTCGATGTCGCTCTCTTCAAACATCACCATAAAATTAGGCACGACGACCGTCAGCAATACAATGACGACCACGACGCAAACAACAATCATGAAGGCCGGATAGGTCAAGGCGGATATGATCTTGCCGCGATTTTCCTGCTCCGCCTCCAAAAAAGCCGCCAGCCGCTCCATAACCTGATCCAGGTTGCCGCCCGTTTCGCCGGCCTTCGTCATGCTGCTGTAAAGCGAACTGAAATTTTTGGGATGCTTGGCCAGCGCATCCGAAAACGACATGCCTCCCTCCACGTCGCTGGACAAGGATCGGATGATTTCCACCATGCGAGGATTGGAAGTTTGCTGAGAAATGACCTGCAGCGAACGCACTAACGGCAACCCGGCGCGCAGCAAATCGCTCATTTGACGGCTGAATGTCGTCACGTCTTTTTTGGAAACGCGCCGGAGGGACGTCAACGAAATTTCCGCGCTCAGCCCCTGCCCGCCGCCCTTCTCTTTGATCGAGATCGGGAAGACGCGCATCTGCTGCAATTTATGGACGACCAGTTTGCGATTGTCGGCCTCGAGGACGCCTTCAATCACTTCGCCGCTCAGTTTCTTGGCTTTATAGTGAAATTGCATTATCGTTCAATCCCGCGCTTCTTCAACAAAACATACGATCCCTTACCACTCCTGCGTCACGCGCACCAATTCTTCGATGGTGGACGTGCCTTCCAAGACTTTTTCCAAGGCGTTCATTCTCAGCGTCTTCATGCCGTCTTTGAGAGCAAGCCGCTTGATCTGACTGGCCGGAACGCGTTGAACAGTCAACTCGCGGATGTCTTCCGTCATTTTCATGATTTCATAGATCGCAATGCGGCCTCGATACCCCAAAAACTTGCAGTCTTCGCATCCCCTCCCCCGATAAAATTTCGCGTTGTCATACTCCGGCCCGGTCAGAGCCAAACCTCGGAGGATGTCGGAATCGGGTTTGTATTCTTCTTTGCAGGAAGAACAAATGCGGCGCATGAGACGCTGAGCGACGATGCCGATCACCGAAGAAGAGACCAGGTACGGCTCCACTCCCATATCGACCAAACGAGTCACGGCGCCCGGCGCATCGTTGGTGTGCAGCGTAGTAAAGACCAGGTGGCCGGTCAACGCCGACTGGATGGCGATTTCCGCCGTCTCATGATCGCGCGTCTCCCCCACCAGAATGATATCCGGATCCTGACGCAGGAACGAACGAAGAACGCTGGCGAACGTCAATCCGATCTTGGAAGCCACCTGTACTTGTACAATGCCGCGCAAGTGATATTCAATAGGCTCCTCGATCGTTAAAATCTTATTCTCCATTTTATTCAATTTCGCAAGCGTCGCATAAAGCGTAGTTGTTTTTCCGCTTCCCGTCGGCCCCGTCACCAGCACGATTCCATGCGGCACGGAAATCAATTGCTTAAAAGCGCCCAAGGAATAATCATCAAATCCCAGTTTTTGGAGATCGAATATCGTATCGCTCCGGTTCAAAATACGAATGACGATGCTTTCGCCGTAGGGAGTCGGGACGGTCGATACGCGCAAGTCGAATTCATTGTTGCCGGTCTTGATATTGATGCGCCCGTCCTGCGGCAGTCGCTTCTCGGCGATGTTCATGTCCGCCATAATCTTGATGCGCGAAATCACCGCCGCCTGATACCGACGGATCGTGGGCGGCACTGCCGCTTCATAGAGCATGCCGTCGATCCGGTACCGGATGCGCAGTTCGTCCTCGAAGGGCTCGAAATGGATGTCCGTCGCCCGGTCGGCCACTGCTTCGGTCATGATCTGGTTGACGAAGCGGATGATCGAAGCGTCTTCGCTCAACTCCTCGATATTGGCCTTATCGACCAATTCCTCTTCAATCGGCCCGTCCTCCTCCAACAGACTGTCCATCGTATCCGCGCCGATCCCATAATATTTCTTAATCATATCCTGGATATCGTCGCTGGGAGCGAGCAGCGGCTCCACATCGCACTTCAACATCAAACGCAGATCGTCGAGCGCATGGAAATTCAAGGGATCGGCGGTCGCAATGCGCAAAACGTCCCCCTTTCGATCCACCGGCAGAATATTGAATCGATGGACAAAACGCACGGGAACCTGCTGGAGAATCGCAGGCGTAAATTCAAAATTTTTTACATCGATGGTCTCCACGCCCAAATGAGTGGATAAAGTATGAAGCATCTCCTGCTCATCGGCGATATTGTTGTCGACCAGCACCGTGTCAAAATTTTTTCCCGTTTTTTCCTGGATGGCGACCGCGCGGTTAATGTCGTCTTCATTTATGACGTTCAGCGAACGGAGCAGTTCTCCGTATCGCCGCCCTATGAATCCGGGGGAATTTTTCATAAGTCATGCACCTCGAAAACTCGATCCAAAATACTCCATTCAACTCCGTCTATTCTCTGAAAGTAACGCAAACGTCAATTCGAAGAAAAGATGGGGAGCGCATTCATACCTCTATTTAAGCAACGATTAGACCAAATTGACTTTATATCAATCCGTCCATTCATAAGTACCTGAAAACAATAAATATAACAGGAATATATCAATAAGTAATCTAAGTATAATCACTTTAAATGCTCTTAATTCGGTATCTCATGAATCGAGTTTCCACAATTCATGCCTGATATTTACAATCCAATTTACTATCCAATTTTCAATCCAGCGTAAATTTCAAGAAACGCGCCTTCCGGCATTTCCGGCGGGATATACAAGTGAACTCTATGAATTCATTCCATATTTTTCATGATTTGCTCGAAAAATCGATTGAATACCGCACGAACATTCTTCGTGTGATTTTCGATGGATTCCAGAAAAGATTCGGTCGTACTGGCCCCCACATCGAGATGCTGCGCGTAGCGCTTCGTCAGCTTCTCTAAATCTTCTTCACGCTCCGGCAGCGAATCCAGAGAAACATTGTCCACAATCCGGAGCCGATTCTCTACATCGCGCAAAAATGTGTAGGAATCGATCAGCGCGACGGCGTCCTTCCGCGGAAGAATGTTCAACGAAGAAGCTGTGCGTAAAACCTCATACGTTGAAGTAGAGCGGAGAGTCGACTGTTCATATCCAAATCGCAGCAAAATCGCCTGCGCAATAAATTCCACATCGACCAATCCGCCCGGCCCGGCTTTGATCTCCTCGTTTTTCTTTTCATCCTCAATTTTTCGGCGCATGGCGAGAATCGAACGGATGTTTTCCAGAGCGGGGGGAGCGGAAAAAAGAATTTCTTCTTTCAAATCATGCAGGAAATCTTGGATGCGCGGATTCCCGCAGATAAACCGGGCTCGCGACAAGGCCATTTTCTCCCAGAACTGCGCTCTATTCCGATAATAATCGGCGAAGCCCTGCATGCTGGAAGATTCGGGGCCGCTGCTGCCATGCGGTCGAAGACGGGTATCGGGATGGTAAAGAAAGCCCAGCGGCGTCTTGGCCTCTAAATATTGCACCATATACTTTGCCCACCGTGGGTAAAATTCTTCGGAAGAAACGCCGTCCATCGTTCGAGAATCCGTATAAAGAAACACCAGATCGCAATCGGACGCCACATTGAATTCGCGCCCTCCCAACTTCCCAAAGCCCAGGATCGCCGCTTCCTCCGCATACGCCTGCGCAAACGCCGGATGGCGCTCCGCCGCTCTCTCATTAACCGGCGCAAGACTTTTTTGTAATATAAAATCGGCGATTTCCGCCAGGTTGGCGCCCATCTGCTCGACGTTGACGAGGCCTAATATGAAGCGGATGCCGCTGCGAAACATCGCGGCGTTCTGCACCCGCAGCAGATGATCGCGGAGCGAAGCGGCTGGATAAGCCTTCTGGATGATGCTCAGGTGATTTTCCAAGAGAGAAAGAGTCACGTTTTCTTCCAGAAAGCCGCTCCGCCCGAGACTTTCCATTAAAGAAGGATCGCGCAGCACCAGCCGCGTGAGGAAACTGCTGCTGCTCGTAACCGACGCCAACAGTTCTATGAATGTCGGCTGCATGCTCAACGATTCATAAAGCGCCGAACGCGCCCGAAAACTGGAAACCAACTTTTCAAAATTGGAAAGCGCCAAATCAGGATCGGGGCTGTTTTTCAAATTCAACAACAAGCGCGGCAGAATGGATTTGTAAAGCCGGCTGGTTTTAGGCTGTAGATGCAAATCCGGCGATTTGCCTAAATCCTTCAAAAATAAATAGGCTCGCTTCGGATCGTTGAATTCGTAGAATTGAAGCAAGTCGCCGATTTCCTCCGTGTACTCGTCTTCCTCAATCAGAAAATCCAGATTATCCCGCCATTCCTCTCGATGAAAAACGGCGTTGTAAATCGAACGCACTTGCTCGGCGCTGTCTTTGTATCGCCCATAGAACGATGCCCAGTTTTCAAATCCCAAACTCTCGGCCAGCCGCCGCCGGCCGGCCTCCTCTTTCGGCAGTTCATAAACCTGCTGATCGGCGACCATCTGGAGGCGATGCTCGATTCGCCGAAGAAATCGATAGGAGTCCGATAAAGTATGATAGTCATTGGAATGCAGAAGATGGCTTTCATGCATTCGCTGCAGCGACAACAAAGTGCCCGCCAATTTAATCTCGGGATATTGGCCACCGTACAACATCTGAACCGCTTGTACGAAAAATTCGACGTCGCGAATTCCGCCGTATCCGTTCTTGAAGTCATTGAATCGATTTTCCATCGATCCGAGCTTCGCCAGCGTCTTTTCCCGCATGCCGTCGACGCCGCGCAGGACTTCGGCGATTTCCACTTCGTCCACATATTTCCGATACGTGAACGGATTGATCAATTGAATGAACTGCTTGCCAACCTTCCGGTCGCCGGCGACCGGCCGGGCTTTGAGAAGCATCTGCCGCTCCCAATTTTGCCCGTAGGTGTGGTAATAAATCTCAACAGCCATTAAAGACGCCGCTAGCGCCCCCTTTTCTCCTTCGGGACGCAATCTGTTGTCAATCCGATATAAAAATCCTTCCGGCGTGAATTTCCCCAGCGAATCGCAGATGTTCTGCGCCAATTGGGTAAAAAAAGATTCATTATCGATGGAGGGACTTCCGGCGCCGGCCGTTGCGCCCAGGTGATTGTAAACGAACATCAAATCGATGTCTGAACTGAAATTCAGTTCGCGCCCCCCATGTTTGCCCAATGAAATGACGGCCATGCGGGACGCTTCCCGACTCTCTTCTGAGAGCGGTTCGCCGTATTGCCGCACGAGCGAATCCCAATGCAAATGAAAGACAGATTCAATGACCAGGTCGGCTAAATCGGAAAGTTCTTCGGTGATCACCTGGATGTCGGCTAAATCGCAGAGATCGCGCAGCGCGATCCGAATGAGTTGCGATCGATGGAAGCGGCGAATCGCCGCCTCCACATCCTCCATCTCTTCAAGCCGCCAATCCAAGTCTCGCCGGAGATCGGATTTTGCATAGTTTTTTTCTAAAACATCATCCCTCAGGATCGGAATGATGACATCCGGCCGCGCCGCCCCCATTTCGGTCAAACGCGGAGAATAAACAGACAGGATATGCAATCGTTGTTTAACGCTGTCAGATAGAGCCGAGACATCGACGCCGTGTTCTTGGAGTTTTTGAAGCAGCGAATTTAAATTCGGCGACGAATCGTCTCGAGAAACGGGCATGAGGGGCTCTCAAAAAATAAGGATGTTCTTCTTTCTTACCTGCCATCCAAAAACGTTTGAATTTTAATCGATAATGCGCGCGCCGCTTCCGTAATATTCGGCGCGCCGACCACGGCGGTGACGACGGCGATGCGCCTGGCGCCCCGCTGCAAAACCTGATCTACATTATCCAACTTGATGCCGCCCATCACAGTGAAGGGATGTTGGACCGCCGAGGTCACGTCGGTGATCATCTCCGGCCCGACTGGAGAAACGGCGCCTTTTTTGGTTTGCGTGGCGAATATCGGGCCGATGTTGATGTAACTGGCCCCTTCCTCCACGGCGCAGCGCGCTTCCGCCGCAGAGTGAGTCGAAGCGCCGATGATGAAATGGGGCCCGGCGATGCGCCTCGCCTCCGGAACAGGCAAATCATCCTGCCCGAGATGCACGCCGTCCGCTTCGACGGCCAGCGCAATGTCAAGATGATCGTTTATAATAAAGGTCGCGCCCCGTTCGAGCGTCAATTCGCGCAGGCGATGCGCCCACACCAGCAGTTCGCGCTTGGACATGCTCTTATCGCGCAGTTGAATGCAGCCCGCCCCGCCGTCGATGGCCTGCTCCGCCACATCGTCAAAATCCCGGCCGTGAGAGAACTCTCTTCCCAAAACGACGTACAAGTTGAAATCCAGTTTCCTTTGATGCTCCCAGGCGGACAACCTGGCGAACATCACCGGTTCGAGTTCATAACAGCGATACCGCAGCTGCGCGAATTGCTCCACGGCGTTCAAATCGATGCTGCGGCAGGATTCTTCCAGCACTCGCAGCGATTCCTGCGCGCGATGAATATTGGTGCGCGTCAAATGAAGCAGATCGACATGGCGATTTGCTTTAAACCCGCGCCCGACGTCCCCGGCGCTGTCCCGGCTTTCCAAACTTCGCCTCTGCAAGCCGGGAACAGAGCCCAACACGCTCCACAAATCCCCCCGGATCGAACGCCATGTATGCGCCAGGCCGTCTTCATTCAATACGAAGCGCGCCACATCGCCGACGACCCGCAGCCCTTCGGCCGCGCGATCCGCATTGGCGTCGATCATGCGGAAGAATCCCGTATCGATAGGTTTCGTCACGATGGATCGTCCTTAAAAATCCAGGGGAGGGCTGCTGGCGTTGGCGTACAGTTTCCGCTGGATGCGGCCCGCCAGATAGGCCTGACGTCCCGCAATCGCCGCGTGCTTCATCGCAACCGCCATGCGGAGAGGATCCTTGGCGCCGGCGATGCCTGTGTTCAACAGTACGGCGTCGCATCCCAATTCAAAGGCGCGGCTCACATCCGACGCCGTACCCACGCCCGCATCCACAATGATCGGCGTTTGGGCGCGTTCGAGAATGATGCGGATATTGTTGGGATTGAGAATCCCCTGCCCCGATCCGATCGGCGCGCCGGCCGGCATCACGGCAGTCGATCCTTCCTCTTCCAACTGTTTGGCGATCACCGGATCGTCGCTGGTGTAGGTCATCACCGTAAAGCCGTCATTGACCAGAATTTTCAATGCCTTCAGCGTTTCCACCGGATTGGGCAGCAGCGTATCCGGATCGCCGAGCACTTCGAGTTTGACCAGATTCAGATTCGAAATCTCTCGTCCCAGACGGCAGACGCGCACAGCGTCCTCCGCATTGTAGCAGCCCGCCGTATTGGGCAGAATCGTGTACTTTTTCGGATCGATGTGATTGAGCAGATGATCGTCGGCGTCAAAATCAACCCGTCGCAGCGCCACCGTCACCATCTCGGTTCCCGAAAGTTCCAATGCCTTTTCGGTTTCTTCGAAGTCTTTGTATTTCCCTGTGCCGACGATCAATCGCGAATTCAGCGTCAAATTGCCGATCTTCAAGGGTTCGTCTTGGATGTACTGGCTATCATCGATCATTGTTATCCTCTTTTCCGCCCCCTCCTACAAATCTGAGTATTTCAATCTCGTCTCCATCGTTCACTTGATGAATTTCAAACTGATCCCGCTTCACGATCTCCCGGTTGACTTCAACGGCGACTTGCTGAGGATGCAGCTGCAATTCCGCCAGCATCGCCGCCACTGTGATGGAATCGGAAAATTCGCGCGATTTACCGTTTAATGTAATATTCATCGTTAATCCGCCTTCAATTTCAATTACATGAACGAAGCTAGTTTCGCGCCTAAAGCTTGTCAAGGCAATGAAAAACAGCCGGGCTCGAAAAACCCGGCTGCCGCAGAACAAAAAGACCTTTTCATGCTTATTGAACCGAATCGTCATCGGGCAGCCCCAGCCGTTTATACAACGCCCGGCGGCCCGCTTTGTCTTTTTCGAGAATTTCATGCGCGAAGGCGGCCACTTGTTTGGCGTGTTTGCGCGGAACGACGATAACCCCGTCGCCGTCGGCCACAATGACGTCGCCCGGCATCACCAGGACGCCGCCGAATTCAATAGGACGATTGACCGATTCAATCTCATTGCGGCCCGGACGGATTCCCCGCCCCGGCTTTCGCAGATACACGGGAATTTTTTCCGTGATGATTTCATCCGTATCCCTCACGGCCGAGTCAGTCAGCACGCCGACGCAGCCGCGCACCGACCAGCCCATGATGTTGTTCGAACCGATGGTTCCGACGTCCGCATAATCGGCGTCGTCGATCACCAGAACCGTTCCCGGACGAATGAGGGGGACGAACGGTTCGGACGAATATTGGCTGTAAAAATTCCCTTCCCACCGGTCGAATTCATCGGGCGCCATTTTCCCTGCGGGAGGCTTCTGGGTCGGAACATAACGCGCCGTCACGGCGATGCCGACCACACGATGCGTGAAATGCTCCGCATCTTTCCATAAAGGCAGAATCTCCGGATCGACCAGGCCGATGCTGTGCAGGCCTGCTTTGTCCATGCCGTCACACGTATCGGTCACCCGCAAACCTTTAAACAGGCTCAAAATTTCCCGATCTTCCTCTTCCGAATGGACCTCGGTTTGGATGAAATTCCGGCCGGCGCGCAACTCCTCGCTCTCAGCCGGTTCGGCGCTCCATCCCTGAATTCCGATCAGACACAATCCAACGAAACAGACCGCTATCCGCTTCATAATCCATCCTCCTCTATTCACCGATTTATTTTTTTCGAATCAAAACCGCCCAATCCTGCTCTCTCTCACTGGGCGGCAGTCCGATCGATTGTTCGCCCGGCCCGCTGACGCTCCCAACGCTTCCCTCCTGCAAATCTCCACCGCGCCGGGGATCGTACCATTTCACGGAATAATTCCCCGCCGGTAGATCGATCGTCGCACTCCCTCCCCGGGAAAGATAAACGGCATAGACATCCCCCGGCTTGGCGAAGCAATAATCTTCATCATTCGCCGTGAGTTCGTCATGATGCCGCATTTCAGGAAATGGCAGGTGATTCTGAAAAAATTCCAGCGCAATGCGCGTGTAATCCCACATGGCGTCGCGAGAGCGCCAATCCTCGCAATTCAGATCGTTATGCGGATATTTGTATCCGAAATACCACTCAACCCCTGCGCCGCCGGCCATCAAATTGCCCCATAGCGCATGATGGCGCACGTCCCGGTGCTCGGGATCGTCGGCATCGGGCTTTACGCCTGTATGCGCCGGGCCGATTTCATCCAGACACGCCATCCAGGGATGCTGCGCTTCTTCAGAGCGATCGATCCAGCGGATTGTTTCTGCATGAGTCTTGGTTTGGTCGCCCATCTGCAGCGAAGTCCCCTGAAAATCTTCAAAGCCCAGCAGCGGAGTATAGACCTTCTCGTATTGGCCGGGATACGTATGGACCACTACCGGATGATCGTAAGGATCGACGCTGTGAATATAACTCGAAAAAGCCTTGATCTGCCCGGTCGTGTTCGTATTTTCCTCGCCTAAGTTCCACACCAGCGCCAAATGATGGCCGAAGCGGGCGATTAATTCTCTGTAATAAAGTTTGCGCTCCAACCCGAGTTCGCCGCCGTTGATCAACTGATCGTTTTCGGTTTCCTGGGTAATCGCATGCATGAGAAGCCCCAGTTTTTCCATATGCGAAAAGACAATCTCCCATTGATCGAGTTTGCTGCAATCGAACCGGTCGCGCGCATACATGCTGATCCAGGGCCATACGTCGCGCCCGTCGCCTTCCACGTTCATGGTCAGAAAATAGACGCTGTTCATCCCCTTGCCGGCCAGATAGTTCAGCGCGCCGATCATGCCCTTTCCTTTGCCGTCCTTCCACGTAGGATCGCCGGGCCGCCAATCCTTCACATGCGGTTCGTATCGATGCAGTCTGCTTATAGGCGCCTCGCCCTCTCGAACCAGGCCGACATGATCGTTGAAGGCTTGTGCAGTGCTGTCAAAATCGGCATATCCCAAAAAGTTTTCGGGGCTGTCGGCGCCGCCTTTAATAAAGTATTCGCCGCTTCCCGCAAACTGCAGATAATGCCCGCCTACGTAATTCAGCCGGCCTTTGGCGCGAAAATCGGGAGCGATTTTATCGCTGGGCGCGATCGAAAATTCTCCCGACGCTCCATCGAACGAATCCGGCTCTCCCGCTTGGGGATCGTCGCTCAATGCAGCATCCTGCCCTTTGACGAAAGAAGCTTTGTAAGTCCATGCCCCGGTTTGATCGGGGACAAAATGCACGCGCCATTGACGGCCGCCTTCGGCGCCGGTATTCGCCGCATTCCCGTCCGCCGCGAAATACCCCGGAACGATTATTGTCTTCCCGCCATGGGAAAACTCCGCCCTCAATCGGTAAAAGCGAAAGGGGTTGGGAACGCTGGTCTCACTGGCCTCGGGCCCGGTAAACGTCAGCGTAACCGTGTGCCACTGTTTCAGCTCGCCGCTGATTTTCACCGCGTCCTGCGCCGCGCCCGCCTCGAGCCAAAACAAGAATATTCCAAGAATAGAGCCATAAAACAAGATTATCTTCCCGGTTCGTTTTTCCCTGATCATGTTATCTCCTCAAATAGAATTTTTCGCTATGCTTCTGTTTCAGTGTATCATAGCGTCCGTATGACAAGTCAATATGATCAACGCTTATTCCCCGTAGTCCGGCGGAAATCGGCCGTCATACTCTCTGCCGTTCATCAGAACATGAATGTCGCGGCTGTCCCCTCCCCAAAACACGATTTCTCCCATGCTCGTCATCCCATTGCTGGAATCGTAACTCTGGAAGGGATACTGGTTGAACAAAACGTCCGGCTGCAGCCAATAAATCACCAACATGTGCAGCTTCGACGGTCCCGTCGAACTGAAGGTATAAGCAATGATTCGACTGGCTTCCGATGCGACTCGCTTGTGCGCATATCCCATCCAATAGGGACGTCCGGCGCGCTTCAAGAACGGATCGACCGGGATGGCGCTGATATACGGAATCGGGGACGACAGCCAGGGCAGCGAAGCGCTTCCGCTGGTTTTGCGCGCCGCCCGCACAACTCCCAGCGGAGGATATCCGCTCTGATCGAGCCGGTATTGCTCCTGCGCGAGTATCAGCGAATGAATATCCGACACAGCCTGCGACGCTTGAGCCCGGATCAGCGCATGAAGATAGTAGGGAATCGCAACGGCCGCCAAAATCCCGATCACAGCCGCCGCGATCAGCAGTTCCGTTAACGTGTAAGCGCCGCGAACATTTCGCAATGGAACTCCATCCATATCGTACGCGATTCATGATTATGTCAGGGCTGCCAGGTCAAGCAATTCATAATCATCCGGCAGTAATTGCGTTCCTGAAATTCAACCGGCGTGTGCCCCGGCTGGAAATAAAACACCCATCCTCGCCCCGCGGGCTTATACCACGCGCCCCGATCCTGCATGATCCATTCGCCCGATTCAGGATCCTTGTATTTGAACCCGCACAAAACCGTCTTCTCGCGGCCGTCCTTGAAATTGTGGTTAATGAATACTTCCGAATTGATGATGTTCCACGCCGGCTGCGAGACGCTGCGGCTGGGAAAATCGGACGAGCGGTACTCGGTTTGGGTCGGCCAATCGATTTTATGCGACGTGATGTAATGCTTCGGCTGGAGATTGACCAGATAGTAGTCGACGTTATGAATCCAGGTATAAAACTCTTCCGGCTCTTCTTCTTTCGTGGGCAGATGCACGCCTAACATATCCAGCCATTCCGGAACCAGGCGCTTCTTCGACGAAATGCCGTGATGCATGACAATCAATCGCCCGCCTGATTCGGCGTACTCGATCATTCGCAAGCCTGCCTCCCGCTCCATGGCGCCATGGATAAACATAAAAACGGCGCGATAGGATGAGAGGCTTTCCGGCATTTGATTTTGCTCCGCCTTTTCAACCTCCAATCCCCCATTCTCATGCAAAAAATCACCCAAAATCTCCATCTGCGGCCATTCGTCCGCCACGATTAAAACGGAATCGCTCCACGAAGCCGCGGCGCAGCAAAACATAATAACGAGAACCAAACGGATTGATCGCATCCCAATCTCCTTCAAAGAAAAAATTATTGACAGCCGTCCTCATTTTACCGAAGCGCCGCCTTCAAGTCCATTCTCTACTGTGGAATCTCTACTGTGGATTGGAACAGGATCAAAAATCCTGTAATGTTAAAACAGTAAATTTCATAACCCGAGGGCGTTCTCATGAAGACAAACTATTTCATGCTTTTATTACTTCCGCTTTTCTTAACCGCATCCGTTTCGATATCCGCGCAGGACGACCGCCCTTCCATCCATGCAAGCGACGTGGTCTTCATGTACGCGGCCGATCCCGCGACACAGTACGACGATTACCAGGGAACCGTCGTCGGCTGGGGAGGGCGTCCGCGATCCCGCGCCCCCCGAGACGTCGATCGTTTCAAGCAGCGCGTCGAAGAGGCTCACAAACGCGGCATGCGCTACTGCGGCAGCGTTGATTTTCTCGTCGATTTCGCCGGCTTCATCGATTACGCCCCCGACGATTTTATGGAAGCCGTCTGCCGCGATCTCGAGGGCGCCCCCCTCCAGGTTCCCTGGCTGTGGGATCACAAACACAAAGGCCATCCCGCCTATTGGTTTTGCTTCAATCATCCCACATATCAAAAGTACCTTCTTGATCAAGCGGAGCGCGTCTGTCTCGCTCCTGTCGACGGGCTGCATATCGACGACTACTCCGGCACTTCGCACTGCTCCGAATTTAACGGCGGCTGCTTTTGCCCTTACTGTATGGAAGGATTTCGCGGCTATTTGCAAAAGAAATATTCAGATCAAGAATTGCTGGATTTAGGAATCTCTTCCATTCAGTCATTTGATTACGGACAACACCTTAAAAATAAAGGATTTACGCCGGATGATTTCAAGCGTTATCGCAAGGAAGATCCCCTGCGTAAACATTTTCAGGATTTTCAGAATGAGCAGATGAAAACCCGCATCAGCGCCGTTTACAGCCATGCAGAAAACCTGCGCGGCAAGCCCCTGGTTCGCAGCGTCAACTCCAGCGCCTCCTCTCCGCGCACGGTGATTCCCTCCCCGATCATCGACTATTTCTGTGGAGAAATTCCCCAGCATGCGAGCCGCCAAACGGTCGGCGCCGAACCCGTGTTCGTCTACAAAATGGTCGAAGCGCTCGGCGACCGCCAAACCGCCACCGCCTCCGGCCATGATTGGGCCTGGATCAAAGCCAATGAAAAACCGGGCCTGGTGCGCGCCTGGATCGCCCAAACCTACGCGCACGGCAGCGTCTTCATGGCGCCCCACCGTCAATGGTGCTACACCCAGGAATTAGGCACCCATTGGTGGAGCGGCAAACCGCAGGATTTCGCTTTTCTCTACCGCTTTGTGCGCGCAAACGCCCACCTTCTTGACGAGTATATCTCTTTATCCAACCTGGCGGCGCTTTGCGCCAACTCCGATTTTAACGCCATGAAACAATGCTCGACTGCTTTAACCGACGCGAATATCCCCCACGATCTGCTCTATACGCCCGAAGCGAACCTGGCGCCGAAAAACGCCCCTCTCGAAAATAAATACCAAGCCGTTCTCGTCAGTTCCAATGCAAAATCCCAAGCAGATTGGCTGAAAGACAGCGGCGTTCAAATCATCGAATGGGACGGGCTTCCATCGATCCCCCAAGCGTTTCAGCAATGGATAGTCACAAACAAACCCGACTATGTGCGCGTCTCGCTGCGTTATAAACCGGAGCAGCCCGACGCGCCGCTTGTCTGCCATGTTCTCAATCAGAATTATCAGCCCGACGCCGATTCCATCGCGCCCGGTGATATAACCGTTGCAATCGCTCAACCTCTGTTGTCGCACGGTGGAAAATCTCAAATCAGCCGGGCGATCATCCATGAACCCAACAAAGAAAGCCGAACCGTGGATGTTCAATCCAGCGATTCGGCCGTCTCATTCTCCATCGATCAGATTGGTTTATGGGCGATCGTCGAACTTCAATAACGTGATAATCGCGTGCGCCGCGTAAGAGAAAGTTGATTGAGTCAGTCTTTTTTACGCAAATCGATCACTTTCTCTTTGGATTCATTCCTATTATTTTCGATCAGCACATCGCCCGCCTTCTCTTCGATGCGTATGCCCGTCGTCTGCGTCTGCCGCTCCGGCGGGCGCGTGTCACGGATCATGTTGTTGATGATCACTGTTCCATTCGTCTCGCCTCGAATGCGGATGCCGGCGCCTTCTCCGCCGGTTCCGTTGTTCTCAATGATGTTATCCTCCAGACGATTCCGATGCCCCGCCATGCCCAGCGTTTCATTCCGGAAGAAGACGCCGTCCTGCTTATTCAAACGGACCTGGTTTTTGCGGAGCAGATTGTCGCTGTCCTTGTGGCCGATCGAAATGCCAAACCGCCCGTTCTCTTCCAACAGATTGTTCTCGAACAATCCATGCCGCACCCGCCAGCATAAAAACAAGCCGTCCGCTCCATTGCCCCGGGCGATGCAGTTTTTAACGACCGGACGCTGCGATCCGCTGCCGGGATGAAAGCCCAGCTGCGCATTGTTTTCGCTGATGCAGTCAATTACCTGAACATCGTTGGATTGTTGAAAACTGATCCCGTCGCCGTTGTAATTCTTGACATGGCAGTTTTGAATGACCGTTCCGAATCCCCGGTACAAAAAAATGCCCGCACCCCGGCAGCCGCCCAGAGGCTCGTTCTCTTCCTTGTTTCCATCGATCACTAAATTCTCGACTCGAGCGCCTTCGACGTCGTAGCCGCTGACCACCGGAAAAATCGTCGCCGCCTTCGCGTTTCGATGAATCATGTAGTCCGAACCAAGCGGCTTGCTTATTGAAACCGTATTTCCCCTTTTTCCGGTAATGCGCGCGACAACGACGTGAAATCCGCCGGCATCGTCATCCCACACCGCCGCCCCGCAGCCCACATCGAAGCCCTCGGGATTCTGCAGCGTGATCTGCTCTTCCCCGTAATCGCCGTCGATCGCCAGAAGCGAAGATGCGCATGACGATTTTCTCAGCACAGTTTTGCCTTCGACGCCCCGGATAATGACGTTCGATCGCAGGTGAAGCGAATCGCGCATGGCGTAAATGCCTTCCCCGATTTCCACCACGCCGCCGCCCAATCCCGCTATATAATCCACCGCCGCCTGCAGCGCACGATTGTCGCGGCCGATCAAATCGCCGTCCTTCTGACCGACTTTGATGACCGGCGACTCCTCCATGGCCGAGTGCATCTTCTTCGGCAGCTGCTGTTCATCCGCCTTCGGCGAATAGTCAATCGGCGGCGTCTGGGATTGCACAGCTCCGCCAATCATCAAGAAACATACCGTTAATATGGGTAAAAGCCTCGTTTGGGACATCATATTTCTCCCCATCTTTAGAATCGATTTTGAAACTCTTAGGATTGCATATCCTCAATCATGCTCTGCACGGTCGAGACAATCACCTTTTCCACATCCGTTCTCCATGGGCCGTACAGCCCGTAATAAATCATCGATGTATCCGATTCATATCCCCCTTCGCGCAAAACCCGCAGCGAGGGAACATAAGCGAACACATCGTTCGCATAGCCGGTCACCCACGTGTTGCCTCGGCCGTATAGATGCTTGAACAACAACGCATAATCCACCACCACTTCGCCGGCGAGCCCCAGCCACAGAAAATCATCCCCGATCTGCCAGGCTTGGATGACGTAAGGATACGATTCCGGCAAACTCCCTTGCTTCTCGAATTGATCCAGCAAACTTTGCGCGCGCCGCTGGATATAGACGTTTTGATCTTGGGCCTGTTCTTCCAACTGTTCTCGCGTGGGCGCCGGCGTCAAGGGCAGATCGACCGTGCGAAACTCGCATTGAATCGAGCCCTTCACCTTCTCCATAGGTTCGCGCAGCACTTTTTCCACCGCCGCGCTCAATTCCCGGCCGTGCGCTTTGGCGTGTTCGATCTCGCGCCGGGGATTGGGATTGGCGTCCGCTCCGCATCCGATGAAAAACATCGCCGCCGCATTGGGCCGGCTTTCTTCCAGATAAGCCTGAGCAAATCCGGCGTAATCCCCGTTGATTTGATACACGCTCAAGGTTGTGTTATGGCAGGCGTACCCGAATACGATCGCGATGATCTCGCCCTGCCCGTTCTCCACTTTCAACACGGGGACGTCATGATCGACCGGCCCGATGGGATTCACGCCGATGACCACCCCGCCCAGCGTATATTGGCGCCGATTGACGGCGAATCCGGCGGATCCGCAGCCGCGATAGATCTCCGCCGGCCCCAGGTTCTCCACCGCATCGCAAATCACTTCCACCAGTTGATCTTCCAATTTCTGCGTATAGGCGGTAATACGATCCCACTGTTCTTCCGGCAAGTCGTACATGGTTTCCAGATTGCTGCGCAGCACCGGCCCGCTGTGCGTATGCGACGACGTCAGCATAAGCGCGGAGCGATCCAAACCGGTTTTCTCCTTCACTCGGCCGGCGACGCGCCCGCTGATCTCCTTGGAAAGCCCGATCAGATCCGTCGTCAATAAAACAATGCAGTTCCCCTCTTCATCTTTTAACGCCAGCGCCTTGGCATAAAGGTCGTGCAGTTTCCCATCCGACGGCTTATCGCGGGCGGCGTAGCCGGACATCCAGATGCTTCCTTCCGGCGTGATGCAGACTTTCGCGACGCCGGCTTGATGCTCGGCCTCGGCAAAAACGGGATAAGCCGCCAAGAGTCCAATGCCTATCATCCATAAAACAAAGCGTGTTTTTGCTCCCACTTTCATGACATCCTCCTCGGCAATTCGAAAATCTTTCCAATAACGAAATCATCGTTCTCATTGTTAATGAGAACGCATCAAATATCAAGAATACAGGCCTCGCCGATGAAAAAACCCCTGTCGTCAACAACAGGGGCTGCAAAAGAGAACATGAACCAACAATGAACGCGGCTTCAACATCCAGGGTATTGAAAGACTCTGTTCATCATTATTGCTGAAGGTCTTTCAACACCTATCGGGAAATTCCTGTTTATTCGTAAGGGAAGACCTTACATGACGTTAATTCGCATATCGATTGGCGCTTTCAAAAAAGCTTTCTTTGATTTTATCCGACTCGAATTCATAGCGCGTTTGCGCTTGTCGAAGATCATTGGCCGTCAAACTGACATTCTCCGTCTCGCCGCGCATCCGGAGAAAAAGATCCGCCGGCGCCGGAACGCGGCATCCATAAATCATGACATCCTGAACATGGTTAAGATCAACCGTTGCATAGCCCTTGAGAACGCCGGCGCCTTGCAATCCCTCTATGACAAGATCTTTCATTTTCTCGCACAACAAAGCCGACCGGACGTCTTCCTCTTTCCACCCAACCTGAATCTGCCGGAGAGACAATCCTTCCACATACCGGCAGTAAAATCCATAAGCAGGCAGTACGCCGAACATGGTGGCTTCCGGATACGAATTCGGTTTGAGCAGGACGCTTTTCTGCGCCTCCTCCATCGTCCCGCCTCCTTCATATTCAATCTGGATATCCTGCAGACAAACATTCTTGACGAATCGCTCCGGCTGCCCCGTTATCGAACATCCGATATTGGAAACTCCCGTCGCGATAACATGACTGATATGAACATTCTGCAACACGCCGACGCCGGGAATCGGGCCGTCCTTCTCGAATGGGCGCGCCCGGTTCCCCAACCGAATAAAAATGGGAACGGATACGCCTTGCATGCTGATATTGGAAATCGAGACGCCGTCCATGATCCCCCCGTCGACGATCTCCAGAGAAATGCCCGATATTCCCCTCTTCATCCCGTATTGGCTTTCCGAATCCCTCGGCGAATGGATCGCGCAATTCGATAACGTAATGTTCTTGAATCCGCCGTTGCTTTCCGTCCCCATCTTGAAGGCGTTGCAATGGCTGCTCAACACGCAATTGGTGATGACTACATCCTCGCACGGCTTGCCGGTCGTGCTTTTCAGACAGAGCGCATCGTCGTCCGAATCGAAGGCGCAATCGGAAATCCGCACATTCCGGCAGCTGTCGATATCCAATCCATCGTTGTTGTACGTAACATGATTGAAGACCCGAACGCCCCGTATCGTCACATCTTCGCAGGCCAGATAGTGCTGCATCCACATCGCCGAATTGGTCAGCATGATTCCCTCGATCAAGATTTTCTCACAGGAAATCAGGCGGATGATATAGGGCCTCCCGATGTATTCTTTCCATCGAAACGCCTCGCCCTGCCCGTCGATGACGCCTTGACCCGTAATCGAGACATCCACCAGATTTTCTCCGAAAATCAAACTCTGCTTCACATAGTTATCGGTATACGAGCGAATTTGTGGAATCGTCTCCGGATAATCGTCTTGATTTCGGCTGCCCAGCAAGGTCGCGCCCGGCGCCAGATATAAATGAATGCGACTTTTCAAAAATATTGTCCCGCTCAGATACGTTCCCGCCGGCAGCGCCACCGTTCCGCCGCCGGCCTGGGAAGCCGCATCAACAGCCGCCTGGATGGCCTTCGTATCCATCGTCTTTCCATCGCCCTTTGCGCCGAAATCCGCCGCGGAATAAAAAGGCTTGCTCTCAACGGCGAAAGCGCCGCAAACGGCGCCTGCATTCAAGACGATAGCCAGAAGCGCCCAAACAGCGACTTTCGAAAATCGCGCAGCATATCTCATTCTGTTTCTCCCATCACAATTTCAGATTATTGTTACATCCATTTTCCACAGTTATCACTCCCCGGCAATACTAAACGAAAGGCCGCGCTTTGATAACGCGGCCTTTTTTATTTTCTATGAACCATCAATTGCGCTCAGGCGATTAAGAAGACGTTGCTTTCTTAACCACCGATTCGATCAATTGATGCACATCCACTTTATCCGCCTCCGCCCGATAATTGGTGATGATCCGGTGCCGCAAAACCGGCTGCGCCACCGAACGGATGTCTTCCTCCGAGGCCGAATTTCTTCCGGATAAAATAGCCCTCACCTTTCCCGCCAGCACCAGATATTGCGAAGCGCGCGGACCCGCCCCCCACGATACGTAACGACTCACCTCATCGTCGCTCGATCCGTCTCCGTTATGCCCGGGGCGGGTCGATTTCACGATGCGAACGGCGTATTGAATCACCTGCTCGGATACGGGCACTTTGCGCACCAGCTCCTGAATCTTCAAAATATCAGCGCCGTCGATCACCTTCTCCGGCGCCCCCTGATACGCCGATGTGGTGTTCTTTACGATCTCAATCTCTTCTTTCTCCGACGGATAATCGATATTGATCTGAAACATGAAGCGGTCCAACTGCGCTTCAGGCAGCGGATAGGTTCCTTCTTGCTCGATGGGATTCTGCGTCGCCAGGACAAAAAAGGGCGGCTTCAACGAATAATTCTCACCGCTTACCGTCACGCGCGATTCCTGCATCGCTTCCAGCAGCGCCGCCTGCGTCTTGGGGGGCGTCCGATTGATTTCGTCGGCCAAGATGATATTGGCGAACAACGGCCCTTTGATAAACCGAAACCGCCGCTCCCCCGAAACCCGATCCTCCTGCAGGATTTCGGTGCCGGTTATATCCGACGGCATCAGATCGGGCGTAAATTGAATTCGCCGAAACTCCAAATCCAAAATCTTCGCAAAGGTCCGGATCAGCGTCGTTTTCGCCAACCCGGGAACGCCCACAATCAGCGCATGCCCGCCGGCGAACAATGCCGTCAACAACTCTTCCACAACCGTCTGCTGACCAATGATCTCTTTGGCGATTTCCCGCAAAATCCGGTCGCGCGTCTCATGCAGCGACTGCACGGCGGCCGAATCCCCCGCCGCTTTTTGAATGCTCGAGTCGATAGTCATCCTGGCCTACATTTCCTTTCACCAAGTTCCAATCCATGACAAATAAAAAACGAAATGTCTCAAAGGACTGTAACCGCCCCCTTCTACAGGGTCAAGCCTGTTTTCATGGAGCCAATACGAAAAAAAACCGGTTCCCCTAAATTTCGCCGCCGGTCTTCCGCATCTATTTATTTTGCACCCAGATACGGTAAAATTGTTCTTTATGACTTTTTACTACGTAAGGAGAATGAAACGATTGTGAAACATCTTAACCCAATTCTTGGAATTCTCGTTTTGGCCCTCGCTCTGCAATTCTGGAACGCCGCCGCCGCCGCCCAGCCCAAACCCCTGCCGCCGGTCATCAAGCAAGCCGTCGATCAGGAACTCGGCGCCTATAAATATCGCAGCTTCAGTGAAATCAAATATCAGGACAAACCCGCTTACTCCATCGAGGCGCGCGGCCCATTCAACCGGAAACTGACCATGCTCTTCGGCGCTGACGGCGCCCTCCTGAAAAAAATCTACGAGTGCCAATTCAGCGTCAAAGACAATCGACTGCTCCAGGAAGACCATGCCTTCGCCATTCAATCCATTTGCACGCCCAAAGCCTGCGACCTCGAAAACTCCCCCAAAGCCTTCATCGAAGCCATCAGCCGCATCTCCTACGTCGGCGGAAACCTTCTTGTCTCCGACTTATGCGGTTTAACCCCGGACGGCGCCGCCATCACTCCGGAAGCCGATCAACTCTACCAAAAAATGATCGGCCGCATGCTCTACATAAAACTCGGCTGCATGCTCCGCGTTTTCAGCCCCGACGCTCCCCAACAAGATCGTGAAATCCGCCTGAAATCCGTCCAGACCGTCGCCGAGTATTTCAAAGGGCATAATCAATTCATCTTCTGGATCGACGGTCCGGATGCGGCGGAACTCGCCCAGGCCTTCAAAGAAATTTCCCCCGAATTGGTCGTCGCCGCTCCCGGCGCCGATCTCCAGATCGTCAACGGACAACCGGAAAATCCAGCCTCTAAATCGACTGTCTTTCTGATTAACTATCCCCCCGACAACAAACCCCAGGATTGCCATTACCTCCTCACCGGACTTCCCCGCAATTTCTTCGCCTTGGAAGGATGGAACGCTGCGCCCGAAGAAAAAATCCCCTGGAAGCCCGATAACTCCGTACTATCTCCTCAAGAGAGAAAAGAAGGCTTCATCGCTCTCTTTGACGGTAAGACCACCAACGGATGGCTTCCCCTCTCGAAAAGTCAAGGCGGCTTCATCATCAAAGACGGCGCTTTCCAGCGGAAGCCCGGCGGCGGCGGCATGCGCACCATCGACCGCTTCGACGATTTCATCCTCCGCTACGAATACAAAATTGAAAAAGGGGGAAACAGCGGCGTTCAGGTACGCTGCCCGCGCTCCAATCGCGCCTCCAAAATCGGCTTCGAAGTCCAAATCCTGGGCGATTATGGAAAAAAACCCGACAAAAACAGCACAGGCTCCATCTATGACGTGCTCGCCCCGACCGTCAACGCCTCTAAACCCGAAGGGCAGTGGAACTCCATCGAAGTACGGTGCAAAGGCCCTCGCGTGCGCGTAATCCTCAACGGCAAAAAAGTGCAGGACGTCAATTTCGATAAATACGAAGAACTCAAATACCGCCTCCGCAACGGATTCATCTTCTTGACCGATCATGGAAACTTTGTCGCCTATCGAAACATCCGCATCAAGAGACTCTGATCCTCCAGCCGCATCGCTCGAGCCTTCAAGGCAATATTTCAAGTCAAATATTACACAAACGCCCAAGTCCTTTCTCCATCAGGGAAAAAGGGTCTTGGGCGTTTTAATTCAAAAACGGCGTACGGTTAGTTGCTGCTCGAATGAGGATCCTGCGGGCTCCCCCCGCTGCTGAAACGCACCAAATCTCCCGCACTCGATACCCCGTTGGAGGCGTCAAACGGCGTGCCCCGCAAATCGCCGCTGGAATTCACTCCGATCCACCCGTCCGGGCCAATGCTCACCAAGGCATGCTCCCAGACTTTCAGAATAGGCTTGGTTGGAATGCCGTACCCTTGCCCGTCACCGCCGCTCATGGGGTCGCAATCGTTGTAAATATAAGAATGCCCTCTCTCATCCGCACCGAATCCGACGGAATGTTCGATCTTGGCAAACGGATCCTGCGGGGGAGTGCTCAAATACGAAACCGGACTGGTCAATGGAAAATAAGGCTCCTCAAATCGATTGTACGGCGGTCGAGGACCTACCTGCCGAAACTCATTCTCCCAGCGTTCCTGGGCCCACGACGAATCGTCATCCCAATAATCCAGCAGCATCGTGTTTCGATCCATCTGGAATTGAAGAATCGCCATCGAAACCGCCCGCATGTCCGCCTGCGTCCGCGCAATCTTCGCTCGCAGCTGCGCATTCAAAAAATTGGGCACGGCAATCGCCGCCAATATGCCGATGATCGCGACTACAATCAACAATTCAATTAAGGTAAAACCGCTTCGCCTTGTTTCCATGGCCTTCTCCCTTGCTCTTTTTTCATTCTGATCCAAATCAAACGATAAAGTTATCGATATTTTCATTATATAGATTGATCCTGCGATATAAATACTTCTGCCGTCCATTTTTGTAAAATAAAATCGATATGATGTTAAATCCTTCCCCAAAGACATTTTTCTCCTCACTGTCAGGCCGTCTCCTCATGATTTCATTGATTTTCTTTATCCCAAAAGATTTGTAAGGTTTTTCCCTACATGAAAAGGGGAGAAATGCCCTATTATTAACCCCAAAAAAGATCGATATAATTTATCATAAAGCTATAATACTTATCTATTTGTAAATTTTAATTACCTTAAATTGGAGATCAATCATGTTTCAAAAATCGAACAAAAATAAAGGAACCATCATCGTGATGTTTCTTGTTCTCATAACCATTATGATGTTCATGCTCGCCTTCTCGATCGACGTCGGCTACGTCTACGCCACGAAAGCCGAACTCCAACACGCCGCCGACTCGGCCGCCATGGCCGCCATCTGGGAAATGAAAGACCGCAACGACCCCTACCTTGTCAGCAACGCAAAAGCCAAAGCCATCGAATTCGGCGGCTTCAACAAGGCCGCCGAGGTCGGCGCCTTGACCGTCTCCGAAGATGACGTCGCCCTCGGATTCATGGACGATCCTTTCAACATCAACAAAGAACTCGATCCCTACGGCATGGAAATGAATACCGTCGAAGTGTGCGTCAAACGCACCCAGGAACTCAATGGAACACTGGGTTTGTTCATGGGAAATTTCACCGGCACGGACCAAGTCCAACTGCAGGCCAAAGCCCGCGCGTTCATTACCGATCGAATCATCGGATTCGATTCCGCCCCGGGCGCTAATCCCGTCTACAGCGAGGGAGGAGGAGGATTGGAAGGCGGCGACGGAGGTCAAAGTAATTCAAAATCCATCATACTATGGCCGTTTACCGTCAATTATTTCTATTGGGAAGCGTATTGGAGAGCCTTTAAGGGTGAAAACAACCCTATTTACAGCGCTTATCATCCCTGCATGTATATCGACGCCGACCGCAACGGATTAGCTGACGATTTGGATGAAGACGGCGTGGGAAATATTAAACCGGAGGATGAGGATGAGGAAATAATCATCGATCCGGACGACCTTATTCCCCTAACCGACGAATATTCCTATCATGACGGAGCGTTGGATTCACTAAGCGGTGATTATCAAGTACGCTCTGACGGCATGTTTATCCCTGAGTTCGAAATGTATCCAATCGGCGTCGACGCCTCCGGCAATTTCGGAACCATCGACATCGGAAAAACAAACAACAGCGCCGATGACCTGAAAAGACAAATCGCAGAGGGTGTAACCACAGAGGATATTCAATTGGCTGACAGCCAATACAACGGCCATACAGGTTTCTTTTTGACCGAGGGCGTGATCGATCTTGAAACGGGAAATATTCTTAGTGAAACGTTCGAATTCCCTAATGAAATGCCCACAGAAAACATGACCGGCTACAAACTCATCGATGGAGACACCGGGTTGAGTTGGAGCCTGAAGAACGCCATCCTCGGCCAAGGCGAATTCAGCGAAGATTTAAGAGGTACAACCGTGATTCTTCCGCTTTTTTATAAGTCCTATAACCAACAAGATCTGGATAGCGGAGTAATCAATTATGATTTGGATCCGCTAAAACCTGCTACGGGAGAAAATACGGTTTTTCAACTCGTCTCCTGGTGTACGGTTCGGATTATCGACGTCATTCAAGGCGGCGATAAAGGCATTCGGGTTGAACCGACCGACTATCCGGAATTCGCCCTTCCGGGAGGAGAAGGAAGCGGCGACAGCCAATACAGCGCCATGGGCTACGATGTCTCCAGCAGCGCGATTATTGGATTCGACGGCCCGGTCATCCCCTCGAGTTCCATGTTCGTTTACGGATTAACACGATAAATCAATATCGTTAATCCCTCATTGCAGAGTAATCAAATCCCCATTTACTCTGTAAGGCGCAACCCTACATTACCCTCTTTGTCAGGGATTCCCTTACACAAAAAAGGGAATTTTCTCCTATTCGAGTTTATTAAAATAGTGTATAATATTGCAACAACGCCGAAATTCTCCTCGTCTTGTAATCTTTCATCGTTTCATTTTATATCATTTCAATTGCACGCATAGACAGGGTTGTAAAATAATTCGAACCTGAAGCGTATCGGGAGGCCCCCAAAATGTTTAAAAAAACCGATAAAAACACCGGAACAATCATCGTCCTCTTTGTTGTTCTAATCACCATCATGATGTTCATGATCGCCTTCGCCGTCGACGTCGGCTACGTCTACACCACCAAATCCGAACTCCAACACGCCGCCGACTCCGCCGCCATGGCCGCCATGTGGGAATTGAAAGACAAAACCGATCCTAATTTGGAGCCAAATGCGAAAGCGCGCGCCCTCGAATATGGCGCGTATAACCCGGCCGCCGAAGTTGATTCTTTAACCGTAGACCAAGCAGACGTCCACATCGGCTTTATGGACGATCCCTTCAACATTTACAAGGAACTCGATCCAAACGGCATGGAAATGAACACCGTCGAAGTCTTTGTCAACCGCTCCCAAACCCTCAATGGCCCGCTCGCTCTTTTCATGGGCGGCATCACGGGAACGAAACAAGTTCAACTGCAAGCTAAAGCAAGAGCGTTTATCACGGACCGGATTATTGGATTTGATTCGGCGCCTGGGTGGGAAGAAGTTGAATCAACAGATAATTGGTTAGAATCATATGATGGAAATTATTATGCTCCGACAGACGAAAGGGATCCTGTTTTGTGGCCTTTCACGATAAGTGCAACATTTTGGGTGAAGTGGTTTAATGGTTATACAAAATATGCTGAAGATCGAACAAACAACCCAAATTATGTTGAAGTTGATATGAATAAAGACGGCGAATTTGAAAGATATTACTTTGAAGATAATTATGCATACATGGGTATTATAAATGAAGATTCTACCGTTGATGAAGGTAAATCTGATGAAAAATATGGCGTTATAAAAAAATTCATTCCAGAATTTAACATGTATCCAGATAGTTCTGATAAAACTCCAGGGAATTTTGGGACTATAGACATAGGCACAACCGACAATAGTACAGATGATTTGATGTTTCAAATCAATTATGGAATAAGTGACGCTGACATAGCACTAGCGCGAGCGCAATATGATCAAGATTTTGAACTTGATGATGATGAACCTATATTATTTGATATAGATTTAGATGGTGATATGGAACAAGTATTATCGCAAAAAATTAATGCAGATACGGGAACTAGCATGGGAATTCAAAATCCCATTCATAATAATAATAATCAATACCCGCGGGATATGATCGGTGAAGATGTTATAGTTACACTTTTCGATGATGCTTCACTTGGTGAAGTTGGACCTGGTGAAAATACTTATTACAACATCATAGGTTTTGCGACCGTAAAAATTATGGATTTAGTAATTGGTGGTCAAGACGGTTCTCATTTAGTTGTCCAACCAGTAGGTTATAGTATTACTGACGGTTCTTCAGGTTCTACCGGCGAAGGTGAAAATAACGAATCAGGTACAACAGGATTTGATGTTTCAGAATATGCAATAATTGGTTTTGATGGCCCTGAAGTAATCAACAGTTCCATGTTCGTCTTCGGCCTCACTCGTTAATAATAGTAATCATTATTGATTTTAGATTTATAATAAGAGGATGGGATCGCACCCATCCTCTTTTCTGTCTCTTCTAGCAAATCTCCCGCCAAAAAATATCAGGATTCCCCCTACATTAAAATCAGCAATTTACTCTATTGATTAAATCAAATAACACTAAAATGTTGACTAATCAACTAAGGTTTTTTTTATTCCATGAATGTTAATTAATTTTGCCTGATGTAGGAGACTGATCATGTTGAAACGGACTGAAAAAAACCGCGGTACTATAATTGTCTTGTTCCTCGTCTTAATCACCGTCATGATGTTCATGATTGCCTTCGCGGTCGACGTCGGCTATGTCTACACCACCAAGTCCGAACTGCAGCACGCCGCCGACTCCGCCGCCCTGGCCGCTATGTGGGAATTAAAAGATCAGACCGATCCTAATTTGGAACTAAATGCGAAAGCGCGCGCCCTCGAATATGGGACCTATAACCCGGCCGCCGAAGTAGATTCTCTAACCGTAGACGAAGCAGACGTCCACATCGGCTTTATGGATGATCCCTTCAATATCAACAAAGAACTTAATCCATTTGGTCCTGAGATAAACACAGTTGAAGTATTCGTCAAACGATCTCATGCCCTCAATGGCGCACTGGCATTATTTGTGGGAGGCATCACCGGAACAAGTGAAGTCCAACTGCAAGCTAAAGCCAGAGCGTTCATCACCGATCGAGTCATCGGATTCGATTCGGCCCCCGGCCAAGGCGGCCGCGACGATGACGGCGGTGATTCTTCCGAGGAAGGAGGCGGCGAATCCTCCAGCGGCGGAAATTCCGGGATGGCAGATCCCAAGCTTTGGCCCTTCACAATCCACTATAGTTTTTGGAATAAATACTATGAGGCGCAGGAAAGTTATGCACAACATTATGTTACTTCACCATATGATGATCCAGACTATCCTTACACAATTGAATATGAAAATATAGACGGTGAAATCATTACTGTCACTCTGAAAGATGAGTTGATGTTAGTTCCTTTGTCAGGGGAAGAAGGCGAATGGGAAGCTGTTTCCGGTAGTGACGGCAAATTGGAAATGGATATGTATCCTCTGGATACAGGATCTTCAGGCAACTATGGAACCATCGATATTGGCGACGAAAACAATAGCGCCAACGATTTGAAGCGCCAAATCGCCTACGGCGTTAGCGACGAGGATTTAGAAAAGGCTGGCGGCCAATTTGCGTTGGACAGCGATGACTTTGCCTGGGTAGACAGCAATGGAAATGGCCTTATCGATATAGATGAGGAATACAAATACGAACTGGTTGACGGCGACACAGGCATCAGTTGGAGCATCAAAAACGCCATTTTAGGCAAAGGTGAATTCAGCGAACGATTGATCGGCGATCCGTTTATCCTCACAATTTTCAATGGCGACTACAACAAACACGATCTGGGCGGGGATGAATTACCACCTGACAGCAAGGAGAAAAAACCTACAGGAGAGAATCTTGTTTATCAGATCGTTGGTTTTGCTACAATAGAAATTGTAGATGTCGTCAAAGGCGGCGACAAAGGAATCATCGTCCAAGCGAGCGGATATCAATTTGGTACGCCCGGCGGATCAGGTGACGATTCTGGAGGAAGCGGCGATTATTATTCCAACGGTTCAGGTTACGACGTATCAGGCAGCGCCATCATCGGATTCGATGGACCTACGTTGCCCAACAGTTCCCTATTCGTCTTCGGCCTCACTCGTTAATAAT
>JAFGTC010000176.1 GCA_016934335.1 Candidatus Omnitrophota bacterium | reverse complement strand
CGGCCGGACGAAACGCATCCGGGCCAGATCAAGCAATTCGCTACGGCGCTTGAATTGGGCGGATCGGCGGTCGGATTGCTCGTGAATAGTTACGACGGGAGGCCGATCAAGATCGAGGGAAATCCCAATCATCCTTTCAGCCGCGGGGCCGCCGACGTCATCGCGCAGGCCAGCGTCTTGGAACTGTACGATCCCGACCGGGGCAAGGATCCTATCGAGCGCACGGGGAACGAACAAACGGTGCGAAGTTGGAGCGAAGCGGAAGCGTTCCTGAGCGATCATTTCGGGCGGATCAAAGAGCAGAATGGAAAGAAATTCGCGATTCTGAGCGAGGCGTCGTCTTCGCTGAGCGTCGAGGATATGCGCAGGCGGCTGCTGGAGGCTTTTCCCGAGGCGAAGTGGTACGAGTATGAATCGATCAGCCGCGATAATGAGCGGGAAGGGATGCGCCTTGCGTTCGGGGAGCCGGTGCGGGCGCTGCCGCAGCTCGAGCAAGCCAACGTGATTGTTTCGTTGGACGCCGATCTGTTCGGATCGCATCCGACTGCGATCCAGAACGCCTCCGGCTTCGCCAAGGGGCGCCGCCCGATTCAAGGAGAGATGAACCGGTTGTATGCGGTTGAACCGCGCTATACGACGACGGGGGCGGCCGCCGACCACCGCTTAGGTCTGCCGGCTTCGCAGATGGAGAGTTTTGCGCTGGCTCTGATCGCGGAGCTGCTGTTTCATCAGAATGTCCCGCCGGGCATGTTCTTCAGCGTTTTGAAGCCGATGTTCGAGCCCTATCTCCAGCATCCATTCGATAAAAAGTGGATGAACGCTCTGGCGGAAGATCTTAAGGCCAGTCAAGGAAAATGCCTTGTCGCCGTGGGGGCGGGTTATTCGCCGATGACGCATATCGCCGCCGCGATGTTGAACGATATTTTGGGCAATACGGGAAATACGGTGGTCTATTGCAGCGATCCGGATCCCGCCCGGCCTTCTCACCTCCAGGCGATTATGGAGTTGACAAAAGAAATCAACGCCGGCGGAGTGGATACGCTGTTGATGATCGGCGGCAATCCGGCGTATGACGCACCGGCGGATCTGCGCTTTGCAGAAGCATTGAAGCAAGTTGATAATAGTATTCATTTAAGTCTATATCCTACAGAGACATCCGCCTTGTCGAAATGGTATATCCCGCGCGCGCATTATCTTGAATCCTGGGGGGATGCCCGGGCGTATGATGGAACGATTTCTCTCATCCAGCCTCTCATTCAACCTTTATACGATGGAAAGAGCGCCGTTGAACTGCTGGCGCTGGTTATCGGGGACGATCTCACCCGCGGTTATGACATTGTCCGCCGGTCGTTGAGAACAATATTCAATAACGATTCCTTCGATAACAGTTTCCGCTACTGGCTGCATCAAGGCTTCATCAAAAACACGCGCTACGATTATTACGCGCCCTGGTATGTGAACGTCAATATTCAAAGAGCCTTGGAGGAGATCGAGGTTGAATTTCCCGAACCCAAAGCCGGCGATCTCGAAATCGTTTTTTATCCCGACTCGAAGATTTATGACGGGCGATTCGCGAATAACGGCTGGCTGCAGGAGACGCCCGATTTTCTGACTAAATTGACTTGGGACAACGCCGCATTGATCGCGCCGGAGACAGCCAGGACTCTAGGCGTGCGGCACGGCGAGCTGATCCGCCTGAATTACCAAGGGCAATCGCTCGATGTCGCCGCGTATGTCATGCCGGGGCAGGCGCAGAACTCGGTTGCGGTCGCGCTGGGCTACGGGCGCACGCATGCGGGCCGCGTGGGCGACGGGGCCGGCTTCGCCGTACATGAACTGCGCACGGCGGCGGCGCCTTATTTCGGCAGGGGGCTGACGATTGAACGCACGGGCGAAAAATACGAGCTGGCGATTACGCAGGATCATTTCGCCATCGACGCCGTCGGGCTGAAAGAGCGCAGTCATCGCATCCATGAACTGATTCAAGAAGCGACGCTCGAAAATTATCTCGCCGATCCGGAATGTTTCAAGCATCAGTCGCATACGCCGGAAGTAAACCTTTGGAAAGAGCATGAATATCCCAAAAACCGCTGGGGCATGGCGATCGACTTGAATGCCTGCATCGGGTGCAACGCCTGCATGGCGGCCTGCCAGGCGGAAAACAACATCCCTGTCGTTGGCAAAAAACAAGTTGCGTTGAGCCGTGAAATGCACTGGATTCGGGTGGATCGCTATTTCAGCGGCGATGTGAACGCTCCCCGTATTGCGTATCAGCCGGTCGCCTGCGTGCATTGCGAGAACGCGCCCTGCGAACAGGTCTGCCCGGTCGGCGCTACGGTGCATACCCATGAAGGATTGAACGTCATGGTGTACAACCGCTGCGTGGGTACGCGCTATTGTTCGAACAACTGCCCGTTCAAAGTGCGGCGGTTCAATTATTTTAATAATCACAAGAATCTCGAGCCGACGGAGAAGATGGTGTTCAATCCCGAAGTCACCATTCGAAGCCGGGGAGTGATGGAAAAATGCACGTATTGCGTGCAGCGGATTGAAGCGGTCAAGATCGATGCAAAAAATAATCGAAGGGAAATCCGAGACGGAGAAATTACGCCCGCCTGCGCTCAGACATGCCCGACGCAGGCCATCGTCTTCGGCGATTTGAGCGATCCTGAGAGCCGCGTCTCTCAGCTGCGGCGAGATCCGCGCGCTTATACGCTGCTGGGCGAGTTGAACGTAAAGCCGCGAACCGCCTATCTGGCGCGCATTCGCAATGAGAATCCCGGGTTGGCTTCTCCCTCATCGACTGAACATAACAAACCGGACGCCCATGGATAAGGTGAGCCGGCGCGCGATAGAGTATTGGTGTATTATATGAAGTTTATAAATTTATCTTATTAGATTACAGGGTATTAGATAATTAATATAACAGCAATTACTTCGTAGAATCTTTCAGCAGACACAAAAATAAATCGAGAAGATAAGCATGAGCACTGCCGTCACGGACATGGTTGTTCGCGAAATCGACAATACTCAGAATGATCCGGCTAAACGCGCTCCACTGGTGGTCGGCGATCATGATTTCACTTCGGTGACCGAGACTGTCTGCTCCATAACGGAACAGCCTCGCCCTCCGCGCGCTTGGTATATCGCGTTCGGATTTTCCGTATCGCTGCTGGGGGTGATGGGCTTGATGATCGCGTATTTGATCTTTACCGGGGTGGGCGTGTGGGGATTGAATCATCCTGTCAACTGGGGATGGGCGATCATTAATTTCGTCTTTTGGGTCGGCATCGGTCATGCGGGAACCTTGATTTCGGCGATTTTGTTTTTGTTCCGGCAGCAATGGCGCACCGGCATCAACCGGTTTGCGGAGGCGATGACTATCTTTGCGGTCATGTGCGCGGGGATTTTTCCCGGCATTCACGTGGGGCGCGTATGGGTCGCCTATTGGCTGTTTCCATATCCCAACCAAATGGCCATGTGGCCCAATTTCCGCAGCCCCCTGCTGTGGGACGTGTTCGCGGTGAGCACCTATGCGACGGTTTCGCTTCTTTTCTGGTATGTGGGGATGATCCCCGATTTAGCCACGCTGCGAGATCGGGCCAAAACGCGCACGCGGCAAATCATCTACGGGCTCTTTGCGCTGGGGTGGCGCGGATCGCACCGCCATTGGCACCGGCACGAAATCGCCTATCTGCTTCTGGCCGCTCTGGCGACGCCGCTGGTTTTGAGCGTCCATTCGGTGGTCAGCTTCGATTTCGCCGTCTCGCAGCTGCCGGGGTGGCACACGACCATCTTTCCCCCCTATTTCGTTGCGGGGGCGGTGTTCAGCGGATTCGCCATGGTGCTGACGATGATCATTCCCGCGCGCCAATATTTCGGTTTGAACCAGATCATCACCAAAAGGCACATCGACAACATGTGCAAAATCATCCTGGTGACCGGCTCGATCGTCGGTTATTCGTACGCCATAGAGTTCTTCATCGCTTGGTATAGCGGCAATCCCTATGAGTCGTTCGCGTTCATCAACCGCGCTTTCGGGCCTTACGCGTGGGCTTATTGGATCATGGTGACCTGCAATGTGGTCGTCCCCCAGTTTTTCTGGTTCAAATCCATTCGCGGCAATCTGTTGATCGTATTCATCCTGTCGATCTTGGTGAACGTGGGCATGTGGTTCGAGCGCTTCGTGATCGTAGTTTCCTCGTTGAGCCGGGATTTTCTGCCCTCGAACTGGGGATATTATTCGCCGACATTCGTCGATGTGCTGACTTTTATAGGCAGTTTCGGCTTGTTCTTCACGATGTTTCTTTTGTTCTGCCGCTATCTGCCCATGGTGGCCATGGCCGAAGTGAAGACCGTCATGCCCCAGGCTCATTTGGAGCATGGGCATCACCGCGGCGTGGGCGATTATCACGGCGACATCCCCCATGCGCACGAGCCGGGCTATTGGGGGAATCAGACGAGTTTAACCGAATCTCCGACGCATCCGGTCGAACCGGAGGTTTCGTGATATGAGCGAGAAGAAAATAAACGGGATCTTAGTGGAGTTCGACAACACCATCGATCTGCTGGAGGCGGCGGAGAAAGTGCGGGACGCCGGCTATGAGAAATGGGACGTACATTCGCCCATCCCCATTCACGGCATGGACGACGCCATGGGCATCCGCCCCACGATTCTTCCCTGGCTGGTTTTGGGAGCGGGGCTGACCGGACTCGCCGCCGCCGTGTTAATGCAGTGGTGGATGAACGCGGTTGATTATCCCATCATCATCAGCGGGAAGCCTCTGTTCAGTCTGCCGGCCAATATTCCGGTCGCCTTTGAATTGACTGTTTTGTTCAGCGCCCT
>JAFGTC010000175.1 GCA_016934335.1 Candidatus Omnitrophota bacterium | reverse complement strand
AGGGTGGCTGACTGAAGAATTAGAGGAAAAAATCCAAGAGATTTGTTCGAGGGAAGAGTTTATAAGTGCAGTAAATTCAATAAATAATCTAATTAAGCGGGAAACGGGGTTCGAACCCGCGACCCTCAGCTTGGGAAGCTGATGCTCTACCAACTGAGCTACTCCCGCACTAATTCTTTTATGCCTACATTATTCGCGATTTTTCTTTTCTGTCAAGTTAGTCACTTCCTCTTCACTATGTGGATATTTTGATTTTTATTCTTCGCATGGAGGCGAAGATTCCTCTCATCCATTTCGTTGCCTATCGATTCTGTTCTAAACGAGTTACGATATTTCTTACTAATCGCCGGTTTCCTAAATGGTCGCGTTTTTCGCCGAATTTTTTCTCTAGAGGTATTTAACTTTGAAAATTAAGTCGATCGACTTATACCCCGTTCTTTATCCTACTAAAGGTCGCTTCAAATTTTTGGAAACGCCTGATGGAAAAAAGACCGGTCGAGCAGCGGTTCTTATTAAAATCACCGATGATTACGGCGAGGCGGGATGGGGGGAAAGCATACCCGTTCATACCTGGACCTACGAAACTTTAGAAACTGCGATCTCCACTTTGCGCTATTATCTATCTCCTATTTTGATCGATCGGGATCCGTTCGATGTCGCTGGAATACATCAGGCTATGAACAGCGCCATTCGCGCCGGCTTCACAACCGGTCAGCCTCTTTGCAAGGCCGGCGTCGACATTGCTCTGCACGATCTAATCTGCCGGAAATTAAAATGCACTCTGGCCCAGTATTGGGGTCGATCTGGAAGGCGAGACATCGAACTGAGTTGGACGCTGAATCCATCCAGTCTGGATGAATTGGATGAAATGATTGATCTCGGGCTGAACCAAGGCTTTCGAAATTTTAACGTCAAAGTTGCTCCCGATCCTCGATTCGACTTGGAATTATGCCGACGGGTTAGGAAGCGAGCGCCCGAGGGATTTCTCTGGGCGGACGCCAATGGAGGATACGATCTGGCTGCGGCCCTTTATGCGGCGCCGAAATTGGCGGATATCGGCGTGGATGTTTTGGAAGCCCCTCTTCCCCCTAATCAATTTTCCGGTTTTCGGCGATTGAAGCAGCAAGGCGCTTTGCCGATTCTGATGGATGAAGGCGTCATCTCTCCCCGGGATTTGATGGAATTGATTCGCTTGGATGTCTTGGACGGCGTCGCGATGAAGCCTTCCCGCTGCGGAGGATTATTCCCCGCGCGAAGACAGATCGAACTTCTTGAGGATGCAGGATTGATGTTTCTGGGCAGCGGCTTGAGCGATCCGGACGTCGCTCTCTCCGCTTCGCTGGCATTGTACGGCGCCTACAATCTTTCCTTCCCTGCGGCCTTAAACGGTACACAATTTCTCGACTACAGCGTTTTGATGTCTCCATTGATCCCCCAGCAAGGGAAGGTTACTCTTCCTCAAGGAACGGGATTGGGCGTCACCGTCGATCCCGAGAAAATCAAGCCCATACTAGCCGATGTCTGATGAACAAATATCTATTGCAGCTTGGTCATTGCCCCGATGCCTCATTCGCCGAAATTGTCGCGGTCAATGAGCGTCTTTCAATTCAATCGGAATCGCTGGAGCGGCATGGGGATGTCTGTCTTCTTCATGCTCCCTCCAGCGAGATTATTCACAGTTTATGCGAAGAACTGGGCGGCACTATTCGTGCGGCCGAAATTTTTTATCACAAAAAGGGATCCGATTTTTCTTCGCTCGACGCTTTGACGCCGGAGCGGTTATGCGAGTTGCTTCAGAGCGCTCAAATCGACCGCCGGCTGATGGAGCGTAAACAGCGGCCGGTGTTTGGCATCTCCTTGGCCTCTGCGATGGAAACTCGCTCTTCGCGCGCCGTGGAGTCTCTCTTGAGTCGAACGGCGGTTCTGTTGAAAGAGCATCTTCGAGAGCAGGGTGTCTCCTGTCGATTCATACAGCCGGATGCTCAAGGCAAATCGTATTGTTTGAGCGGCGCCCAAGTCGAAAAGAATAAATTGCTCCAAGATGGGATGGAAATCCTTCTGTACATGCATCCTCGCGACGGCTTGTACCTGGCCTCCACCATTTGGCTGCAGCATTATGAAGAATATTCCCGTCGAGACTACGGACGTCCGGGCCGCGACTCTCGCAGCGGCATGCTTCCCCCGAAGCTGGCGCGCATCATGATTAACTTAGTGCGTACGACGACGACGTCGACTCTTCTCGATCCGTTTTGCGGCAGCGGCGGCATCGTCACAGAGGCGGGCATCATGGGGCTTCAGGCAGTAGGATTGGATAAAAGTTCGAAGGCCGTTGCGGATACGATCCAAAATTGGGAGTGGCTGCAATCGAATCTACCTTCTTCACAGGGCGATGTGCGAGCCATCCAAGGAGACGCTCGAAATCTTCATACGCTCTGCGAACCGCTCTTTTTCGACGCCTGCGCCTGTGAACCCTATCTGGGTCCGCCGACGAACAAACCTCTGGATCCGGGCCGATTCGAAGCCTTGACCCGCGAGCTCATCCCGCTTTATCTTCGCGCCTTAGCCGAAATACGAATCGTGGTTAAACCCGGCTCGCGAGTCGCCTTTATCGCTCCTCGCTTTCGATTAAAAGGCGACAAAGAGATCGGATCGTTAGCCTTGTTGTCGGCGATCAAACTGCAGGGATACGCCATTCTCGAACCTCTTGCCGGATTCAAGCCGTCAAACGGGCGAACCACATTGATCTATTCGCGCCCCAAGCAAGTCGTACAGCGGGAAATTTTCGTCTTGAAGGCCTAGCAAAGAATCAGTGATTTTTAAATGTATCAAAATTCGCTTGTTCCAATTCGCTGTTTTCTCGAACAACTCCAAGCCTTAGGGATCGATTCTCTCTATCTTTCCGATGACGCTCAGCGCATTCTTACGCCGCCCGGTAAGAAAGCGCAATTGGATGCATTGGAGAATTCTCTGCAAGGCTGCACGCGATGCCGCTTGTGTGAAAAAAGAAACAAAATGGTTTTTGGCGCCGGCAATCCCGAAGCCGAACTGGTGTTTGTCGGCGAAGGACCCGGCGGCGATGAAGATCGGCAGGGAATTCCTTTCGTCGGCGCGGCGGGAAAATTATTGACCGATATGATAGAAAAGGGCATGAAGATTTCTCGAAAAGACGTTTATATCTGCAATGTCGTGAAATGCCGTCCTCCCGGCAACCGCAATCCCGAACTCGATGAAATCGCAACATGCGAACCGTTTTTAATCCAACAATTGGAGATTATTCGACCTAAAGTCATTATCGCGCTGGGGAAGTTCGCCGCTCAAACATTGCTGCGCGTCACCACGCCGATTTCGAGGATGCGCGGCGAGTGGCGAGAATACCATGGCATTAAACTCATGCCTACATTTCATCCATCCTATATTCTCCATATTGGCAATCCGGAAAGACAGAGAGACGAAAAGATGAAAATCTGGGAGGATTTGAAGAAAGTCATGAAAGAATTAAATCTTCCCTTTTAAACAAAATCCCTTCAGATGTCTCCTCCAGCGAGAAATTTGTATACAATAAATTGTTTTTATGGCGCCGCTTAGAATTTAGAAGCGCTTACTTATTGAATCAGGAAAGGATTTGGCGGAAGTGCAATTAAAACAAATAAGCATCATCATTCCCGCCTACAATGAAGCGGAAAGCATTGGCGGCGTTGCTGACGGCGTCCGCCGCGTACTGCAATCACAATCGATTCAGTATGAAATCCTGGTCGTCGACGATGGATCGAATGATGAAACCGCCCGCCATGCCTCCGAAGCAGGAGCGTCGGTGCTGACTCATCACATAAATCGCGGGTACGGCGCGTCGTTGAAGACCGGCATACGCAAAGCCCGATACGAATGGATCGCTTTGATCGACGCCGACGGGCAGCACGATCCGGCCGATATTATCCGCTTGATCGAATCCGCCGCTCAAGGCTTTGACCTCGTCATCGGAGCGCGCGACCGATCCGCTTTCCAATACGCCTCGCGCATGCCGGGCAAGAATTTTTTGCAGTGGTTCGCCCATTTCTTGGTTGGGGCCAAACCGGATGACGTTAATTCGGGATTGCGTCTCTTTCGCAAGGCGGATGTCCTTCCCTATTTCCCGATTCTGCCTAACAAATTCTCGTTCTCAACGACCATGACTCTGGCCATGATGAAAGACGCCTACGAAGTGGGAAGCATTCCCATTCAAACCCGCTCTCGACAGGGGCGCCGCAGCACGGTTTCTCTTAAAGACGGTCTGCGCACTATTATGCTCATTGTGCGCATTGCTATGCTTTTCAATCCCTTGAAAGTCTTTCTTCCCATCAGCGGATTGCTGTTTTTTGTTGGGGTGGTTTATGCCGCTATCGAACTGCTGCATAAATTCAACATTCCCAGCGGGGCGGAAATGTTGATGATCGCCGCCGTGACTATCGCCTGCTTCGGCGTTCTCGCCGATCAACTGGCCTCTATTCGACGGGGAGGATGAACGATAAAAATTCTTGGCGGCGCTCCGACGAGATGGAAGTATAGGGAACGATCACTCGCAGACCAGCCGATTCATTCGGTTTTAATACGCGCTCAAAACGTGTAATTCCGATAACGCTTTGACGAGTCAAATCACGATAGGGAATCCCGACTTGACGAACCCAGGTTTCGCGCATCCAATCTTTGTGATTCGCAGTCAGATATACGATCCGATTGTCGCAAATAAAATCGCCCTCCTGAAAATACAAAAGACAAGCGGGATTCCACTTTATATCCACCACAAGCGGCGCCTCTTCGGTTTTCTCTCGACCTAGCGAGAATCCTACAGGGCGCTGTGTGAAAGAATAATCATTGCGCCAGCCCATCCATAAGACAGTCGGTCTCTCTCCCTCGCCGGCATGGACGGCCGTCGCGTCAAGCACGCCGGCTTTCATCGGCGATGAACCGTCTTTGTGCACGATTTGATGGAAGGAAAATTCATATCGGCATTTCTTGACTTCAGTGCTGCACTCGATGACTCCGGCTGCGGGAGAATGCCAGGCAAACGGAGTCAAAGTCTGCATCGCTTCACCCAGGTAAATATGCAATTCGCCTTCCGCCCCTCGAAGAGCGCCGTTGGAGGCTACAACCATGTTGGGGGAAGCGTAATGGGTGTTTTCCGCCGATTCTTGACAAAAGGCCCTTGATCCGGAATGTACGAAAATCAAACATCCAGCCAAAGATGTAAAAATCCCCAAGACGACAATCAATTGTCTTCTTGGGGATGCTTGACAAGATAAAAGAGGTTGAATCGTTTTGTACATACCGCGCCGTAAAATGCGGTTGTTCAAATTTTGTTTTTTTAGAACGTCATCAAAATCGTACGAATAAATTCTTATCAATCGATTTCGACTACAGATTAATCTTCTTTAACGACCCAGACTTTTAAATGACCTTCGATATCGCTCGACAGGCGAACGGGAACCGTATAAACGCCCAATGCGCGAATGGGTTCATGAAGATTGATCTTTCGCCGATCGACGTTAAATCCTTTTTTCGCCAAAGCATCGGCGATATGTTGAGTCGTGACGCTTCCAAAAATACGATCCTCTTCTCCCACTTTCACTGGGATATGGATGGAAACTTCTGAAAGCCGGTTGGCAAGATCTTGATCGTTTTTGATTTTTCTCTTGCGTAAATCCTGCAACTGCTTTTGTTTGTGCGCGAGCTGCGCTGCGTTCACGCTGGAGGCGGCGAAAGCGAAGCCTTGCGGAATCAGATAGTTTCGCGCATATCCTCCCTTAACGTTGACGATCTCGCCTTCATTGCCTAAGCTGGGGATCGATTCCGCTAAAATAACTTGCATCGTGGCCATGATCTCTTCGGATCTCCTTTTTTATTTCAAATGTTTCGATTTTGCTACAATCCAAATCGGTTTTGCCTCGCCAATATTAGGAAAAATAGTGGGATGCGAAGACACAAGACATTATTATTGTACTCTTCTCCTTAATTTGAAAGGGGCGCATCACCTTCATGATGCATCCGTCTTTTCCTGCGCCTTCACTGCTGCGATGCCATCCTGTTTTCGACCAGTCATCCCCAACTGCTTTCTTACACAAAGCAGGCTTTTGAGATATTATCTTATTTAGCAGATCATGCAGTAGATCTTACTGCGAATCGAGGTTTCAATGGCAAGTTGTTATTATCATTCCCGTAATAAAGCATCCCATATCTGCAGAGAGTGTCAACGCGACATTTGCGATTCATGCGTCATTCTTGTAGAAGGGGAGCCTTTTTGCCAACTTTGCTGGGATCAACAGATCTCTCATATCCACAACCTCCAGAAAGTGCAACAAGAAATCCATCGAGAGATTCCCTGGCAGCGGTGGCGCGACATAGGCGCAATCAAAGCCTTCTTTGAAACAGCCGGTCTGGTTGTTTTTCAGCCCGTTCTTTTTTTCTCTCATCTCCCTTCCGGGAAAGAAATCGCATCGCCGTTGATTTTCGCCGTCATTTGCATCATGTTTTTTTGGTTTCCTATGAATGTCTTTTACATAAAATTTATCTTTCCGGCTGCGCTGCAAAATTTTTCCCCCGAACAATCGGCCTCCGTTCCAAGCGAATCCGGACAATCCTCCGCGGACATGCAGCAGGGCGTCGTTCAGTGGATGAAATCGATTTCCAACTTCGAAATCCTTACAATGCCATTTAATTTCATACTTTCGAACATCTTTCTCGCGTCGCTGCTCCAACATTTTCTGATTACATTTTTCCGGGGGAAGGAGGGTTATATCGCGACGTTTCAGATCCGCTGCTACGCGATGATCGCGCAAAGCCTCCTTTTGATCCCCTTCATCGGCATCTTCTTGGCGGAGTTCGGCTCCTTGTTCGTATGTTTGCGCGGATTCCAAGTCGTTCAAAAACTGCCGTTTTCCAAAGCCCTTTGCGCCGCGCTCGCACCCATTATGATCTCTTTTTTGGCTTTTCCTGCGATATGGTAATCGCTGCGGACTGCGAGCCGGCCAAAGATACATTCGAAACGATCGCAAAGGAAGCGGCTGGAGGATTTGTGTAGAATGAGCATGAAAGTTTTTCTCGGGAATGGACCTTGGTATAAACGAGGATATTACGGAGTTCGAGCGGGATCCCGCTGGCCTCATTTCGAAGAAGAAGGAAGCCGCTACCTTCCTTTTCCTTTTTATCTCTCTTACGCGGCCGCCGCATTGGAAAAAGCCGGCCACGAGTGCTGCATCGTCGACGGCGTGGCGGAACGAATGCAGGAAGACGATTACGTCAAACGCGCCGCCTATTTTCACCCGGACGCCGTTATTCTCGAGGTCTCCACCGCCTCGATCGACGTCGATTTGCGCCAAGCCCAAAAAATCAAAGAACATTGTCCGAACGCGCGCATGATCTTCTGCGGCATTCATCTGGATATGTACCGCCCCGGATTTCTGGATGAAACGCCGCTTGTGGATTTTGTTCTCAAAGGCGAATACGACCAGGCCGCTTTGCAGCTCATCGATGCCATCGAATCCAGCGGCGACCTATCCTGCGTTCCCAACCTCGTCTATCGCGACGGCGGCGGCGGCGCTCAAGAAAACGAACGCGGCGCTGTTATTCAAGACCTGGACGCCCTCCCCTGGCCTTCCCGCAAACAACTCCCCATGCGCAGTTATTGGGATTTGCCGGGCGGCATTCCCGAACCGAGTCTGCAGATGTGGGCGTCGCGCGGATGCCCCTTCCAATGCATCTTTTGCGCCTGGCCGCAGATCATGTACGGCAACAACCAGTACCGGACTCGCAATCCCATCGACGTCGTCGATGAGATTGAATCTATGGTCAAGGAATATGGCTTCCGTTCGTTTTATTTCGACGACGATACCTTCAATATCGGCAAGCGAAGACTGCTGCAGCTTTGCGAAGAGATCAAACGCCGCGGCTTAAATCTCCCCTGGGCGGCCATGGCGCGCGCCGACACGACCGACCGCGAAACTCTGCGCGCCATGAAAGACGCCGGACTTGTCGGCATCAAATACGGTGTGGAATCCGGCTCCCAGGAGCTGGTTGACAACGCCAAAAAAAATCTCAATCTGCAAAAAGTCGAAGAGATGGTCTGCATTACTCGCGAATTGGGGATCAATCAACATCTGACCTTCAGTTTCGGCCTCCCCGGCGAAACCTGGGAGACGGTCCGGAAAACCATTGATTTCGCTAAACGTCTGAATCCCGAAACCATCCAGTTTTCCATCATGACGCCGTTCCCTGGATCCAGTTTTTATAACATGCTCGAAAAAGATGGGAAATTATTGACGCATGACTGGTCGAAATACGATGGAGGCACAACCTCCGTGGTTCGCACCGATGCGCTCAGCGGCGAAGATTTAGAGCGCGCCCTGCGCATGGCCTATGATGAATGGGATTGGCATAAACTCACCCGGCCCTTTAAAGATTTCCGTCAATTCAAGCGTCTTATCGTCCGACCGCGGCACACCTGGAACACCTTCCGATTTTTGGCGTCCAGACATTTGAAGCGCCTGATTCGCGAAGGCGTATAAATCCCCCGTTCATGCGAATGAATGTTGCGAGTCGGCATCCTGCGCAACGGATTATTTCAAACGCCGTTGTTCGGCGGGGAAGGGAACTGTGTGGACGCCTGGATCAAATTTTTTGCATGGTTGTTCAGATTTTTCGTCTACCGTCGGCAGTTTACGGAGAAGAAATGAGAAATAGACTGTTTTCATTATGCACCCAAAGATCGACCAAAACCATCCTAACGCCTCGCTTCCAAAGAGCCTGCTCCATTTAAATAACCTGGACGTCGTCCTCGAGGGACGGCAAATCCTTTCTGATATAAACTGGACTTTGAACAAGGGAGAAAACTGGGCCTTTCTGGGCGGCAACGGGGCTGGGAAAACGACCCTGATTCGATTGATTCGCGGGGAAATTTGGCCTTCTCCAAGCAGCCGCGGATCGCGCATGTATTGCCTGAATGGAGAGACGCAATCCGCTCCTATCGGCGTTCGTAAGATGATGCCGATTGTTTCCGCCGATCTGCAAGATTTATATTGCCGGAATCGTTGGAGGCTGAATTGCGAGGATGTGGTTTATACCGGTTTGACCGACAGCGTGTGGCTGTTCCAACCTCCAAATGCGGCTCAAAAGGAAGAGGCCGAGGCGATAATGGAGTTGCTCGGCGCAGAACATTTGAAGAAGCGTTCCTTCCTGGAATTATCACGCGGCGAAGCGAGAAAAATTCTTATCGCCCGGGCCATGATCACTCATCCCCCCATTCTCGTGCTGGATGAATTTTGTAATGGGCTGGACGCTCCAACCCGAAAAACTATGTTTTCGTTCTTGGAGGCCGTGACGCAAAGTGGAACTCAGATCGTCTATGTTACGCATCGATTGAACGAACTGCCGCCCTCTATCACTCATATTCTTCGATTGGAAAACGGGCGCATTATCCAGCAAGGTCCGCGTGATGAATTTAGAGACGTTCTCGCGTCGCAAGATCCTCCGCTCATCCATCGACTGGCGCGAACGATTCCAGATCACGAGGGTTCTAAACCGAATCTTTCAACAAGCCATGAGAACGGCCAAGTATTGATCGAAATCAAAAACGCCGATATTTATCGTAAACATAGAAAAGTGCTTCACAACCTTCATTGGAAAATGAAGGCGAATGAAAACTGGGCGGTGCTTGGAGGCAACGGCGCGGGAAAATCGACTTTTCTTTCGCTTTTGTACGGCGGTTTACATCCTGCGCTGGGCGGGAGAATCGAGCGCTTCGGCTCGTCCGATTCAAAAAACAGCGTGTGGGATCTGCGCAAGAAGATCGGATTTCTCTCCGCTCATCTGCAGGCGGATTATGAATACAACCTGACTGGCGAAGAGGCGATTCTATCCGGCTTCCATTCCAGCATCGGGCTTTGGGAGGAATCGACGGACGATATGAAAAACATGGCGAGGCGCTGGATTGAATTTTTGGGCATCGAGCCATTAGCGCAACAGAATGTACATACGCTGTCGTACGGACAATTCCGGAAGATTCTTTTGGCCCGGGCGTTGGTCCAGAACCCGAGCGTTTTGCTGCTTGACGAGCCTTGTAATGGATTGGATCGCTCTTCGAAAATCGAGTTTCTCGAATTGTTGGAATCGTTGGCGCAAACCCAGACATGCATTGTTTTTGTTACGCATCATCCGGAAGAATTAATACCCTCGATCACGCATGCGATGACTTTGGATCGAGGCAGAATCACGGCGCAGGGCGATAAAGCGCGGATCCTTGCGAATGGGAGATAGCCAAGGATAGGAATCGATTGGCGCCGCCTTTCCATTGCGGCCAAAGCAAAGGCTACTCCACCCGTTTCGGTTCACGGATTTCCAGATAACCGCGGCCTAAGCAATAAGGGCAGGGTTTGATATCCGAACGCCGGATCAGGCGGTAGCCCATTCCTACGCAAACTGTGCAATTCACTTGATGCCCGCCGGCGTCGATCGTTTTGCCTTTGCCGTGACAATTCTCGCAGACGACCTCAACCCAGCGCTCTGTCCAGAACGTCCCCAGCCCGCCGCAGCCTTCACAACGTTTCTGCTGCACCATGATCGACTCCTTCCCATGGAAAGAATGGCTTTCGCTGCGATCTTAGGCTCTTTTTGAACTTTGTCCAATGAAATGGTCTTTTTTGTCTTTAAATAGAATATTGAACGTCGTCAACGTCCCATAAATTCGGGTAATGTACTGCTGCAGGTTGACTTTGTCTTCATCCGTCAATTTTTTGTGAGCGTTGACGGCCTGCTCCATCATGCGCAGACGGTCGCGAAGCATGATAATTTTATGGAAAAAATTCTCGATTGGAATCTCTTTGGGCGTAGCGTCGGGATCGTGCGGCTGCAAATAGAGCGTTCCTCCGATCCAACGGTCGCCCAGCGGAGTATGTCCAACCGGTAGATCTTCTTGTATTAATTCCCGCAAAATCGATTTCAATTCTTCACGAGTCAGTTCCATTGATTTTTTCTCTCCATCCTAATAATTTTTTATTCTCAGTTTCGGCCTTGTCTCGAAAACCGACAATGATACAGTGATTGAAAAAGGCTATCTTGTTTCGTAATCGCCGCCTGGTCGACGCGGCGATCGGATTGCAGCGAAGACTATACTATTTTTGCGGGACTTTGCTTTTTATCCAAGACCTTGGAGTCAAGGAATCCTCAATTTGGAGTTACGTTGGCATAAACAATCGCGTCGCGCAACGGGCAGCGGCGTTTCGCATCTACCGAGGTTCATGTGAACTTGAAAGAGAGAAAAGGGGTTCCCTTTTTTGAAAAATAAATCAAGATGACTTGACGATATGAGGGGAAGGAGTTTTTCTGGCGGCCATGAGCAAAAAAAGTACGGTTAATGTCGGCATCATCGGAATTGGGATGATTGGCATGGAGCACATCCGCGGCTTTCGCGTCATCCCGCGCTGTAAGGTTGCGGCTATTGCGGATACAAACGAAGAGCGCCTGGCCAAAGCGGCGTCCGAATACGAGATTCCCAACGCATTCAGCCAGTATAAAGATTTGATCGCATTGGAAGATCTCGACGCCGTGGTGATCTGCACGCCGTCGAATAGCCATGAGGAAATCGCTTTGGCCGGCTTGGCCGCCGGCAAGCACGTTTTGTGTGAAAAACCAATGGCCGTCAGCTCCGCCTCTGCGCTGAAAATGGTCAAGCGGGCGAAAAAAGCCGGCCGCATTCTTGCTTCCTGTTCAGGCCGCTATCGTTTCAGTCCGTCGGTCCAAAAAGCCAAAGAATTAATCGAGGCGGGAGAACTGGGGGATATTTACCACATCACTCTATCCGGCATCTCGCGGCGCAATCGCCCGGGCATAGATTTTCATCCCGCGGCCGCCTGGTGTCTGGACAAATCGATCGCGGGCGGGGGCGCTATGCTGGATTGGGGCGTTTACGATCTCAATATACTGTATAGTTTGATGGATAATCTGGCAGTGGAGCGCGTGGATGGATTCTGCTATCACGGATTGGAAACGCCCCGGCCGGCGGATGTCGCCTTCGATGTCGAAGAGCACGGCGCCGCCATGATTCGATGCAAAGGGGGATTGACTGTTTTTTGGGAGCGATCCTGGGCGGCGCATATGAACAGTTCCACGCGCATCCGCATCTACGGCTCCAAAGCGGGCATCGCCTTCGATCCGCTCGCCTGGACGCAGGACATCTTTTTTCAAATTTACGAAGATCGGAGCGGCAAACCGGTCACTATCGCCCCGGCGACTACCTTTGAAAAGTGGAGCGTGATTTTAAGCGTGTCGCAAGATTTCATCCAGGCTATTGTAAAAGATCGCCAACCGGCCTCCACCGGCGAGGATGAAATCAAAGTCTTGAAAATCATCGAAGCATTATATCGCTCCGCCAATAAATCCACGGCCGTTAGCGTCTGATTTCGCATCGCTCATTCCTGCGGCGTCGCGGCGGGATCCTGGGGAGGCGAAGCGGCGGCTTCTTGCTTTTGATTCTCAGGAGACGTTTCGCGTTTTTCTTCCTTCCCCTCTTGGAAGGAGGGAGGGTTGCTTTCGTCTGCTATATCTTGTGTATCTTTCGGCTGCCTGGGCTGAGTTTGTTTGGTAGAAGGCCGTTTTCTTTCGGGGGGCTTTGTGAGCGAATCAATGATACGGTTGAAAAACTGAACTCGGCCTTGTTTGGCTTTATAGGCATCGTTCAGAAAATCGACTTTTTCTCCGATCTCACAATTAACAAGTCGATACCGAGTGAAGGGCTTTTGCTGCAGTTCTTTTATTTCCTCATCCAACAAATAATGGGTGGATAAATGGACGATCCACCCTCGGATGTCGGCTTCCGCTTCTGATATCCCTCGCTTCAAACGGCTGATTCGTTTTTGATCGGAGATTAACTGCGCCATGGTCTGCGCTTTCGATCCGCGTTTAGGGCCCTTGCGCTTCTTTTCGATCGCCTCGTCGTTGATGCAGACAATGGACGGTGATTTGGCTTCGCGGCCGGTTGGCGCCGCCAGCGCTTCCTGCAGGGCGTGTAAATGCCGCAAATATTGATCCGCCGCGAAGGAGCGAGCCACTCCGCTGCCGCCGTAAAACAAAACCTCGCGGGGAAACATGCGAAGAATGTTGAATAGAGATGAAAACGATTCGCCAATGTGATCGATCAGGATCTCTCGAAATCGGGGCGATAAATCCAGCCGACAGAGAATGTCTCGCATGCAATTGTGGTCGCGTTGGTTGAAATGAATTCCTTCTTCGAATTTCCATCGATAGAAGATCGACTCGATCGCGCGCAGGCGCTCCAACGGTAAATTGATTTCCTTGTTTTGATGTTGATCTCTGATTTTACGCACAAATGAATCATGACGTTCGACATCCACTTCCATCTCGTGGAAAAAATCCTTCGCGATGAACCGTCGCATCGCCCGCCCGAGAGTCGGTTCGATCGCCGCCGCTCCGCTATTGGCGATCTCCAACATCTCTTCTTTAAACATGCGAAGCAAGTGACGCCATGAATCCATGTTCTCCAGAACGAAAGTATGATTATGCGCGGAATCGAGAATTTTTAATCCATCGGCGTGGATCGACAAGATTTGGCCGCCATGTTGATAGAACATCCGCCAAAGTCGAAGGCCGAGAAGCTGTTCCCGCGCATCTTTTTCTTCCGCCTCTATTTCAAATTGCTGCAATATTTCTTTTGCCTTTGGCGCATCCATCAATCGGATGGAGCGCACGATGGAGCGAACTTGATCGGCGACCCAGCGCTTCACCAGTTCGGATCGTTTGATGATTTCGAGAATCCGCTCTTCGATCTGCTCTTCGCGAACCTCGTTTTGGACTTCATACTGTTTACATAGGTTTTCAAAGAAGGAGAGGTCATGTCGATCCAGCCAGACGCCGGCTTGTTGGAACGCCTGTTTGACCATTCGTTCGGCGGAGATGCGTTGATCCTGATCCTGATGCCAGCCCCATTTGTAAAACTGAGCGCCTTGGTCGCTTGATCCGAACCGACGCCGAAGCCCCAGATCCTTCAAAATGCGCCGGACTTTCGTTGTATCTTCTGTTCGAAGCGTATAAAAAGTTATCAATCCAATAATGAGGATTAACAAGCAGAATGCGGCGATCACAGATGTTGTATGCATGCGTTTCTTAGTAAATGAAATGCGTTTAGCAAGTTGGGGCGATGATTTTTACGCGGCGTCCGTCAAGATGCAAGCGGCCTTCGGCAAACAAACGAATCGCCTCTGGATAGGCTTCTCTCTCCGTCGCCTGCACTCGGTCAGCCAGGGAGTCGGGCGTATCGTCGTCGTAAACTTCGACGGCTTTCTGGAGGATGATCGGACCCGTGTCATAATTCTCATCGACGAAATGAACGGTGCAGCCGGTTATTTTTACGCCGGCTTCAAGCACGGCTTCGTGGACGTGATGTCCAAACATCCCTTTGCCGCAAAAGGCGGGGATAAGTGCGGGATGGATATTCATAATCCGCCCATAATATTTCTTATCAGGGCGAAAAAGCGACATGAAACCCGCAAAACAGATCAAGTCCGGATCTTCCGCATCGACGGCTTGACTCAACGCCTTGTTGAATGTCTCCCATGTTTCAAAATCTTTTCGCGCGATGACTTGGGTTGGAATGCCATGCCGCCGCGCTCGCTCGATTCCGTAAGCGTCTTGGCGGCTGCTGATTACTCGAACGATTTCAATGGGCAGTTCAGATCGCTCCATCCGATCGATCAAGTTTTGCAAAGTCGTTCCGCTTCCCGACAATAGCACAACTGTTCGGCAAGGTTTGGATGCGGTCACGTTTCCTTCCTCCCATCGAATAATTTTTCTAAATAGCGCTTCGCTTGAATGATTTCTTGGCTTGAATCATATTCCCCGGGATCGAATCGCACGGTCGCGCATCCTTCGTATCGGATAGACTGCAGCGCATCGATGACTCCCTCAAACTCGACGATTCCTTGACCGGGCGGACAAAATGTCCGGCGATCCGCCTCGGGCGAATCCGGCAAAGGAGGCATGGGGATGTCGCTCAAGTGGATATGCTTGATGCACGAACCGTATATTTTCAGAATTTCAGTGGGATTCATCTCGGCGCGCAATAATTGGCCCGTGTTTGGACAAAGAAAAACTTCTCTCTCATCGACTTCATTCAAAATGCGGTCGATTTCTTCTTCCTGTTGGATTCGATCGCCGACGCGAGGTTGGATGCAAAGGTTGACATTGAAATCTTTGCATCGCTTTCCCAATTCATTCAACGTTTCCGCCGCAACACGGAAGTCATGCCGGATATTTTCGACAACGATTCGCGAACCGGTCTCCAGCACCAAATGCTCTGCGCCCAGACGCTGAAGAAATTCGGCGATGCGAAGGCATTCCTCAATGATTTCATCCCTGCTATCGGGAAAGACGAGATCGCCGCGTCCGGAAAGCGCCGTCAACTGCAAACGCCGCTGGGTCAGAATAAGTTTTCCCGCCTCCACTCGATTGAAGTAATCGTGATAAAGGTTCTCAAATCCCTCAACGCCGAAATATCCTGCATTCGCGGCGGCGTCGAGAGCATGGGGCCAGTCGTCCATATCCCATGCATCTGCGTGACAGACAAGTTGTATCCGCTCCATCATCAAGGTTTCCATTTGTTGGTTGTGATGAATCAATTCTACAGAGAAACGCATGCAATCGGCAGGGGAGAACGCTCGCGCGCAAAAGAACCTATGCCGCTATATTCAAATTAACGAATAATTCTGCTTTTCAAGGCGTCTCTACTTGGATGCGCGTCCATAGATTTCGCATAACTCGCATAATTTATTGGAAATTGAATCAGTCAATTGCCCTTCTTTATAGCGCCATTGCCAATTGCCTGTAGATTGTCCGGGACGGTTCATCCTCGCCTCCGCACCCAATCCCAAAACGTCCTGCAAGGGAAAAATGACGGTATCGGCGACGGACGCCATCAAGGTTTGTATAAACGTCCAGTGGATCTCCTTCCCATCCGTACGCAAATACTGCTTTACATAGTCTTTTTCCTTCTTTACTTGCTGCGGTGTGCGGGTGCTTCCTTCACCGGATCCCTCCCACCAACCGACTGTCGTGTCGTTGTCATGAGTCCCGCTGTACGCGACGAGATTATGCGAGTAGTTATGAGGCAGATCAATGCAGTCCGCATCCGAGCCGAACGCGAATTGCAGGATGGACATGCCGGGAAACTCGAAACGATGGCGCAATTCCTCCACATCTTCCGTGATCACGCCCAGGTTCTCGGCGATAATCGGCAATTCGCCCAAGGTATATTGCAGCGTTTCAAAAAGAGCTGCCCCGGGGCCTTTGACCCATTGACCGTGGACGGCCGTATCTTCGGAGGCGGGGACCTCCCAATATGCTTCAAATCCTCGAAAATGATCCAATCGTACAATATCCACACACGTCAGCATCTGGCGGAATCGATCGATCCACCATTGAAATCCGTTGCGCAGCATCTGATCCCATCGATAGATGGGATTCCCCCATAACTGACCTGTTTTACTGAAATAATCCGGCGGGACTCCCGCGACCACCGTTGGATTCCCCTTCTCATCCAAACGGAACAAGTCGGGGCGGGACCATACATCCGCACTGTCATGTGCTACATAAATGGGAATATCTCCGATGATTTTGATATCTTTCTCATAACAGTAGGTTTTAACGGCCCACCATTGCCGGAAAAACAGAAACTGCCAAAATTTCTGAGCTCCGACTTCATGTCCCACTTTTTTATTCCAATATTCCAGCGCTTTCGGCTTTCGAAGCGCAATCTCTTCATCCCACTGCGTCCAAACCGCTCCTTTGTGTGCGTGCTTGACGGCCATAAATAAAGCGTAATCATGCAGCCACCAATTGTTCTCGTCGCAAAAGCGGTGAAATTCATCCCACAATGCGGATGTCCGGTTCGATTGCAGCCGCTCCCACGCCGTATTCAGCAGTCGCAGTTTGTATTCGATCACTCGACCATAATCAACTCGATGAACGGAGAAAGAAGGCGCATCGTTAAAATCGACGGCGGATAATAGTCCTTCCTCTTCCAGTTTGTCCAAACTGATCAAAAGTGGATTCCCCGCAAACGCCGAAAAACATTGATACGGCGAATCGCCGTATCCGGTCGGCCCCAAAGGCAGTACTTGCCAATATCGCTGATCGGATTCCACCAGGAAATCGACGAATCGATAGGCTTCCGAGTTTAGTTCACCAATGCCGTACCGCCCGGGAAAAGAGCTCGGGTGCAACAAGATTCCGCTCGAACGAGGAAATACCATCATGCATTCACCTTCAATCTAAAAAGATCCATTCCTATAAGATAAATCAAACAGTGAATTCGAATTCACCGCAGCCAAATTACTTATACTCTTTAATGTTCAAGCCGTATTCTCGCACTTTGCGATAGAGAGTGGCTTGGCTCATTTGCAGACCGACAGCCGCCTGCCCGACATTTCCATGCGTCAACGCCAGGGCCTGGTCAATGGCTTTTTTCTCCAACTCGTTCAAGGGAATGATTCGATCTGTTAAAATCGAATCCATTTCGATGGGAATTTCCACCGGCGGAGCCGCAGGCGGTGGAACCACAGGCTTCGTCATGGGTGCATCTCGATTCATGGAGCGCATCGGCTCCGGCAGCATATGGACTTCGATCGACTGCCCCTCATACAGAACGATCACTTGTTGTATGCAATTCTCCAATTCCCGAACATTGCCCGGCCACGAATAAGACTCCATAACGGTCAGCGCCTCTGGATGGATGCTTCGAAACTTCTTCCCATGCTCCCTGGAATATTTGTCCATAAAGTAATCTGCGAGAAGGGGGATGTCGTCTGTACGTTCGCGCAAAGGAGGAAGGTGGATGTTGACTACATTAAGCCGATAGTATAAATCTTCGCGCAGCCGCCCCTCTCCGATCGCTTCCAGCGGATTTCGGTTGGTGGCGGAAATGACTCGGACATCCACGACAATTTTCTCCTGTCCTCCCACCCGGTAAAAAGCATACTCCTGTAAAAACCGGAGCATTTTAGCTTGCAGATTATAATTCATTTCACCAATCTCGTCCAAAAACAACGTCGATTGATGAGCCCGCTCGCATCGGCCGAAAGAACGCTTCATCGCACCGGTGAATGCAGACTTTTCATGGCCGAACAATTCGCTCTCCAATAAATCCTTGGGGATCGCCGCACAATTGACATCCACCAATTCTCGCTCGCTGCGAGGAGATAATCGATGGATCGCCCGCGCGGCCAACTCTTTACCACAGCCGCTCTCTCCGGTGATCAAAACCGGCGCCTTCGTGGGCGCCGCTGTTTCGATAATATGATAAACCAACTGCATGGGAGCGCTTGCGCCCATCAATTCCCCCAATTGAGAACGGTTCGCACGCTCTAAAGTTGTGACGGTTTTTTGTAAATTGTAACGCTCTACTGCGTTCTTGGCGGTAATCTTCAAACGCGGCAGTTCGAGCGGCTTCGGACAATAGTCGGCGGCGCCGGCCTGCATGGCCTCTACGACAGTCTCGATCCGGCCGTCGCCAGTAATCATGATGACGGGAATGTTGGGCAGCGCTTGTTGGATTTCATGGATCAATTCGATCCCGTTGCCGTCCGGCAGATAAATATCCAGGAAAACGGCGTAATATTCGCCTTGATGAATCGCTTCTCGCAAATCAGTCGCCGTACTCCCGACCCGGACGTTGAAACCCAGATCTTGAAGATGGCTTTCCACCAGCAAACGGGTTACTTCGTCATCATCAATGACTAAAAAGCATGGTTTCATAGAAACAAACGCCCACTCTTTCGCATGATAAGCCCCGATTTTTTTTCCTTGAGAAATGATAAAAGAGCTTTGAATAAAATACAATGCAATAGTGATGATTCAAATTTTTCCTGTTAGGAGGCATCCTCGACGAATTGATAATGCCTTGAATCTTTTTATGATTGTTTTTATGCTCCACCTTCGGCGGAAAATAGGCTAAAATGATTTTCTTAGAAGCACAAGAATGCATGGATCCAACGGATAAAGTTTTTGCTATCGGAAAAACGATGACTAATAAAAATTCTCGCTCCTCCTCTCCCAATCCGTCCGATGACAAAAATCTCGATGAAGACCAAATTCACATTCCTTCCTCTAAAAATAATTCAAGCCGGAAATCAGCGCCCCGAAAGCCGGCAGGAAAAAGTAATCCCAAAGAGAATCAAGCCGGCGAATCTTCGGCGTCTGCTTCGGCGGTTCGAAAACCGCTTCTGCGTCGTCGTCGGAAAGAAAAAACAAGAACAATCTCCCAAATCCAATACAGGATTGCACAAAGCCAAAATTTTCACAAAAATCTTATTCGCGGTCTATTCCTTCTGATTCCTATCGTGTTGATCATTGCCAGCATCGCCGTGATCTTCCGTAGCAATCCAAAAGTACTCTTGATCCTTCATTCCGTTGATCAGGGATTTGCCGCTCTGGAAGAAAATCGGATTGAAGAAGCGTCGAATCATCTCCAAAAAGCGCTCGACGCTTACAATACGTATCACATCCAACATCCGGGATTATGGTGGAAGCGAGATACGAAAATATTTATCAGCATGTTGAAATCAACCCAAGGCTGGCGAAAACTGGGCGACTTTCGCCAGGGCTTGCTCACGTTTGAATCGGTCGCCGCCCACAATAGCGAAGGCTTGAATTCATGGGTGGGAGTACAAATGGAGTCCGATATGATGGAATTTATCAATTCTTCTCATTGGACGGACGAACAAATCGCTTCAATGAATTCATTCATCCAAAAAATGCCTCTCAGCAGCTGGGGGGATCAGGCTCTTCTCTTGATCCGCGCTTCTGAGAGAGTCGGATTGAATGTCGTGTCGATGAAAGAGCGTCTCGAAGATCTTGATTTTCTGATTTATGGCGTACCCAAGCCGATGACAACGAGAGGCGATGATAAATTGAATGTAGATGCGATACGCTATTATTATATAGATCGCAAAATTGCATTCGAAACCGTCGCGCTTCCCGATAGTCTGCCGGCTTACGTTCGAGAGCGTCTTTTTTGGTATTCAAGAGTGAATCGTGAGTGTTTGGTTTTTGTAAAAAATCCTGATCAGCCGACAATCCAAAGTCTGAACGACATCCTCTTGTCGGAAAGCCGCAACGTTGAAGAATTTAACCGGTTCTATCGCGAATAGCGCCTGAGATAAGGGCGCCTGAGACCAGAACGTTGATTCTGAAAAATCTCTCTTCGACAGGCTTGTTTGATAGCAAAAGCCCGATAAAATACAAAAAAAAGATGCTGGCGTAGCTCAGTTGGTAGAGCAGCTGATTTGTAATCAGCCGGTCGGAGGTTCGAGTCCCCTCGCCAGCTTAAATGATATCAAGTACTTACGATACAAATGCCTTTTCCATTTTACTTGAAGTAACTGTGAAGTAACCACCCGATAAAAATCTATTTTCTTTTCCGATATACAATCGAATACACCGCTGTACCGTAAAAAGTACCGACGCAGAAAACAAATCCTATCTGAATAAACCAAGCGAACAAATATTTGTCTTGCTTGATACGACAACATCCCCCCACAGTTAGTAATATCAGAGCGTGGAGTAAAAATCAGATTATTTTCCATATTGTTTCTGCCTCATGAAGTTTTTGGTGTAAAAAAGTCGGGCTGATTAGAGACAATAAAAAATTGTTGATAGGTGCAATTGGAAAACTTGATCTATCGAAATCTAGTAGATGCACAAAAGTAATATTAAAAGAATCGTATGCTTTATTGGAAAGAACTCCTAAGGATTGTGGACTTGCAAGAGATAAGTTGCTCAATGGGATTTTAAGAATCTATTACAAAATATATGTAGAAGGGCGTAAAGAAATAGAAGGAAAGTGTGTTGGAAAAATATATAAACTATACGATATCTTTAATGATCTGTGCAAAAAGTTAAATGAAGACGCGCAATCAGCTTTTGAAAAAGAATTTATCGAGGTTTTCTTTGGGAAAATAATTGCGTTTATAGAGACAGAAACTGATGCGCATTTAAAGGAATGGGGCATTGGTATAGATGAATAAATATAAGGAGGATGGAAATGCTGATTTCGAAACATGCTGTAACTAGATGCAATCAACGGGGAATAAAACTAATAGTTTATATTTTTTAGATAATGGATATAATGACTATATAAATCATATAAAGACATGATCTATAGTATTACCCGGCCGGGCGTAGCATCTACCCCTGTAGTTTATCGAGAAGACAAATTCGGGATTTTTTTTATAATCATTGAAGCCGTATTGCGCTGTGGTTTCTGCAAGAGGAAACGAGTAAGAAAGTCAAAAAAAGATCTTCTATTGGATAAAAGAGTTGACAGGGGGCGATTAAACAAGTAAAGTAATACCAGAATATGAGATTGCGGGGGCGGGAAAGCCTCCTTTAAAATCATGGCGCCTGTGAGATTGTTCAGGCTGTGAACTCGCTGGAGACTCGCTGAACCGAAATAAACGATTGAAATATTGAAACGAAAAATGGAAAAGGAGCATCACAATGTTTTGTTACCAATGCGAACAGACTCAATATGGAACCGGCTGCCAGTTACAGCGCGGGGTATGCGGGAAGGATGAAGAAACCGCCGCCCTTCAGGATTTGTTGGTGCATGCGGTGAAAGGCGTGGCGATGTATGCTCATCGCGCGGGCGAACTGGGTGTGCGCGACCGGGATGTGGATGTCTTTACGCTGGAAGCGCTTTTCACGACGGTCACCAATGTGAATTTCGATCCGGAGCGGGTTGCGGAATTGCTGGTTAAATCCGTAAAGATGCGCGATAAGGCCAAGCGGAATTATCTCGATGCCTGCCAAAAATCGGAGAAAGAGCCAGAGATATTCAACGGTCCGTCAACCTGGACGCCTGCGCCGGATTTGAATGGCCTCATTGAGCAGGGCCGGGCGGTGACTATTCTGAACCGGATGAAGGCGTTAGGCGAGGATGTCGTCAGTCTGCAGGAGTTGCTGACTTACGGTTTGAAGGGGGCCGCCGCGTACGCCGATCACGCGCAGATTTTGGGTAAAGAGGAGGAAGCAGTTTATGCTTTTCTGCATGAAGCGCTTCATTTCTTAACCCGCAGCGACGTCACTGTAGATGAATTGATCGCTATGAACATGCGCTGCGGGGAGATCAGCGTGCGCGTGCTGGAATTGCTTGATTCAGCCAACACCGGAGCGTACGGGCCACAGACGCCGACGCCTGTCTTGATGGGATATAAAAAAGGCAAAGCCATCGCTGTTTCCGGACATGATCTCAAGGATTTGGAAGAACTTCTCAAGCAGACGGAAGGGAAAGGAATACAAATTTACACGCACGGTGAGATGCTGCCCGCTCACGCCTATCCCGAGTTGAAGAAATATAAGCATCTTGCAGGTCATTACGGCGGCGCTTGGATGCGGCAGCGCAAGGAATTCGACGATTTTCCCGGCGCGATCCTGATGACGACGAATTGCATCCAGGAGCCGAAGGAAACCTATAAAGCGCGCATTTTTACATGCGGCATGGTCGCCTGGCCGGACGTGACGCATATCAAAAACCGCGATTTTACGCCGGTCATCGAGGCAGCGCTGGCCGCAGAGGGATTTCAAGAAGACAGTCCGGAGAAATTTCATACGGTTGGATTCGGGCATCACACGGTTTTGAGCATCGCCGATCAAGTGATCGACGCCGTCAAGCAGGGCGCCATCAAGCGATTTGTGCTGATCGGCGGGTGCGACGGGGCGGAGCCCGGCCGGAATTATTACACAGATCTGGCGGAGACCATGCCAAAGGATTGGGTCGTATTGACGCTGGGCTGCGGGAAATTCCGCGTCGTCAATTGTGAGTTGGGCGATATCGGCGGCATTCCGCGTCTGCTGGATATGGGGCAGTGCAATGACTCGTTCTCGGCGATTCGCGTCGCGCAGGCTTTGGCCGATGCGTTTGAGACGGATATAAACTCGCTGCCGCTGAATCTGGTCATTTCGTGGTATGAACAAAAGGCGGTATGCGTCTTGTTGGCGCTGCTCTATCTGGGCGTGAAGAATATTCGTCTCGGCCCCAAACTGCCCGCTTTTGTCTCGCCCAATGTGCTGAATGTGCTCGTAGAAAAATTTAACATCATGCCGATCCACAGCGTAGAAGAAGATTTAAAATCCATGCAGGCGGCGTAAGGCGTCAACCGGCGGCGCTCCGTTTTATTAAAATCATCGAGAAGGGCTGACAAGACATAACGCTTGGCGGCCCTTCTTTTTACTTGTGATCTGAACTAATTCCCCTGAAATTTATTTTGCAATTCGGGATGACGAATCCTCTGCATCGAACGGCTTCTTTTTCTCGCGTTTGAGATGAGCGGTACTATCCAGGTTGATTGAATGCGAATATTTTCAATGGGCATATCGTTTCTCTGAAGAGGATTGAAATACATATTCTTGTTAGATCTTCGAACAGTCTCTTTCATCCGTTTGTATATCGCATTTGGATATGATGATATACAATGAGGCCGTTTTCGACTCATCATCCATTCAAGGAGCGTGATGTATTCATGAATCAAACGATGAAAGCGATCTTAGTAATCACGATTTTATCGGCGCCCGCCGCCTTGTTCGCCGATGAAAGTATTCGCTGGATTTCATTTCCCGATCCCCAGTTTGAAGTCAATGGATTACCATGGTTCGAAGAAAATTCACCGGATCTTTACCGGCTGCCGAAGCGAGCGCAAACGGTGGTGCGAAAAGCGGTGTGGGGGTTGGGTACGCATTGCAGCGGCGCCCGAATCCGTTTTAAAAGCGACTGCACAGCGCTGGCCATTCGCTACAACAACCTTTCTCCATCCTCCATGCAGAACATGCATGTATTCGGACAAAGCGGCATTGATCTTTATGTAGACGGCGTTTACGCCGGAACGGCGGTTAACAAAGCGACTTCGGAAGTTGAGCATGTTTATTTTCAGAATGCGCAGCCGATGCAGCGTGAATATGTGCTCTACCTGCCGCTGTATAACGGCGCCGCCGTCAGCGCGATTGGCGTGAATCCGGAGGCGCTCCTGGAGAAGGCCCAGGATTTTTCGATTTCCAAACCGGTCGTTTATTACGGTACATCGATCACTCAGGGCGGCTGCGCCAGTCGCGCGGGGATGAGTTACCAGGCTATTCTGGGTCGCCGCATGAATGTCGATTTTGTGAACCTCGGCTTTTCCGGAAACGGGAAAGGGGAAAAAGAAGTCGCCGATTTGGTTGCGGAAATCGATGCCTCCTGCTTCGTCATGGATTTCATGGCGAACAATAAAGATCGGGAAAGTCTTGAAAAAGTATACGGACCATTCGTTCGCACAATTCGAGCGAAGCATCCATCAACGCCTATCCTGCTCGTCACGCGCATTTATGCAACACGCGAGGAGGCGATGCATGGAGGCAAAGAAAACATTGAAGCCAAACGCGATGTGATTCGGAAAACGGCGGCGCAATTGATCGGGGAAGGCGATAAGAACATTCATTTGCTTGAAGGATATGATTTACTCGGCCCGACTGAAGGCGATGGATTGGTGGACGGCTCCCATCCCAACGATCTTGGCTTTCAAATCATGGCGGACCGGCTTCAACCGATTTTGTCAAAGATTCTTATCAAGCCCAAATCGAAGCGGCCGATGAGGCGTTTTTTCCCTTCATCGAAGCCGAGATGAGCCGTTTTTACTGATTCTATTAGACAAACCGCCTGTTCAACATTTTTATACCTGGCGATGGTCGGCATGATATGATATTTCTCACACAGTGGAGAAGCGGCCGTTTTTGTATATGGGAGGGATGACGTTATGAGGGTTGCAATGCGAAGAATAGCGGGCGTACTGCTGATGATGCTTACCCCTGCGATGGGGGATGCCTTGGATTTCCAACACGGGGCTCTGGCGGGAGACCGGTACAGAATCATCATATCAACCGATATTGGCGGGAGCGATCCTGATGATTTTCAGTCGATGATTCATTTTTTACTCTATTCGGATCTGTTCGATGTCGAAGGCATTATATCATCCCCATGGGGAGAAGGCCGCAAAGAGCATATTCTGCAGGCCATCGGCGTGTATGAAAAAGATTATCCAAAACTCAAGCAGCGCTCAACGCTTTTTCCGTCGCCGGATTATCTCAGATCGATATCCAAGCAGGGAGCGATCGACATCGCGCCGTATAAAGGATTCCAGACATCGACGGAAGGATCCCATTGGATCGTGAAATGCGCGAAAAAAGACGATCCGCGCCCGCTGTATATACTCGCATGGGCCTTGCCGGAAGATATTGCGCAGGCTCTTCATGACGCTCCGGAGATCCTGCCTAAACTCCGGGTGATTTTTATCGGCGGGCCGAACAAGAAATGGGGCGTTAACGCTTTTGATTATATGGAAAGAAATTTCCCCGATCTGTGGATCATTGAAAACAATTCGACGTACCGTGGATTCTTTAACGGCGGAAGGCAGGATGGAGATTTAGGGAATTTTGCCTTTTATGAAAATCATATTCAAGATCATGGATTCTTGGGTGAGTATTTTGGCCGCTTCCGCGGCGGCGATATCAAAATGGGGGATACGCCGACGTTGACATACCTTTTTTATGGAGATCCGGAAAATCCTGAAACGGATAGTTGGGGAGGAAAATTCCAGCGGGTCAAACACCGCCCCAAATTCATTTTTAACCGCCATACAGGGGCGGATGATCAAATTGAAGTGTTTTCCGTCGCCGAATGGACTTTCAAAGGCCCTGATCGCGAACCGGCGAGCGATGCAAGCCTGTTTCAAATGAAGATCGACGGACAATATTATAAGGGATATTCAATCGGCGGGGGAGAGTATGGCATTCGCTTGTGTCCCAAAAGCGTTGGATTGTGGTCTTATGTCATAGAAAGTCCGCTCCAATTTTTGAATGGGAAAACCGGCCTGTATTCTAGCGTCGGCGAAGGTGAACTCGGACGCCGCTCTCATGAAACTGCGCATAAAAACTGGTGGACCGACTTATTCGATCCTGCGTACAAGGAAGGCGTGCACTCCGGCGCAAAAACACAAAATCAATGGCGGGAAAATATTTTGCGTCATTGGCAGGAACGTTTGGATTGGATTCGATAAAACGAATCGCTCCGCAAAAGTTAAGGTGATCCCCCCAATCTCGCCTCAAGGCTGTTTTGTTCCTTGAAACGTAATGTAAATCGGACTGCCTTTTATCAGTTTTATCTTGACAGAATTTCCCGTGATTTTTTGTTCTTTCTTTTCTCCGATGGCGTTTATGATTGTGACGCTTTCACTGTTCACGGGGATGCGAACCATTGCATCGTGTTCATAATTCCATGCGGCGATGGCGATCTCGTTGGATGATTTTGACAGAAAACGATAGGCCAGCGCATCGTCATCCAATTGGATTGGCTTATCGAATTTTTTATCGTGCAAGATTTGGCTCAAGGCTGCATACGCTTGATACGCGGGTTTGGGCTTAAAATCGCGAGTGACTATGCCCATATTATGTTCGAAATAGATAGGATCGTACCCGTCGTTGCGGAAATTATACCAAAATGTGCGGGGTTCGACGCCCGAGACGATGGAGCATAAGTAGCAGCGCGCGATCAAGTCCGCCTGGCCGCGCAGGGTCATGGGGATAAAACTCTGTTTCAGCGCATTATGAGGCGTGTAGGTGGACCATCCCAATTCCGTCAGCCACACCGGCCGGCGAGTTCCATCTTCATTCTTAACCAGATCGGAGGCTTTGATTAAATCGTTGATGAAATCGTCGTCTCGCAATACCCTCCTGTAAGGATGAATCGTCAAGACGTCGAACGGCGCGCCCAATTGAAGCATTTTGCTTATGTAATCATAATCGATGCCGGCTGTAGAGATGCCGAGAACTTCAGCGCTTGGATCGATTTCTTTGACGGCGGCGTAACTTTTAGTCAACAATTCGGCGTATAACTCATCCGTGCCTTGCCAGAAGAAGATGTTCGGCTCATTCCAGATTTCCCACTGATGAATATCGTTGTGGTAGCGCTTCACCAGTTCGCGCAGATAAGCGATGTAATCCTCGACGCCTTCGCTGGTATAGGGTTTTGTCCAATTCGACCAGTAACATACAATGGCGTAAACTTGGATGCCGTTTAGTTTGGCGCATTCAATAAGGTTATCATAATAATCCCATTCGAATTGTCCTTGCCGCGGTTCGATGCGAGACCACGAGAAATCTTCGCGCGACCATTTCACTCCGGCGGCGCGGGCCATCTGCGCCGCTTTTTCCATCTCAGAAAGGCCGGCCGAATCGCCTGAATAGCGGCATAAATAAAGTCCCATGCCAAACGGGGAGTCCGGTTCAATGCGATTGTCGCCCTTGGCTTGATAAGGAGAAAGCCAGCAGGCTTGCGCCGGAGGGATGTCTTGTCCATCGATGTTCAGATTGAATTCCGCTTCGATGAATTTGATCTCCTCGAGGACGGCGGGTAAGGAAATCTGAAATTCCTGGATGTTTCCATGGGACGGCGTGGTGATTTCGCGTTGATTGGCGCTGAGGATCTCGCCATCCCACGTCTTCATGCTCCAGGAAAGTACTCCATTTAACGGCTTCTGGGACATGGATTGAATTTTGGCGGAGAAATGGCCGACCCCATTTTGATCTTTAAATTCAGCGGTTAGCACGCATTGCTTCTGCGGGGCGCAGGAGGCTTGGACGTCAATGCCTAATAATTCCAGATCGATGATGTTATTTTGGCCGTTGTTTTCGACGCGGATTTCGGCGAGGCGCATGGGCCCGTGAATTTTCCCATCGTTCTCTCCGCCATGCCATTCCCAGCCGTTTCCTGGAGGGCCGTCCGTCGTCAGCGCCTGATCGCCTTCCATTAAAGTTCCTATCATTTTGTGAAAGGTCATGAAATGAGTGCGAAGGAAGAGGCGAACTGGATGATTTTTTGCGTCGCCGCGAACGCGCAGAGTGATTTTGTCAATGCCGCCCAAAAGAGTTTCATCGGGGACGCGAAGGGAAAGCCAGGGCGCTCCTTGAGTAAAATCGAGACGCCATTTCTTCTGATGCAGCGCCGTGCTTCCCCGATCGCCTGCGCCGGATGAGCGCCATCCTTCGGAAGGCTCGAATTGGTAGGCTGTGTATTGCGTATGAATCATCCAGTCGTCCGGAGAGCCCGCCAACAGTGTGAGGTTGTCGATATAGAGCGAACCTTGTTGTTTGTCGCCATTGTCGATCAAGACGGCGATTTTTTGAGGATCGCCATGAACTTTGCCGTCGTTTTCACCGCCCCAACTTGTCTGCCAATCTTGGAATGGAACGATGACGGCAGCCCATTTGTCCGCGGGGCAATCCACGGATTTTTGGAAGACTTGGCCGGTTTGGTCGGTGTACCGGATGGAGATGGAGTGCCCTTGCGGGCGTTTCACGTCCAATTGCAAAGCGCCGAATTGGCTTTGTGATTTTGCGGATGCACTTTCATCAATAAGATGGGAAGGGATCGAAAGAATGGCGGAAACGTAATTGCCCCCTTGGGAGAAGTCAAATAAAAGTTCGCCTGATTTTCCGCGGGCGGAATTTTTTTCCGTCCGCTTGAACGAGCCGGACGCTCCCGGAAATTCCGGCCCGTTGCTGAACGACCATCCGTCGTCGAGATCATGCGCGTCGAAATCATCCAACAATACTTTGTGGGTAGATTCTTCGGCCGGGGAGACGACGGCGCTCGATTCGGCGGGCGATGAGGATGCGATACAGCATAAACTGAAGATCAGGATGGAAGATAATAGGATTTGTCTCATGGTTCAATCATTTCCCGTAGTTTTGTTATTTTTGTGTTCGTTTTCATCATCCCGTGATTTGGAGAAACGATCAATACCTAAACCCTGAATTGGCTCTGGATCCAATTAATGTGTAAGGAGAATCTTCCGCGTAGTTAAAAATCATGAGAGGCGTGATTCCCCTGCCCGCATGAATTCCGCCGCCTCCTCAAACGCTCAATCGACTTTTTCCTTTTTCAATGGAACGGTCCAAAGGTAGATGGTATGATCTCCGTAATCGTCATATTCTTCATAATCCTGGTCGTCAGGATTTCCTGCTTTCGATAGAGGAAGTTCGATCACTTTATCGGGAATTACGCCTTTCATTCCGAAATCGTGGGATACGATGCGCGAGCCGGGCTTCAGTTTTTCCAACTGAGGAATCAAACGGACATTGAGCTTGGGAAGCAGATACAGCGTAACGACATCGGCCTGGCTCAGATCGAGCGTGAAAATATCTTCTTGCAGAATCGTAACAAGATGTTCAACGTTGTTTTCCCGAACGTTGTTGCGCGATTCGATTATTCGCTCGGGATCGATGTCAAAGCCGAATCCCCGGCATCCATACTCTTTGGCGGCGGTTACAACAATGCGTCCATCCCCGCATCCTAAATCATAGATAACGTCGCTTTTTTTTACTTGCGCCAATTTCAACATTTCACGGACGACATCCATGGGAGTCGGAACGTAGATCACATCCGGTTCTTTGATTTTTTGCGGCTCTTCCTCTTCCAACAGGTTGGTAAGAGCGCTTGATTTCAAGGGGCGAACGTAAATATTGCGGAAAGCGATGGGGCCGTGATCGCCTTGAAGCATGATTGGATTGAATGGAGATTCGGCGAGATTCATGCAGGCGCGGGTTGGACCTTCACGCTCCACATTTTCGTGGATGAGAACGCCGTTATGAAGAACGCGCAGAAACTTGGCGTTTGCAATTTTCGCTCCCGTTTCGTCAAATCTCGGCGCTCGAAACCAAATATGGAAGGACTGCCACTGTCCCGTCGGTCGTTCGGCTCTTTCGCGCGGAGCAACCGCCCCCATAAATTGGCCGTCGACTGTTTTTTCATAATCGTAAATGGTCCCGCAGATGTCTTGAATGTGCTGTTGGTCTCGCTGATGGCTATCCCAGATTTGTACTTCGTACAATCCATGGAGATAAACGCCGGAATTGGTTTTATCCGAGCATAAGAATTCTAAATAAAGTTCGATGTCGCCAAATTTTTCCTCCGTGTAAATGTCCGAAGGAACCGGTTTGAAGTGCGTGACGGTATTGATGATGCGATCACCGGGCGAATCGATTCCCGTTAATTCTTCGGGATGAAGGGGGCCGCCCCAATAAACTCCGCTCGTCGCTCCCCAACCGGCCCGCTCTGGATTGCGGAACTGCCAGCCGTCCAGCGAATTCACTCGCAGCAACGGCCGCCAATCATCCGATAACAGATAAGGCGGATCGCCATGGGGCATCCCATCCTCGATAATAGGACTGCCGGCCAAAGAAAAAGATGGAAGAAACAACATAAGTCCAATCAGAAAAGTGAATTGACGCTTCATGATATTCCCTCGTTTCTAATTTTGTCTTTTCCTTGTTTTTGAGTCATAAAGATATGGAAAAACAGTACATCGAATGCGGATAACTTGCTAGATAATTCAATAAAAAATTCCAGCATGAAAAATCACCTTGGCCGTCTCTCAAATGGATTCTGAACAACAAGTCTCTAATTTTCAATATGTTAACGGTATTTGGATCCTCGGCAGAACAAATTTCATGATTTTTCATCATGCTTGAGATCTAATACGATTATTCCTACAAAAATTGTTAAATCTAAACCTGCATCTTCCACATTGACTTTTATCGTATTTTTTTGTGCAATAAACAGACAATCACTATTTTGTATAGAAAGGCAGGCTCAGGCATGGTTTTATCTCGAAAAATCAGTTTCATAGCGGTCGCTTCATTATTGGGAATGATGGCAGGCATTGTTCAGGCCGACGACTCGTCCTTCAACGGTTTGAACATGAATTTGGGAAATTTATACCGGCTGTCCTACGCTCAATCCCGCTCCATCAGCCCGGAGAATTTTACCGGCGCGAAAGGGCAGGGAGGCATGGCGGAAGAAGGAACAGGCGCCAATGCGGCGCGCGATCTGGGCCAGGGGTGGAAAGTCTCTCCCTCCGTTGATGTGGAAGCGCAGTCGACGCTGACTTTGGCGGAGATTGACGGCCCCGGAGCGATTCAACATATTTGGCTCACGCCGACCGGGAATTGGCGGTTTTCGATTTTGCGGATGTACTGGGATGATGAGGAGACACCCTCCGTCGAATGCCCTCTCGGCGATTTTTTCGCCTGCGGGTGGGGGGAATACGCCCAAGTGAATTCGCTGGCGGTGTGCGTGAATCCAGGCAGCGCCTTCAATTGTTATTGGGTGATGCCGTTCCGGAAAAAATGCAAAATAACGCTGGAAAACATCGATGTGAATAAAATGCGGGTGTATTATCAAATCGATTATACGCTGACCGAAGTTCCTGATGACGCCGCTTATTTCCATGCGCAGTTCCGCCGCGTCAATCCTCTTCCCTACAAAGAGATCTACACCATCCTCGAAGGCGTAAAAGGGCGAGGGCAGTATGTCGGCACGTACATGTGCTGGGGCGTGAACAACAATGGATGGTGGGGAGAAGGCGAGATCAAATTCTTCCTGGACGGCGATCAGGAATTTCCGACCATCTGCGGGACGGGAACCGAAGATTATTTCTGCGGCTCCTATAATTTTGAGAACAAGGCGGAAGGGCGATATCAGGAGTTTTCCACGCCGTATACGGGGCTGCCGCAGATTATCCGGCCTGATGGGAAATACAAATCGCAAATGCGTTTCGGCCTCTATCGCTGGCATATCGTCGATCCTGTTCGCTTCCAAGAGGATTTGAAAGTGACGATTCAAGCGTTGGGGTGGCGTTCAGGCGGGAGATACCTTCCTTTGCAGGACGATATTTCATCGGTCGCTTATTGGTATCAGACGGAGCCGCATGCGCCGTTTCCTTTGCTGCCGTCAAAAGATTATTTAGAGATTCAATAACATCGCGGCCTTCATTTTTCGCCATATAAACCGCTGACACATTTTTTAGGTTCTTAGTATACGGATTCAGGTAAGAATTGTTCTTCACTGGCAAGTGGAGGCAGAGAACCATCTGCAAGTTTCCGATGGAAAACGGAAAAAGAAATTTCATGGTTATTGTTTAGTTTATTCACCAAAGTGCGAAAACAAGTATTGTTTTCGCACTTTACCGATGCCTCAAACGGTTCTCTGGCTGGATAAAAACGCACTGCAAGATCAAGAGCGTTTGATCCTTTTTTCAGGCGTTATGGAATATTCGAAGGTTGTGAAACGCAGTCTTAAAAAATGGAATCCAGACTTAGATTTCACGCCCAAGGATTTTCTCAATATTTTCAAACGGAAGCCATCAATCATGATTGGTATGGAACTTATGTAAAGCGATACGTCGGCCATTCGTCTGATTCTATCGGAGAACGTCATTCTCACGGAGATGAAACGGATAAATTGATTGTGCAATTCCGTGAAAAAGTTGTATCACATTTTGAATTTTTAAAACCGGCGCAGCAAAAGATATAAAAGAAAATTCCACATGAGCGCTCAGGAATCAAGTCTGTTCTGTTCGAGTCGCTCCATCATGTGAGAGATCACCATGGCAATGATTTGATTCCCTCGCGGAGAGAAATGAAGGTCGTCCAGATAAAGTTCATCAACAAGACCGGGATACTGGCGGAACAGAAGCCGCGTGTCCACAAAAAGGATGTTATGGCGCCTCACTTGCGCAATCGTTTCGTCATACCAGGTTGAATTTCCATGGATTTCGCTCTGTTTCGCGAACACAATATAAATTAATCGGGCTTTTCGGCTTTGTGCAAATTGCCTTGTCGCATCCAGAAGAGCCGATGTCAATTCTTTATTATTTCCCCCCTCAATTGGATTTGCTACATTTCTACCATAACGATCGCTTACCGCTTTCCAACATTTTGTCATGAACGCTAAAAAAGGAGTCATCCTCCATACCTTTTCCTTTTTGAAACGCTGAAAGCGATGAAACAAGCCGTCATGTTCTTTAAGATAGGGTATCAAATCCGGGTTATCCGGGAAATGCTGCAACAGTCGCCGGTAGGGCGGAACGAGCAAATCCAGTTTGGAATGATGATCCAAGAAGCGCGGCTTCATTCTGGGCAAGATGGAAATGTCGAAAAACGGGAGAAAGAGGCAGCGCAGCAGGCGTCCCGGCTGCGATCCGATGCCGATTACGTAGACGTCGGGCTGGAATGACTCCTGGGCGGCCTGCATGGTCAAGAACGATTGATCGAGGCTGTAATCGGGGCTGCTGAAATTCAATGTTTCGATGCCGCCGGTTTCGACGAAAGCGTTGATCGTCTGCTCGTTTGTAACGCCGTCGCCGCCCAGCATTCGTGAATCGCCCAAAAAAATCATGCGCGTCTTCTCTTGGGAATGGGGATTGACGCCGTGACGGGATCGCGATCCGTACTCATCGAATCGAATGTTGCCTTTTATCGCTTCGGGGCGATTTCGCCATCCCCGGATCTCATCCGGTTCGATATGGAGTTCCCCTGAGAGAAATTGGGCGGTTTGTTTATATGTTTGGAAAAAATTCTGTTCGAGGTAGTCGCGCAAAAGTCGCGCGTCCGAAACAAAATAGGCAAGAACCGGCGACAAGGATAATTCGAATGCGATCAGCAGAAGGCAGACGATAAAAAAACGGCGGAAGCTTTTCAAAGATGAGGCAATTTGCATCCAAAACGGTTTTTCCTGCTGCACGGTATTACGCTCCAAATCGAGTGAACCTTAAAATTGAAAGTAAATATAAGTCGTCGGCGCTTGAGAGCCGTAAACAACAACCAGGTAAAACGTGATATACAAAAAAGCATAGCGCAGAACGGCGGGCGTCTGCATCAAACGGGAAAAATCCGGCTTGCAATACCAAAAAAGATCGTAAATCAGCATCGGCGAGGCCGCGAGAAGGATTTTGCCTAACAGCGCCGCTTGATTCCAAGTCATCGAAAATCCCCAAAATAATTGAGAACTCCATAGTAATATCTGGTGGGCGTTCTCGGCGCGAAACAGCAATGCGCCGAGGACCGCCAAATGAAAGGTGATGAAAACAGAGATTGCACGATAAACGGCGGGCGTCCATCCATCCCCCCTGCGGCGCAAGGGCGCGAGTTTTGGCTTCAGCATTGCATATGCGGCCAGCAGCGCTCCATGGAATCCGCCCCATAAAACAAAGTTCCACGAGGCTCCATGCCACAGGCCGATAATCAGAAAGACAATGACGATGAGCGCCTTGTCGTTGATGTGCTTTTTTCCAAAGCGTTTCAGCGCCATGGGATAATAGACGTAATCGCGAATCCACGTCGTGAGGCTGATGTGCCAGCGCGCCCAGACTTCTTGGATGTTTGACGCAAACAAGGGGGATTTGAAATTTTCCATCAACTCGAATCCCATCACCATCGCCAATCCGCGGGCGATGTCCGAATAGGCGGAGAAATCGCAGTAGAGTTGAAATAGAAACGCATACCCGGTGATGAGGATCATGCCGCCGTCGGCGCCGCCTTGCCCCAGGAGGCCGGGATTTCCATAAAGATGCAGAAAGGCTCCGAGATTGTCGGCGATAAAAATCTTCTTGAAAAATCCCCAATAAATGAGAAAAAATCCTTCGGATAGACCTTGGGGCGTGACGGTGCGCGGCGATTGAATTTGCGGGAGGAGGCTGCGGGCTCTTTCGATGGGCCCGGCCAGCAGCTGCGGGAAGAACGAAACGAACAGGGCGTAATCCCAGAAATTGCGTACCGGTTTGATCTGCGAGCGATAGACGTCAATAGTATAACTGAGCGTTTGAAACGTGTAAAACGAGATGCCAATGGGAAGGATGATGCTCCATTGCGGAGTTGGAATGGTCATCCCGAAGAAAGATAGAAGCCCTGCAATATTGTCGCATAGAAAGAGAAAATACTTGAAGAATCCCAGCAGGCCAAGATTGACGGCCAGGCTCAAATAAAGACATCGCTTGCGCGTTTTGGGGGATTGGCTCGCTCCCATGGCCCGGCCGCAAAAGTAATCGGTGATCGTCGACGTCAAAAGCAAAAAAAGGAAACGCCAATCCCAGAATCCATAGAATAGATAACTAGCCGCTAAAAGAAGGCGATTTTGCCATTTGCAGCGAAGAAACGAATAGATGGCATAGACAATCAAAAAGAAAACAGCAAACGTCCATGTGTGAAAATTCATAGCATTACCATTCGCTTCTGGATGGCTGTGGTCGATCTATCGCGATTTTTCCTTCACGAAAGAAGCAATCCTCTCCGGCGTATCGAAATTTTCGATAGTCAGCTCAAAGGGCGCGATTTCGATGTCGAACGCTTCCTGCAAAGTTTGCACCAGACTGACGATGCTCAATGAATCGATCAGGCCGCTGTTGATGAGAGACTCATGGCGATCGATCGAAACGTTCATTCCGGAAAGATCGCGCACAAAATCGGCGACGAGCGATTCGACGCGATTCTGCACATCGTCCAACTTATCGAGTTGGAACGGCGCCGATGCGAAGCCGGGAATCACATAAGGAATTTCGTCTTGACGCTCCGCCTCTTCGAAATTCCGCCTTGCGGCCGGAGATATCGATTCCGCGCCGCCCGCCCATCGATACTCTTGGCCGCCCATTCCGCGCTTGAATTCGGTGATGCCGGGAAGATTGACTGGATCGATTCCTCCGAGATCGAGCCAGCGATAGTTTCTTTGTTGAAAATAAAGAATCGACTGCCAGAAAATCAGGTTGGCCGCATGCGTCTCTCGCGAAGAAGGGCCGTTCCAGGCGATCAAGCAATAACTCGTATCGACGAACGTGAACAGCGCCATCCCGGCCAGGCGCCGTTCTTCGTTTTCGATCCATACGATTTGGAACGAATCCTTCGCCCGATCCCATAAAACTTGCACCAGGTCGGCGGACGGCCAGGAAAAGCCTTTTTCCCGCTGCGCCTGCCGGTATTGAGTCAGAAGAAAATCGAAATCCGCATCGCTTTGAGACCAGACGGTCTGCAGCCCCAGCCGCTCCGCCTTGCGAAGCGGTTCGCGCCATCCCGTCCTTCGCATGTTTCTTCGCAGTGCGTCTGCTTCTATGCTCAAATCGATGCGGATGGAATTCCAGAAGGGCTCTTTGGATTCATACAATCTCAGATTGGAAATCCAGTCCGAAGGTAAATCTTCCGGTAAAAGGCAGGGCGTCAAATGCAGCGCCGATTCCTTTTCCTTTGTCCAATAGGAAGTCAAACAGCGCAGTGCCTCCATCGCCCGGTTTGGCGGGACTTCTTTGCTGTAATCGAAAAACATGGGCCCGTTTTGCATGCGGGCCGCCGGGCCGACGATGGGGAGGGTTTTCGTCAAGGTCTGAACAAGGGCGACGGGCGTTTGATCATCCAAAACCAATTGGCGCAACGGCTTCCATCCCGCGCAGCGCTCCACTCCTTCGCCGTATTCCCAGGTTTGCTGAAAATCGGTTTCACGGCATTGCCGCATGTATTTATTCCACAGAGATGGATCAGAAATGGGATGAATCTTCATGATATGCGCTTCACTGCTTTAGAATCATAAAAGTTATTTTAAAAATCGAGTGTAATCGGAAATTTCATCCTTTTCAAATGAAGCAAAAGCACGAATGGCAAAGCCGGAAGCGACTTTGCCATTCGATGCATTGATTCACGGAAGCCCCGTTTTTATTCATTTCTTGCTTGGGAAGAATCGCGCTGCAGCGATTCGGATTGCAAATCGCTTTCGATTCGCATCTCTTCGGCCGATAATTCCGGTGTCGGCGTCATGGTCGGCGTCGGCGTTGCCGTCGGCGTGGGAGTCTGGAGAAGGATCTGGCTGTCGTAGATTTTGGTTGAAGTGATCGAGTCGGTTGCGATGTCCAGAACTTCCGCCGGGCTCAAGGCGCGATTGAAAATTTTGACTTCATCGATCACGCCGTCAAACGGGCGGCTGCTGGATACCGGCGGATTGCCTCCGATCCAGACCGGGTATAAAGAGTTCACATCGATGGCGCCGGTTTTTTCCATACGCCCTACTTCCACGCCGTCTTTGTATAAGATCATGTAACTGCCGTCATAAACGGCGGCGGCGTGGATCCATACGTCCGGCTGCAAGTTGCCGGAATCGGCGATCAGGACGGAAGTCGTACCTCCGGTTTTCAACCGGAAGCGCAGGCGAGTATCGACGCCTTCCAGCCGCGTGCTCAACATCCAGTAATGGTCGCTGTCAGAGGTTCCCCAGGCTTTCGAAATAATTCTTGCGTCATGTCCGTAAAGATTATCGAACCGGTCGGCTTTGAACCAGGCGGAAATGGTCATGGCCGAGCCGGAAACGTTGAAATAGCCTGCATCCACGTAATCGTTATAACCGTCGAACAACAAGCCGCTGTTCTCATATCCCATCGCCCAAACCGGCGCGTTGATCAGTACGCCGTCGTGATTATTGCCCGACCAGTCGTTTGCCACCAGACCGCCGTTCTCATTGAAACTCCAATAGGCCGCTACGTCGCCGGATGCAACAGGTGTCGGCGTGAAGGTCGGCGAGGGCGTGGGCGTAGAGGTCGGCGTCGGCGTCAGAGTAGGCGTTGGAGTGGGCGTTGGCGGGATAGAGGATTGATAATCCATAATCTCGAGAATCTCGCCAACGCTCACAGCACGCTCGTAGATTCGCACTTCATCGATAATCCCATCGAATGGCTTGCTGTATGCATCCGGCGGATTGGCGCCGATCCAGACTGGGATCAAGTAATTCAAATTCAACGATCCGGATTTTTTCAAACGGCCCACTTCTTCGCCGTCTTTATAGAGGAGCATGCGACTTCCGTTATAGACGGCGGCGACATGAGTCCACACGCCGGGCTCCAGGTCGCCGGAACTCGCCGTCAAGGTCGATGTACCGCCATTGGTTTTCAGGCGGAAGCATAGTTTGGGGCCGCCCGAATCGACGGTGCTCAACATCCAATAATGAGCGTCTTCATTGACGCCCAAGGCTTTCGAGACTATGCGGGCGTCTGATTCGGCGAGATGGTTGAATTGATTGGCTTTAATCCAGGCCATGACAGAAAATTCCGAACCGCCGACGTCAAAGAATCCCCCGTCGACATAATTTCCCGCGCCGTTCAATGAAATGCCGCCGAGGTCATATCCTGCATACCAGGTCGGATCGTTTATTAAAACGCCATTGTAGGCGTTTGGCGAACGATCCTGCGCTACGATGCCTTCCGCATCGTTAAAATCCCAATAGGCGACTAAATCTTCTGTGAATGGTTCGATCGGATTGACATCCATGGGTTCGGAAGAGGATATAGGTTCGGGAGCGTCCGAAAGCAACTGCATAGGCAGTTGTTTTGTGGCGGTCAGATCCAATATTTCAACAACTACTTTAGGAAGAGTCGAGTCAGAATATCCATAATTCGATTGAACGGATATCACTTTGAATGCGACGATTCCGAGTGTGGCGCCTTTTAAGTTCCCCGTGAGGGGCGAATAATTGATGCTGACATCGCTGTCATAAACGACCGCGCATACCATATAACCTTCTAACATTTTCAGGCCGCTTGCCCTCAGCGGCGTGACATCGGCTATCGCATCCAGTAAGTCCTCCTCATCTACTCCTTCCCCAGCCGTTCCTAATCCCGGCCCCGCCTTCAGATAATTTACGACGCCGTCATTGGTCGGCCCGGCTTTCATCCATGAATCCGGGATGGTTTTCAAAGCAAACCATCCTTCATCGCCGACCTGTCCTGTAAATAAAGTAATTCGCTCGCCGACATGATTGTTGAAATATTGGAGAATGTCTCGAACGCCGATATTGGCGATGTCGTCGTTGACATCCATCGCGGAGAATGAATTAGGCTCGATGCCGTTATCGATGCTGTCTTCGTCAATTGCTAAAATGATGGGTTTATCTTTGGACTTTTCAATTAAGAGAGAGATGCCTCGACCTGCAACGGCCGATGTCTGATCAGAGCCGTCATCATAGACTTGAGTGTGAACATTTAAGTTGTATTCGCCGTCACCCAGCGGCGTCGAAGATTCCCACCCGATTAAATTGCCTTCAGTGTCATAAACCCATTCAAAATCTGGAGTGACATCATCATCGCCAAAAGAACCGTCCACCAGTTTAATGCCGTCAATTTTCACATATGCATCGTCATCTTGCTCAAGAACTGTGACGCCCTCTTCGGCTAGAACCAGTGTATAAAGAACCTCATTGACGTCGTCATATTGGAGGTACAGTTTTGATTCGACGGTTTTATCATCTTCGCCCGCGCGATACATATAGTCAAAGAAATCATCCGTAAGAATCCAATCGTCGATGTTTCCGTCGACGCTGACTGAAATATCGTCAGAATTGGGCGTCTCTTTGGGAACAAGTTCTCCCTCTCCTTGATCTGGAACCGATAGTGCAGTGACGATCCAGGAAATAGAGGCGCCGTCATCTACAGTGCCTTCCGGAGAAACAACCTCTACCGTCAATGAAGTCTCTCCGCCGGGGATCGTGACGTCGATGGTTTCCGTATCCCATTTGTTGCCGTCTTCGCCGCCCAATAGGTCTTCATAGACAATATGATTTTCCCCGACATCGACGATCACTTGATTGGGACGGTATTCATCGTTCCTGATATCGCTGTTGATGATAATCAAAGTGGCGGTTCGATCTTCTTCCGTCGGCGTAAAAGTGAACGTTTGAGGAACCGTGGTTTGCAGATTCCCCTCATAACCGTGATACGTCAAATCCTGGCCGTCGCGGATGAAGATTTCGCTGTCTCCCGATCCATCCTCATACACGACAAGCACGCCGGCCCCGTCGGCGGTTTGATCGACTGGATAATCGAAATTGGCGCCGTCGATGGTGATCGTGTTCGAGCCGGTCGTAATGATATCCGTGATGTCCGCTCGATAACTCTGATAAACAATGTCGCCGTATCCTTCGTCGGAATAGAATACTTCCGGCCCGCCGATCAGGATGCCGTATTTTTCTTCGCCATTGACGGTAATCGTATCGATGACGCCCTGAGGAACGCCGTGCGATGTTTCTCCCTCCCAATACAAGAAGGCGCGTACGACTTCGCCCGGAACATCGATGTGGATTTCGCCTGAAACGCCGTCCGGCAAAGTTTCCAGGCCGGTTCCCGAAGATACGATGTCCGATCCGCCGCTGATATGGAAGCCGTCCGATTCATTCAACTCGTCCGGGAACGGACCGCGCGAGCCGACCAGAAGCGTCATCGCCTCCATGCATTTATAAAAGCAATAGGGTACCATCATGAGAACGGTCTGACGATCTTCGCCCGTCTGTACGACTACGCCCATCAATTCGCAATGCGTAGGGCTGTATCTCTCGACGCCTTCCTGTAAGGCGTCTTGAATCACCATCTGCTTCAGTTCGTCATCCCAGGTGATCAATCCCGCCGATCCATAGCCCGTATCGGGATCGATTTCGATGTTACTGAAGCCGTTGTCCTCTCCCTGCCCGATGGAGAGCAGAGTCCAGATTGCCGCCTGGATCTCGGCGTACGTGACGCCGTAGGGCTCGTAAGCGCCCCGGTAGTATTGATTCATCAGGTAATTGACGCGCGCGAGGTTTTCGGGAGCGCCGATTATGTCGCCATTGATATTGATCGCAACATTGGAGGTCGTGCCGGTGTCGGGATTGTAATCCGCATACCCGTCGTAGTTTTCATCCAGATTTAAGGTGCGGTGCAGCCGCACATCGCCGCCGGTGTAAACTTCGCCGTATCCCAATAGAGTGAACAAATCCACGCACCAGCCGGGAAACGCCCGCTCCACGCCGGAAGTGATCAAGACTGATTTGAAATAGGAGGTCATGGCATACATATATTCCGGCATGAAATCGAAGCCCTCTTCCGGCCATTCATAGCCCGGGAAATCGAGGGGCGGCATGTCGGAGGTGCTCGAATACGAAATGGATTCGAAGGGAACATTCAAATCGCCTGGGCAGGGGGGGCATTCCGGCGTCCAAATATAATCCCATTCTTTCGTTCCGCATGTAGAAATCCAGAGAGCGGTATGCGCTTGATAAAATCCCGCGCTGTTCGGGGCGCCCCACGCGCAGCCCGGCGCCGGATAGGGGATGGTGATGGTGAATTGCTGCATGCCGCCATAGGCGTCGATCGAACCGCTTTCTTGAATGGGAACAACGGCGCTGTCGTTCTCCGCCGTGACAATCCAGTGCCATTTCAACGGTGTACTGAGATCCTGCACCGTAACGACGATTTCATCATACCATCCGATCGCATCCGAATATTTCGGATTGATCTGGTCTCCTAATACATCGCCCCATTCCATGCTCCAAGCGTCTTCGCCCAAAGGAACGGGCTCAGAGACGCCGTTCTTATAGAGGCTGACGCATGTTCCTGTCTCTTCCGATGAGTTGTAATCCCACCATTGATACCAGGTTGTTTCGTCGAAATATCCCGGAATGCCGGCTTTGAATGTAGCCGTATATTTGTTGGAGGAATTAGGTTCTCCCCATCCTAAGGGCGTCGCATCGGGAAGAGGGATTTCGATATAAAAAATTTCAGTCTCTTCAACGCCTTGAACCGTATAAGAATCTACACCGCTTCGAATCCGATCATCGATGGTCAGGTCATTGGTGATCTCTCGATGCCATGTGTAGGGAATTTCGTCGCCGATGTCAAAGCCGGTCAATATGACTTTGACGCGCAGGGGATTGACCAAATCCCACGATTGCGACCATGTTCCATGAGGGTAATTTCCGCCGTTATTCTCAATAAGATACCATTCAACAACTTGCGCCCATGATGGGACTGGCGAAATCAGCATCCATGCAATAACCCATATAGCGATACATTGAATGAAATGGATAGGTTTATTATTCATCGCTCTTCTCCGTAAAACTGATAATGTTTCAGAACCGCTTCCGTATCAATCACATAAACATTTCATTTCAAACAACTTGATCTCATCTGTGAAGATTGACTTCTTGTACAAAAACACATTCAAATGAAACTGTAGACCGTCGGCGGAAAATCCAATCCGTTGTAAGAAGTAATGTTTCGTTGCAATCCAATCCATGTTCTCATTGCCTTCAAAACCTACAGTTCTCCCTCAACTTTACTAGATAACGGAAGTAAATATACAATTATTGAATCAATTTGTCAATATATTTTCAAAAATAAAACGGAATATTCCAATTTTACCCCGGAATAGGCTGAGGCGATTCGATCGAGGAATTCGGGGGTGGGTACAAAGGCGCCTTAATAGAGGCGCCAATTTGTTACGGCCACTTGGCAGTCAAACGGATTGAATGGATCTATATTGTTTTGGGGGGAAAATGCAAAACCGGATTTAAGAACGTCCGGTTGAAAACTGAAAAAGACTGGATCGCCTAATTTGAAGAAGAAAAACAGGATGTCGTCGATATCGCTGCAATTGAGATTGTTCCAGCGGACATCGAATTTTCCGAGTATTCCAGCGCCCAGCGATTCGACCTGAACCATCTCATGAATGCTTTCCAATTGGTTGTGATGGCAATTCAAACTTTGGATGATATTGTCGGACGTCGCCAATAGGGATGAACATTGGTTGGTGTGACAAACGACGTCAATTAACAGAAAATTGTTGGTCATATCCAGAGAAGAGAGATTGTTTTGCGAGCAATTTACGGTCAGGAGCACCGGATTGTTCGTTATATCCAATTCGTCAATGAGATTGTTGGAGCAGTCCAACGATTCCAGGTTCAAATTTTGAGAAAGATCGAGAGTCGATATTGAATTATTCGAACAAACAATTTCTTTCAGGTTTGTGTTGGTTGTGACGTCCAATTCCGTGAGCAAATTCTCTTTACAAGCCAGAGTATTGAGGGATGTGTTGTTCGATAACTTCACTGTGGAGATTTGATTTTTCGAGCAGTCCAAAAGAGTCAATGAAACATTATTGGACGCATCGAGTTGAGTCAATTGGTTGTTAAAGCAATGAACCTGTTGCAGCGAATCTCCCTTGGGCAAAGTCAGGCTGTTCAATCGATTGTTATTGCAATCGAGAAAAGCCAGAAGCAATTTGTTGGTTAAATCAAGATTTTCGAGAAGGTTATTGTCGCATTCGAGTAAGGCTAACGCCGTGTTTTGAGAAAGATCTAAAAATGACAAACTGTTATTTTGGCAGCTCAATCGAGTGAGGGCGACATTTTGCGAAACTTCCAATGCGGATAACAGATTCGCGCTGCAATTGAGCGCTTCCAAATGAGTGTTTTTCGAGAGGTCGAGTTCGGAGATCAGGTTCTCCGCGCAATTGAGCTCGGTGATATGAGTAAAAAACTCGACGCCTTGCACAGATTTGATTTTTTTGCGCAGAATGTTGAGTTCTCCCGTCTTGGCGGCCGCTTGATCCGCCGTGAATTCTCCCCCCTCCGTTGTTTCCATGAATGCTTCCACGGCGGCGCGGAAATTAGCGTCGGGGAAAAACTCGCCTGTGTTGATATTTTGCGTAAACGCCGGGCCGATAAAAATGAGCATGAAAATAAAACTATAAAGCGATTTCATGACGGAATTCCCTTTCATATTATCATGAATATTTGATATTTATTTTAAAAAAATATATCAAAAACAATCGTATTCGCTATATTATATATCAAAATAACGGAAATTAAATGAGTTTTTTCTCTCTCGGACATTTTTCTGAATTTGTCTGGAGGTGAAAAAATTCTTATTTGTAATTTTCGGCAACCGATTGTATATATGAAGCGGAGATGGAAGGAATTGAGTGTAAATTGGATAAGATTTTGGTTTGATTCTATTTAAATCGACGTATTTTTTTATAAAATTATGATTTTTTTGTCAGAATTATTGAAAACGTTTGCCAATTGCAGCACGCAAAACGCCGTGATTCAACATATTCGACATGATGCGAAGAAGGAACTCACCTATGGTGATCTTCGTTGTCAATCCAACCGATTCGCACAATATCTCCAGTCGTTGGGATTGAAAACGGGGGAATTTATCGGATTATTCATGATCCGATCGTCTGCCCATGTCGTCGCTATGGTATCGGCTCTTCGCTGCGGGGCCGTGTTTTACAGCATCCAGCCGAAATATTCCATTTATCAAATCGCTTCCACCATTCGCGCCTGTCGAACATCCATGATTATTTCCGATAACGCCGGCTTGATCAAATTATCCGCCATGGAAGCTGATCTTATCGATGGAACTCGTTTCATTCACTTTGACGAAGATGAAATGGCGCCGTTTCAAAAAGAAGCCTTGGATAGGCTTTCGCGGCGATGGGAGGTTTATTCGTTTCGATCCGATTTAAATCCAATGAGAGACGATATAGAAATTGAAGCGAAACGCAGGGAAGAAGAGCCTGCGCTGGCGTTATTCACGTCGGGCTCTACCGGCGCTCCGAAGGGAGTTCTCGTTTCCTGCGAGGATCTTAACCGGCGCGTTCTTTCGGAATACGAAGCATATCGATTGAGCTCTTCCGATCGCTTGCTCAATCTGCTTCCTTTTTCGTTCGATGTAGGGCTCAATCAACTTCACTCTTCGCTGCGATCGGGCGCACAAATCGTTTTGATGAATTCGTGGCTGCCACAGGACATCGCGGCCGCCGTCGAGAAATATAAGATAACCGGGATATCCGCGGTCCCGTCGATCTGGAGCGATGTGCTTTCTCAAAGAGAAAGCCTTCTTTTTTTTAGCAAAAATTCGCTGCGATATTTGACCGTCTCCGGCGGCGACATGCCGCGGCGTCGCCTCCAGCAATTGCGAGATTTGTTCCCCCATGCGGATATTTACAAGACATACGGTCAAACCGAAGCCTTCCGCAGCTGCATGTTGACGCCGGAGGATTTCAGCCGAAAAATGACCTCGATCGGGAGGACGCTGGAGCAGACGAAGGTCTATGTCATGACTTCGGATGGACGCAAAGCCGGTCCGAACGAGCCGGGTGAGATTTTGCATCAAGGCATGGGAACGATGCTTGGCTATATCGACGATCCACAAGCCACTCAGAGAAAGATGCGGAAAAATCCTTTTTCGGCCCGAATCGATGACGATCTGGTCGTATTTACGGGGGATTTAGGAAAATTTGACGATGACGGGTATCTGTATTTCTTGGGGCGGATGGATGATATGCTGAAAATTCGGGGAAACAGGATTTATCCCAAAGAGATCGAAGCGGCGTTATCTGTTCATGAAGAGGTTCAGGAAAGTCTGGTTTTAGGAATCAAGGACGAGCGGGATGAAACACAAATATGCGCCGTCGTGCAATTGCGCCGAGGATCAACCGTTACTGAAAGTGAAATAAAAAAATTCTTATCGGGGAGACTGCCGACTTATATGGCTCCCCGATGGATTCATTTCGTAAGAGCTTTTCCACGAACCGGCTCCGGGAAAATTGATAAGAAGAAAGCGGCCGCTATGATCCCCCAAACCAAGTCGAATCATGGAAATGATCCTGTTCTATAAGACGCGTGAATCATGAAAAGAAACGATTTTTACTCGATTATCACTAAAGAAAAACTGGCGGCGATTGCGCGGAGCGCGGAAAGCCCATGCTACCTCTATTTTCCGGATATCATTCGCCGCCAAGTGAAGCGGGTCGATCAATGCTTGGGTGCGCGCTTCACGATGCTCTATGCGGTGAAAGCCAATCCGCATCCAACTATTCTGCGAACCATGGCTCAATTGAATCTTGGCGCCGACGCGGCGTCGAAAGGAGAACTGCAAGCCGCCCTGAAAGCGGGCATTCCCGCTTCGAAGATCGAGTTCAGCGGTCCGGGAAAGACCAAGGATGAATTGTTGGACGCTCTATCCCGCAACATTGGCGCCGTCAACGTGGAAAGCCCGGAAGAATTGAGGTTGATTGTTCAACTCAGCCAAGAACATGACCTGCGTCCCCATGTGGGATTGCGCATCAATCCACAATCGAAAATTCCATGCGGGCTCAGCATGGCCGGCGCTTCGCAATTCGGCATCCCCGTTAAGCAAGTGGAGTCTCAAATCGATTGGATCCGTTCGCAGTTCGAATCTGTGCAATTCAGCGGCGTGCATGCTCACCTGGGTTCGCAGGTTCTCGATGCGGGGGCCATGGCGGAGTCGGTCTCGCTTATTGTTGATCTGGCTTTGCATATTGAATATCTTTTAGGAAAACCGCTGCAGAAAATCAATGTGGGGGGCGGCTGGGGAATCGATTATTTCTCCCATCAGGAAAAACTGGATCTGGAATTTCTATCGTCTCGTCTTCAAAACGTATTGAATTCTCCCCGATTGAAGACCATTGAATTGAAGATCGAGCCGGGGCGCTTTCTTGTAGCGGAAAGCGGCGTTTATGCGACTCGAGTCTTGTACACAAAACAGAACCAAAACCGTTTTTACGCCATCGTCGACGGAGGGATGCACCAGAATTATCTTCTCGCCGGCGGCATGGGGCAGGTCATCAAACGAAATTTCGAAATGGATATTCTTCCCCAAACGGACCAAAAACCATGTCCGAAATATTCTCTGACCGTCGCGGGTAAATTATGCACGCCCCAGGATGTGCTCGCCGATCAAATTCCCTGTGACGTTCGCATTTCCCCCGGAGATTCCATTGTATTCTTTAACAGCGGCGCTTACGGGCTGACGGCCAGTCCCATCCATTTTTTAAGTCATGACAAGCCGGCGGAAATTTTTTACGAAGCCTGAGCGGATTCAGCCGGCTACTGGTCGCCTCCGATCCGATAAGTAGGCTTTAGCTTGCCCGGTCGCAGCGCTTTTTCTTTGGTAATCTGAATCATGGAATTTTGCAAAGAAGCCGCATCGCGCAGGGCATGGATTGTCTGCTGCGCTAACTCATTGGGATCGCGAATGGCGCGCAGGTTGACGAGAATCCGCGCCGATCCCGCAGGCCGAGTTATCGCATCAGGTTTCAAGGCGTCAGATTCGAATGCATCCATGGCGTATCCCAGTCGCCAATCCACAATGCTGGCTTTGATCGCATTGCCGGCCGCTTCGGCGAAGATCTTTAAGTGGCCTACCGGCGCGCCGCTCATGATGTCGTTGAGGCGCTGAAGGAATCCGTGTATCAGAGCCGCTGCATCGATATCATGCCCGCCGTTTTCCGGGATGACTTGCGCCTCCAAATTGAGCCATCCGAGCGCCGATTCGGCTTTAGCGTGACGGTCTCGATCAAAAGATGCCAGCGGGAGTGAGCCTGTTTGGCCGATCGCTTCCAGATGAGACAGCCATTCAGGCAGCCCCGCGCCGGTCACGGCGGAAAAGGGCAGGATTGGAAGAGCCGGGCGCAGGGCGTGGAAGCGGCGCACAAGAATCCGGCGAGCGTTCTCTTTTTCACGCTCGGACGCCAGATCCGATTTCGTCATCAAAATGCAATCCGCTTCTCGCAGCTGATGATCGTAGAGATAGCGAATCTCATCCGGCCATGGCGAAGCTGCGACAGTCTGTTGGTCGTCAGGAAGCATTTCGCCGATTCGCAGGGGATCCGCGAGTACGGTCAACGGCATGACTTTGTAGCGGTCTTGCGTGTAGGTTCGAAGAGGCTTGATCACCGTCGCGATTAAATCGGCCGCCGAACCGACCGGTTCGGCGAGAATGACATCGGGCTGGATCTCCTGCAGCAGCGCATCGGCGGCGTAGAGGAAGTCTCGAAATCGGGCGCAGAAGCACGCCCCCGAAATTTCACGGTACTGGATTCCATGAGTGCGCACAATTTCGCTGTCCACCAATCCATCGGTTTGATCGTTGGTGATCATGGCGACGCGCTTTCTCCGGCGAATAAAATGGTCCGCCAGCGCGGTCAAAGCAGTGGTCTTTCCGGCTCCCAAAAATCCTCCAACGACAAACAAACGGGCTTGAACCTCTTGATTTTCCATGTTGATTGTCACCTCGGCGCAAAGAGTAATTGAACTTCCCACCTATTTTTGCATTTTTTATCCATTCAGGATACGCTCGCTTGCCTCTGCCGTTTTGTCTTGATAAGGTTAACCATATCAGCTTATTTCTGAGGATGGTTTATCAGACTATGTCGAAGCTAACCCGCCGCGGATTGATGGCGACAGCCGGCGCCGGAGTCGGCGCAGCGATATTTCCATCGAAGCAGGGCGTCGCTGATGCCAAATCGTTACGAGACGAAATCCTGGAACTGCCCAATCTATCCGGTCATGAGCATTGGGGATCGATCAACGCCATTGGATGGCGCGAATCGGGATTTATAGCCGATTTGAAAATGGGCGTCGAACCGGAGGACGCGTCGCTGTTGGACATTCTTTTCGATCCCTATTCGGGCATGGCGACTCACTCGAAAGGCATCGATCGGCATGCTGAAGCGCGCCGCGAAGGATTTAAGGCGCTCAAGGATTGGTTTCGGAAAGATCCCTATGCGGCCTGGGATTCCGTGCGCCGCATATTGGATGGATTGGAATCAACCGGGTGGTTTTCATGCTTGAATGCCGGCTTCCATTCACTATATGGCGTTACGCTGCAAAAACTGTTCGCCGCCGACTCGAAAGATTCCGTCGTAGAACTCGACCGCAAAGTGCAGGATCGCTATTCCCGTTTGATGAGTTGGTACAAGGAAGCATGCGGGATTATGAAAATCCAGAAAATCCTCCGGCCGGTTCAACTGGAATTCGGTTTTGAGCGGGATAATCCGAACGAGCGGGAAATCATGGCGCCGTTGCTGCGCATCGATCAATTTTGCACGTTTTATCAAAAGCCGACAGAAGCCATGCGTTTTTGCGTGGAAAAGACGGGTATCGATCCGACCAACGCCGATGCGTTTCGCGAATTCCTGGCAAAATGCTTCGATCTTGCCGATCGGGCGGGTTTTGCCGGAACCAAGCAGATGCAGGCTTACAGCCGGCATCTCGACTTTGCGCGGCCCAAAGATTCCGACGTGCTTTTCGAGCCGACGGACGACCATGCAAAACAACTGATTTTTGGAAATTTTGTGATGAATGAATGCGCCGAGCTGGCGGCCAAGCGGGGATGGCCGCACCAGATCCACGTAGGAACTCACAACCTGCCCGATTCCAATCCCATGCCTCTGCAAACGCTGTTTCGCGCATTTCCGCAGGTTAATTTTGTAATGCTGCACTGCTGGCCGTTCATGAAAGAAGCGGCCTACCTGGCCAAATCCTTTTCCAATGCGTACATCGATCCTTGCTGGACGCCTGTATTAAATCTGGAATTTTTCCAGCAAAGCATGGAAACGTATATTGGATATCTCCCCGATTCGAAGGTGATGATCGGCCACGATTCCACGTCGGTGGAAATGGCGGCCGGCTCGTTGCGCCATTGCCGGACAATTCTGGCGGATGTTCTCCAGAAGCGCGTGGATCAGGGGCGATTCGATCACGCCGCCGCGCTCTCTCTCGCCAGGCGTTATTTCGCCGAGAACGCCCGGAAAATATATCGGGAGATCTGATTAAACGGGAGGCGGCCGGCGGCTGGCAAGCGGAGATCTTCGCCGTCGGTCTTCAGTTAGTTGAAGGCGCATCAACTATATAGTCGTCAGAGTGGGTGCAATGGGGGCCGACGACCAGAATGGGGTTAGGCAGAGTGCGCTGAATTGTCTCTAACTTGCTGCCGAATAACAATTCTTTCATGCTCCCATGCCCCGCTGCGCCGACGACCATGATCGAATCAAAGGGAACGTTGAATAAATTTTCTTCCAGGTTGCCGCCGTCGTAAATCCGCCACTTGATATTATCCTGTTTGATGCGGTCCAATAAACCACCCTCTTTGAGATTCTTCTCGTAAGTATCGGAGAATTTGGGCTCCAATTGAGTGAAGATCGTCAGGGGGAGGCCCGTTCGATCGGCCATATGAAACGCGGTTCGAACGGCGTTGCGTCCAAGTTTGGAGCCTCCGTAGAAGACTGTAATGGATTTCCACTCTTTATAACTGGGCGGCGTTATGAGAACGGGAAACTGGGCGTTTTTCACGATGCGGCGTACGCGCGATCCGATATACCCGATGCCAATATGACTGGTTGAATCGACAATGCTGCGCGGGCAGGTCATATAGGTCATGTTAGCGGGCAAGTTGGGAAGCGTATTGGCTGTAAAATCAGTAGGTTCAAGAAACCGAAAACTCTGTCCCGCTTCTTTTATCATCTTGGCGACTCGTTCCTGGGCGGCGTCCGGGGAAGCCACATAAGAGGAATCCAGATCGATCGTGACCACTTCGCTTTCGAAATACATCAAAAACTGAGTGTGTTTAGGGATATACACGCTCAAGTAAATGTTCTTCATCATCCGGCAAAAGTAGATCGATTGCATGAGCGTTTCGCGCCCGAACGGCGTGTTCCGGTAAATGTGCAATAAGTTATCTTTCATCGTTTCTCCCTGCCTTTGGGTTTATGTAGTCGTTTGCACAATCAATTCTTTGCGATACTGATCTAGAATATCGGATTTTGCGATGGCGCCTAAAAAGCGTCCCTGTTCGATAACCGGCAGGACGTCGGTTCGTTCATGTTCAAACCGATCCATAACGGACAATAAATCGTCGTTGAGCGAAACATGGGCGTTGGATCCCTCGATGATTTCCTCGACCAGTATGGCGTCATACAATTCTTGGCTTAATAGATAGGGTTGAGCGCGTTCGACGAAAACCAAGCCGTGAAATTTCCCGTTTTGAGGATCGATAACGGGGAAAAACGATTCGCCGGTGCGTTGGATTATATTGGAAAAATCTCGCAGAGGCGTGTCGGGGGGGATTGAAGTCAGGTTGACTTGAATCACGTCCTGAATATCGATATCCGCCAGAATTCGCGCGTCGGTTCGCGGTCGCAGCAGCTGCCCTCGATCCATCAATTCGCGATAATAGATGGAAGCCGGAAGAAAAGCCCTTGAAATCGTTGCCGCCAATACGGAAACCAGGATCAATGGAACAACGACTTCATAGCCGCCGGTGATTTCAACGATCAGAAAGATCCCGGTCAGGGGGGCGTGTAGGACGCCGCTGATCATTCCCGCCATGCCCAGCAGGGCGAAGCAGCCGCCGCCCACCCATTCGCGGCTGGGCCAAAGGCTGTCGAGCATTTGCCAATAACAGAGCCCCGTCATGCTTCCCAAAACCAGCGCAGGCGCGAAGACGCCGCCTGCGCTTCCTGTGCCGAGCGTCAGCGAAGTGGCGGCGATTTTGCCGACGATCAAGAGCAGCAGGATCAGGAAGGTCGGCGCATAGCGCTGCTCAATGATCGCGCGGATGGTATGGTATCCTTCCCCCAGGACATCGGGGGCGAAGAGGCCTATGAGGCCGACGCAGATTCCTCCCGCGATGCCGCGTACAAAGATATTGGACGCTAGTTTGGATGATGTATGCTCGGCGAATGCGAGTACTTTTGAAAAGAGCACTGCAATGACGCTGACCATGACGGCCAGCCCCAGGCAGGCGATCACGTCTAAGGTGGTGAATTCGAAGGGGAAATGTTCAAAGGGAATCTGGTTTCCCCGTAAGATGCGGCTGGTTTGCGTGGCCGTGACCGAGGCGAGGGCGATCGGGGCCAGGTTCACCGTCGACCACTCGCAGAGAATGATTTCGATGGTAAATACGATTCCGGCTATGGGGGCGTTGAATATCGCCGAAATAGCGGCGGCGATGCCGCAGCCGGCCATGGCGACGCGCTGGCGTTCGTGCAGCGAAAACAAGCGCGCGATGGTGGAGCCGATGGATGAGCCGCTGACGACAACCGGCGCTTCCGGTCCGGCCGATCCCCCGAATGAGATAGTGCAGAGACATCCCAGTAAGTGTGACACAGAGGAGCGGAATCGAAGCAAGCCTCCCTTTCGCAAAACACTGTAGATGACGATGGGGACGGCATGGCCCGATCCTTCGTGAAAAATCACGGAGAGGACAAAAATCGACAGCACTGCGCCAATCGCGGGAAAAAAGACAAACGTCCAATGCCCATGAAAGACGTGAAGCGCCTCCGAGCAGATTTCGATGGAGTGATTGAGCGCGACAGCCGCTAGACCGCCGCAGATCCCGATCGGGATGCCTAGAAGAATGAGGAGGAAATGTTCGTCTTTAAATAGGAAGATCCAGCGGGAGAGTGAAGATAATATTTTGGAAAACTTGCTATCCAATGCCATTTTGATTGAGCCGATTAAATTATATGGGTTGTTTCCATTTTTTTCTCCATGGTCTCCACTCGCTGGCATAAAGAATCCAAATCAGGCGTATTCCGAAGAAATGCAAGGAACGATTCGTCTCTTAGACAAAATCCCAGGCGGGCTAACATTTTCAGATGGACTTTCGTGCTGGGAGAAAGCATTAAAAATAAGACAAATACCGGTTCTCCATCCACGGCGTTGTAAGGAACCGGCGATTCCAGAAAACAGACGGAAATGGATGGCGCGGAAGAATGCATTTTCAAAGACGTTCGAGGGTGAGGGACGGCCGCTCCGTGGCCGATTCCCGTGGAAGCCATCGATTCGCGTTCGAGCAACTTTTCTAAAAGTTCTTCACGATCTACGTCATGAGGGAAATGAATCGCCGCAACGGCGGATTTTAAGACGCTTTCCACGTCGTTTCCTGAGACGCCGTTATAGACGCCGCCGTTACGGATGGCGTTGCTCAAGCGAATGACGGGGGGCTTGGAGCGCTCCTCGGAGGGGAGCGGCTTCATCCAGGTCATATTGTGCGATTCGGCCCATTCCTTCAATCTCTGTTCATCGAAAACGATTAATCCCTTCGAACGGCTATAGGGAATCGCTCCTTGGCGAATCCATCGCTCAAGGGCGTGTTCGGAAACGCCCAGCAATTGGGCCGCTTCCGGCGTTTCGATGTATTTTTTCCCTGATAGATTTATATTCATGAGACTATCGTCTGGATTATAACTCTCCTTAAATAGTTGCTGTCCGGAATGGAACTGTCAATCTGAATTTGGCGGATTTTAATAAATTTCAACTCAAATTATATAAATATCAAATATAAATTAAAACCATTTATTTTTCCCAGCGTCTTGGGAACTATGATTCCATGCATTTTTCAAACAGTGTGATCTGTGGAGGCGGGACTTTTTTGCCGTAGCCGCGGCTTCATTTTTTTTCTATAATGCGGCGATGGAAGGCGAGATTTTACCTAGCAATAAGCCTTCTTTTTCCGTCGTCGCTAAATTTTTTGTCTGCTGCATCAGTGTGGCTGCAGATGCCGGTTGATAAATCGGTCGGATTTGGATGCCAAGGAATGTTTGTTTTCATAATAATAGAATTACGCCTTTGCCCCTTTCTTCCATGGTTTGCGTTATTTACGGAAAAGAGGCAGGTCTGGAGATTGATGAAGGAGAATCCTAAAACGTGAGTGAACAATCGTCCGTTTTACAACCCGATTTAGAATATCCTAAAATTCGACCTGTGGAGGCTCTTCCTCACCCGGAAGGCTCGGAGAAAGGCGTTTGTTTGCGTGATCCGCGGCAATTTGCTAAAAACGTGCTGGTTTTACCGCCGCCGGTCTTTTTTATGGTCGCTCATTTCGATGGAAATCATTCTTTGCGCGACATCCAGGAACTTTTCATGCGAAAGCATGGAGAACTGGTTCCTTTGGCCAAAATCCAAGCCATTGCCAAGCAGTTGGATCGGGAATTTTTTTTAGAATCGCAAACGTTTTATGAGCAAAAGCAGGCGGTTGTGGAGGCGTTTCGCAGCGATCCCATCCGGCAAGCCTCGCATGCCGGAACGGCCTATCCGGGGGATAAAAAGGAGTTGCGCGCGCAACTCAATCAACTTTTGGATTCTGTCCGGGAAAAAGAGGCCGAAGATCCCCCGCCTCAGAATCAAGACCTTTCTCTTTTAATTTCGCCGCATATCGATCTGCATCGCGGCGGTGAATGCTTCGCCTTTGCCTACCGCGAATTGGCGCGCCATACGCCCGCTGATCTCTATATCATCTTTGGAACCGCCCATCAAAGCGAGCGGAATGTAATCGCCTTAACCCGAAAATCCTTTTCCACCCCATTAGGAGTTGTAGAGACCGACGCCGATTTTGTCGACCGATACAATGATTTGGCGTCGTTTGATCCTTTCGAAGATGAATTTCTTCACCGTGACGAACACTCGATTGAATTTCAGGTTCTCTGGCTGCAGCATGTTCTTGGAGATCATTGGCGGGGGAAAATCGTTCCCATTCTTTGCGGATCGTTTCATCCGTATATTCAAGCCGGGATTTCTCCTCGTGAAGATCAACAAACGGCCCAGGCTTTGGATGTCCTTCGCCAAGTTGTCGCCGAATATTCGGGGCGCATAGTCGCCGTTGCGGGAGTGGATTTCAGCCATGTCGGGCGTCGATTCGGGCATCTTCAAGGCCTATCTCCCCGCGAATTGGAACGAGTAACTCATGACGACCGGCAAGTCCTGGAGAGCCTCCACACAGGAGAGGCGGAAGCCTTTTATCGCGCCATCGAAGAAAAAAAAGACCGCAACAATGTTTGCGGCCTTTCTCCTATTTATATGGCGCTGGATGTTGTGCGAGCCGGACGCGGCTTTCTTCTTTCATACGACCAAGCCGTCGAAGACGACGCTCAATCGATGGTTACGTTTGCCAGCATGGCGTTCTATCGTTAATCGAGGGCGGCTATGAATGCGTTTCGGGGCGTCTATTAGGCCGCCTGCACCACTGCATCCAGGGTGTCGTCTATCATTTTTTTGAAATCGTAAACCATGACGCCGAAATATTTCTGGCCCGGCGATCGGACAAGCGAGACGGCTTCTTCTCCATTAACCAGCGCAAACATATCCTGCCCGTCCGTGACGAAATACAGTTCATGCTCCAGCGGCTTTTCTATATAGCGCGGCATGTTTTTGCGGAGATAGGAGATTCCCCGGCGCACTTTTTGCATGCTGAGCCCCTGTTTGCGCAATTGAAGAAACCATCGCAGCATGACCAGGTCGGATAGGGAATACAGCTTGTGCTTCCCGCATCCTTGGGCAGGGCGTACGCTGGCTTTGATGAGACCGGTTTTCTCGTAATAATGCAGACGCACAGGGTCGATCTTGATTCCATCCAACCTCAGGATTAAGTCAATGACGTCGCCGGACTGAAATGCGGATTTAATCGATCGAATTTTGCTGGTAGGCATAGCTTCCTCGTTTCATAAACCGGATAGTCTTGAACCCTCGTCCGTATAGAGCCGGAAACCCTGGGGTAATATTTCATGAAATCTAATTCGTTTTATTCTAGCATGGTTTCCTTCTTTTGAGAATGCGAAAAAAACAGCATCTCCAGATTTCTGAAGATGCCCTCAAACCCTTTTCTATCCCATTGAAAGAATCAATGCATAACGATTCTTTACCGCATCATTCCCTTAAAGAAAATGCAACACCAAATCAAGCAACATAACAGAGCATACATTTCAGTCGCCCAGCCTCAAGGCATTTTCCTCATCCGCGCGGTGAAACGCCTGCAACAATCACTCTGCCGCGACGACGATGGCTACTTCTTCCTTGTCGTTTTCTTTTTGGCGGCTGTTTTCTTTTTAGCGGCTGTCTTCTTTTTGGCGGCTGTCTTCTTTTTGACAGTTGTTTTCTTCACCGCGGCTTTTTTCTTCACGGCGGTTTTCTTCTTCGCTGCGGCGGCCTTTTTGACGGTGGCTTTCTTCTTAGCAGTGGTTTTCTTTTTTACCGCGGTTTTCTTTTTGGCTGCAGCTTTCTTTTTGGCTGGCGTCTTCTTCACGACCGCTTTTTTCTTGGCCGCGGTTGTTTTCTTCACCGCCGTTTTCTTGGCTGCCGTCGATTTCTTGGCTGTAGCCTTTTTGACTGTCCGTTTCACTGCCATAGACCCTTTCACCTCCTTCCAGAATTCCGCAGTTTAGCCCTCTTGTTTCAATTTACACTATGTTATATTACACGAAGTATAATTTTGTCAAGTGAAAAGTTTCGGAAGATCGAAAAAAAATTCATTTTTATTCTTGTGAGGAATTCCGAGGATGGAGTGCCATTGCGCCGGCTTAGGGATAAAACTCAAAGGTTGGCGCCGCAATTTTAGAACAGGCGATCTTCCCTTCGAGTATGGTTCGCCGTGGAAGCATGGATTCGCAGGGCGTTTTTTATTTGGATAAGAAGCTCGATTCATTGTTCGTTGGCTCTTTTTTCGACGGGGGAAAAGTATCCGGCTATTATTTCGCCCCCTGCCGCATATCTGATTGCGCCGCTCCCGCTCATTCTTTTTTTGCGCCGCTAGGATGGGCGCTTCGAGTCGAATGCCACTTTAGCAAACTTGATAGACGATTTGGATGGTGCGCATCGATTTTGGATCTTTTTTTTGCATGAATTTTCGCAGAGGTGAAAAGGGAGAAAAACATATCAGAGTTCCGATTCTGCGCCATTTTTCTGAATGATTGATGGGGCGTGATCGTCTATACAAAAAGAATCGGCTGAAGCAGGATCGTTCTGCAGCATGCGCCCGTTTCGGCGGCGCTCTGGTTTGCGATATACTTCCCGATATCGATTTATCTGTTGAGGGTAGAACCAATGGTGAAATTTTACGTTGAAGGGGGATCTCCTCTGAGTGGAGAAATCCAACCGGCGGGCAACAAAAATGAAGCCTTGCCGGTTTTGGCGGCTTCTCTTTTAACCGATCAGACTGTTCATTTAGAAAATGTGCCGGGAATCGGGGATGTGTCGAGTCTGACAGCGCTGTTAGAGGCGTGCGGCGCATCGGTTTCGCGATCCAATTCGCATCAGGCTTCTATTCAAGCGAAACAGATTCATTCTCCGGCGCTTCCCCCTTCATTGTGCAAAAAAATCCGCGCCTCCGTTCTGCTGCTGGCGCCTCTTCTTGTGCGCTGCGGGCGCGCGGAAATCCCGTTCCCCGGCGGCGACCGCATAGGGCGGCGGCGCATCGATACGCATCTGCTTGGATTAAAAGAATTAGGCGCTGAATTCGAATTGACGGAAGACGCCTATAAAGTATGGCGCCATAAGCGTCTTCAAGGCGCGGACATTCTTCTCGACGAGGCAAGCGTCACGGCGACGGAAAATCTGGTCATGGCCGCCGTTCTCGCTGAGGGAGAAACCGTTCTTCGAAACGCCGCCTCCGAACCGCATGTCCAGCAATTGTGCGCTTTTTTAAATCATTTGGGCGCCGACATCCGCGGCATCGGCTCCAATGTATTAACCATTCAAGGCGTCGAAAGCCTGCGAGGGGGGAACCATCGCATCGCCGCCGATTATTTGGAAGTCGGCAGCTTCATCGGCCTCGCCGCCATTACGGGCGGGGAGTTGATGATCCGTAAAGCCGCTCCCGAATATATGAGAATGATTCTGTATCAATTTCAGCGCTTGGGCGTCCATGTGGAAGTTCGCGATCAAGATATTTTTGTGCCGAAGCAGCAGAATTTACGCATCAAAACCGATCTTCAAGCCTCGCTGGTCAAAATCGATGACGGACCTTGGCCGGCGTTTCCCGCCGATTTGATGAGCATCGCTGCGGTGGTCGCCACTCAAACGCAGGGCACCGTCATGATTTTCGAGAAGATGTTTGAAAGCCGGCTCTTCTTTGTCGATCGCCTGATCTCCATGGGCGCCAACATCATCCTCTGCGATCCTCATCGCGCCGTTGTAGTGGGGCCGACCCCGCTGCGGCGTCAAATTATGAGCAGTCCGGACATTCGAGCCGGCATGGCGCTGCTCATGGCCGCCTTATGCGCGGATGGAACCAGTGAGATCCAGAACATCGAACAGATCGATCGGGGGTACGAACGCCTGGACGAACGCCTTGCCTCCCTCGGCGCCAAAATCCAACGCGTCGAATAAAACAGGATTTAAATGCAGAACCGCCGGATTGATCAGAACGCTCGCCTCCTTCCATTCCTTTTTGGGAGTGGAAGGGGGAGCCGCTTTTGACGGAGAGGCCATTTAGGATTACTCTCTGTACCATAATTTGCGTGAAACGGCGGCTTGTGGACTATGATCAATTTTATCCTTGGATTTTGGCAGTTTTTTTGGGTGTGGGGCTTCGGATTTTTGTTCGCTCGCCGGTTTCTGCGCGATCTGCCTTACGGTTATTATGCGGCGATAGCGTTTGCATTGGGCGAAGTTTTTCTTTCTTACTTTTATTTCGCCTTGGGAATGATAGGGGGGCTCCGCTTCTGGGTTCTTGTTCCTCTGGCGATTGCGCTGACGATCGCCTCCTTCGCTGTGTGGCTTCGCGAAGCTCATGTTTTGTTTCCCGCGATATACAGTCATGTGCGCCGTTCGCCCGGATCGGCGATCGCCGCCGGATTGATTCTGCTTTTTTATGCGGCCGCCTGCTGCGTTCCCGAACGCGAAGTCGATGCAATCTGGTATCATCTCGCCGTCCCGCTCTATTACATCCAGCACGGCGGATTCATCCAGTTAGTTCCCTTTAACATGCCGTCGCATTACCCCATGAATGCTCATTTGCATTACGTTTTTTCCTTGTTGGCAGGCAATGATACGACGGCCAAAGTGTTTAATTATTGCCATTTCTTTCCTTTGCTCATTCTGATCGCCGCCGTCGTCAAGCGATATGCCGGCGGGAAATGGAGTTTGTTCGCCGTCGCCGTGTATTTATGCGCACTTCATTTCCGCGCGCCGGTCATGGTCAATGTGCAGCGCGCCGTTTATTTTTATGTCTTTCTATCCACCGTTCTGCTCTGGTATTCATTGGAGCATAATCGGCGCAGACTCTTCATGCTGGCGGCTGTTTTTTGCGGAATGGCCATGGGTACCAAGTTCAACGGGCTCTTGTTCGGATTTGCGCCGCAATTTCTTTTTCTTGCGTATCGACTGATTCGCTGGAAACGGCGCCATTGGAAGCATGAATTGAAATGGATCGCCGTCTATTGTCTCATTGCGTGGCTTATGATGAGTCCTTGGCTGATCAAATCGGCGTTTTACACCGGCAATCCGCTCTATCCGATGTTGGGCGAGATTTTTCCGACTCATCCCGATTTTATACCCGCGATGCTCTCCAACGCCAACAATCATGGATTGAATATTCTCAAATCCAGTTCGATCGCTGAATTCTTCGGTCAAATTTGGAATAACATTCTCTGGCTGGTATTTAATGCGTATCTCTTGTTTTTTTTGGGGATTCTATCGGTAGGCGTCATGCTGGCCTTGAAAAGGAAGCGATGGACTTATCCCGTCATTTGCGCCTTATTAGCCTATTCCTTCTTTACGTTATTGTGGGGATCCGATATTGCGCGCCTTTTCGGCGTGAACAACGGTCTGCTTGTTGTATGCATCACCTGCGTCGTTTCATGGCTGACGCCCCGCCTGAAATATGGCCGGTGGCTGACGGCTGTCATTTTGATCAGCCTGACGGTTACGTTCGCGAAAGAGCGCTATTATTTTTTACGAAGCCCTAATATCAACTGGTTGGGGCGGATTGTTCTATCCGAATCGGATCGCCAGGCGTGGATGGAGGAACGAAATATCTTTTCTTCGAATTTATTCGAATTGAAAACGTGGATCGATCAGGCGGTTCCGGTTGAAGACGAACTCTATGGCTATCGCACGGGCTATTTATTCTATCTGAACCGGAAATACATTGTTTCCGGCGCCCATTT